>JBDLTG010000049.1:0-16199 GCA_039805885.1 Bacteroidota bacterium
ATGGTCATCTTTCCTTGACTATTTCTACCTCCAGAGTTTTTTATCGGCGCTATCAAAGAGCGTTCCGGCTTATCAGTTGTAATGGCGTCATAACCATTCACAACTCTAAATCGCTGACCTGCGGTAATAGGTTTTAATTTTCTTACTGACATTGTTATATCTTAGATATTGTTGTAAAAATCAATTGTTTCTCCTTCTTGTACTTGTACAATTGCTTTTTTATATGCATTTGTCTTTCCACTGATTAAACCACTTTTAGTGTATTTAGTAGTTCTGTCTGGTCTTACATTAATCGTATTAACACTTAACACAGTCACACCATAAGCAGCCTCAACAGCTTTCTTAATCTCAACTTTGTTTGCTTTTTTGTTAACAACGAATCCAAAACGGTTCAAAACTTCACTTTCTTTGGTTACTTTTTCCGTTACTATAGGTTTAATTATGATACTCATATCCTATTATTTACTTAAATTTTCTTCAATTACTTCCAAAGAACTCTCCAAAAGCACTAAATTATTAGCATTTAAAATATCGTAAGTACTTAATTCTAAACTACTTACAACGCTAGATGCCTTTAAATTACGTGACGACAAATATACATTTTTATTGGTATTACCCAATACAAATAGAGATTTTTTATTTTCTAACTCTAAAGCTTTCAAAACGTTAATGAAATTTTTAGTGTTTGGAGCCTCAAAATTAAAGTCTTCAAGAACGATAATATTTGACTCTTTTGCTTTTATAGAGAAAGCTGATTTTCTAGCCAAACGCTTCAAGCTTTTATTCAATTTGAATGAATAACTTCTTGGCCTTGGTCCAAAAACAGTTCCTCCACCTTTAAACAAAGGGTTTTTTGCACTACCCGCACGAGCAGTACCTGTTCCTTTTTGTTTTTTAATCTTACGAGTACTTCCTGCTACTTCAGCTCTTTCTTTAGCTTTGTGCGTTCCTTGTCTTTGATTAGCAAGATATTGCTTAACATCAAGGTATACTGCGTGATTGTTTGGTTCAATTGCGAATACTGAATCAGAAAGTTGAACTTTTCTTCCAGTATCTTTTCCGTTGAAATCTAATACTTTTGCTTCCATTACTTCTGAATCATAAGAGTTGTTACATCCAGGAATACATCCTTTAATAACAAGTAGATTCTTTTCAGCAACTACTTTTAAAACTCTAAGGTTTTGAACTTTTACATTATCTCCTCCCATTCTTCCAGCCATACGCATTCCTTTGAATACTCTAGATGGATAAGAAGAAGCTCCTACAGAACCAGGCGCTCTTAAACGGTTATGTTGACCATGAGTTGCTTGACCAACACCACCAAAACCGTGACGCTTTACAACACCTTGAAAACCTTTACCTTTAGATACACCTTGTACATCTACAAATTCTCCTTCAGCAAAAATAGAAACATCAATAAGATCTCCTAATTTTTGTTCAGTTGCAAATTCCTTGAATTCAACGACTTTTTTCTTAGCAACAGTTCCCGCTTTTTTAAAGTGACCTAAAGCCGCTTTTGTGGAATGTTTCTCGTTTTTGTCATCGAAACCAAGTTGCAACGCTTCGTACCCGTCAACACCTTTGGTTCTGACTTGGGTAACAACGCATGGACCTGCCTCAATAACAGTACAAGGAATATTCTTCCCGTTCTCATCAAAAAGACTAGTCATGCCGATTTTTCTACCAATTAACCCAGACATAAATATTAATTATTAATTATTAAATATAAAAACAGAACACATTCGTTTAAGTGAAGCTGTTTTTAAAGTGGTGCAAAAGTATAACTTATTTACACACAATCCAAAAAAACTTTTCACTTAAACAAAGTGCTCTAATTTACTCTTGAAAAAAAACTTAAACTTTGATTTCTACTTCAACTCCACTAGGCAATTCTAATTTCATTAAAGCATCGATAGTTTTAGATGAAGATGAATAAATATCAATTAATCTCTTATATGACATTACTTCAAATTGCTCTCTTGCTTTTTTGTTTACGTGCGGAGAACGCAATACTGTAAACAATTTTTTGTGAGTTGGCAAAGGAATTGGACCTGTTACCACTGCTCCGGTAGTCTTAACCGTTTTTACAATCTTCTCAGCAGACTTATCTACCAACATGTGATCGTAAGATTTTAATTTTATTCTGATTTTTTGACTCATTTTCTTAAAGATTAAGCGTTTCCTTTTGCTTTTTTGATTACTGCTTCTGAAATATTAGAAGGCGTCTCTGCATAGTGAGAGAATTCCATTGTAGAAGTTGCTCTACCAGAAGACAATGTTCTTAATGTTGTAACATAACCAAACATCTCTGATAAAGGCACATCAGCTTTAATAGTTTTAGCACCATTTCTATCCCCCATGTCACTCACCTGACCTCTACGACGGTTAATATCACCTACGATATCTCCCATGTTTTCTTCTGGTGTAATAACTTCCATTTTCATGATTGGCTCAAGAATTACAGCTCCAGCAGCCTTAGCTACTTCTCTATAACCCATTCTTGCTGCAAGTTCAAAAGAAAGCGCATCAGAATCCACAGGGTGAAAAGATCCATCCAATAAAGTTACTTTTAAACTATCAACTTGATATCCTGCTAAAGGACCAGTTTTCATAGCCTCACGGAAACCTTTCTCTACAGAAGGAATATATTCTTTTGGTACGTTACCACCTTTTACAGCATTAATAAACTGCAATCCAACTGGAGTTTTACCGTCAACTTCATCAGCAGGCTCAAGAATAAATACGATATCACCGAATTTACCACGACCTCCAGATTGTTTCTTATAAGTCTCTCTATGTTGTGCTTTTTTAGTAAACGCTTCTTTATATTCAACTTGAGGCTCACCTTGGTTCACTTCAACTTTAAATTCACGTTTCATTCTATCAACTAAGATATCTAAGTGAAGCTCACCCATACCTGAGATAATAGTTTGCCCTGAAGCTTCATCAGTTCTAACAGTAAATGTAGGATCTTCTTCAGCCAATTTAGCTAAAGCCATACCCATTTTATCTACGTCAGCTTTTGTTTTAGGCTCAATAGCAATACCAATTACCGGCGCAGGAAATTTCATTGACTCAAGAATAATTGGATGTTTTTCATCACACAATGTATCTCCAGTTTTAATATCTTTAAATCCAACAGCAGCTCCAATATCTCCAGCCTCAATATATTCGATTGGATTTTGTTTGTTAGCATGCATTTGGTAGATACGAGAAATTCTTTCTTTATTTCCTGAACGAGTGTTCAAAACATAAGAACCAGCATCCAATCTTCCTGAATATGCACGGAAGAAAGCTAAACGACCTACGAATGGATCAGTAGCAATTTTAAATGCCAAAGCAGCAAATGGCTCTTTAACATCTGGCTTACGCAAGATTTTAGTTTGATCCTCTTCTAACAATTCAGCATCATCAGGGTGAATCCCTTCAATACCCTCTTTATCCATTGGAGATGGCAAGTATTTACATACTGCATCTAACATGAATTGAACTCCTTTGTTTTTGAAAGATGAACCAGCAATCATAGGAATGATAGCCATATCCATTACAGCAGCTCTTAAAGCGATATTAATCTCCTCTTCTGTGATAGAATCCGGATCTTCCATATACTTATCAAGCAAGTTCTCATCATAATCAGCAACCGCTTCAATAAGAATATCTCTGTATTCTTTTACTTCATCAACCATATCAGCAGGAATATCAACAACTTCATAAGTCGCTCCCATTCCAGCATCATCCCAAACAATAGCTTGGTTTCTTACTAAATCCACAACACCTTTAAAATCATTCTCCTCACCAATTGGCAAAGTGATTGCAACAGCGTTTGATTTCAACATATCTCTAACTTGCTGACATACCATCAAAAAGTTAGAACCTTGTCTGTCCATTTTATTAACGAAACCAATACGTGGTACTCTATATTGATCTGCTAATCTCCAGTTAGTTTCTGATTGAGGCTCAACACCATCAACAGCACTAAATAAGAAAACCAAACCATCAAGCACACGCAAAGAACGATTTACCTCAACAGTAAAATCAACGTGTCCCGGGGTATCGATAATATTAAAGTGATAAGGCAATGTTTCAGGTAAAATTTTACCTTGTGTAGTTGGAAAATTCCATTCACAAGTTGTAGCTGCAGAAGTAATTGTAATACCTCTTTCTTGCTCTTGCGCCATCCAGTCCATTGTTGCAGCACCATCGTGCACTTCACCAATTTTGTGTGATTTTCCAGTATAGAATAATATACGCTCCGTTGTTGTTGTTTTACCAGCATCAATATGAGCAGCAATTCCTATGTTTCTTGTATATTTAAGTTCTCTAGCCATTTCTTAAGAATTAAAATCTAAAGTGAGAGAAAGCTTTATTAGCTTCTGCCATTTTGTGAGTATCCATTCTTTTCTTAACAGCCGCTCCTTCTTCTTTAGCCGCAGCTAAACATTCTGAAGCTAATCTTTGAGCCATTGATTTTTCGTTTCTTCTTCTTGAATAAAGAATTAACCATTTCATAGCCATAGAAATTTTTCTGTCTGGACGAATTTGCATTGGAATTTGAAATGTAGCTCCACCAACTCTACGACTACGTACTTCTACGTGAGGCATAACGTTTGTTAAAGCATCTTTCCAGATTTCTAATGAAGTTTTTTCGTCATTTTGCTTTTTAGTTTCAATAATGTCAATTGCATCATAAAAAACTTTAAAAGCTGTAGATTTTTTACCATCCCACATTAAGTTATTCACAAAACGTGTTACCAGTTGGTCATTAAACCTTGGATCTGGTAAAAGTGGTCTCTTTTTTGCCGCTCTTTTTCTCATGTCTTTTTTTTAATAAAAAGTTATGGGTTATCCGCTAAATGTTATGTGTTACAGATTTCTACTTACGCTTCAACCCCAACCCTTAACTCCTAACCTCTAACTCTTAACGTTTTAAATTACTTTTTTGCTTCTTTTGGGCGTTTAGCACCATACTTAGATCTTCTTTGCGTTCTTCCCGCTACTCCTGACGTATCAAGCGCACCACGAACGATGTGATATCTAACTCCTGGTAAATCTTTTACCCTTCCACCCCTAACTAATACTATCGAGTGCTCTTGTAGATTGTGACCTTCACCAGGGATGTAAGCATTCACTTCATTACCATTTGTCAAACGTACACGCGCTACTTTACGCATCGCAGAGTTTGGTTTTTTTGGTGTAGTAGTGTAAACACGCGTACAAACACCTCTTCGTTGAGGGCAAGAATCTAAAGCAACCGATTTACTCTTCTTAGTTATCTGAGTTCTTCCTGTTCTTACTAATTGTTGAATTGTTGGCATAATTAATACTAAAAATTATTATGTAAATATAAATCCCGCTTTTTACGGGGTTGCAAATGTATAAATTATTTTTTACTCTACAAATGTTAATCCATTAATTTTCAACAAGATTATCTTCTTTACTATTTTAACAAAAAAATCCAGTATTTCAATATTTTAAACTAAAAAGAGCTAAACTCAAAAAGAAGCTCAAAAAATTAGGTTATTTAACACATTTTTAAGATTTTTGTAATTAAGAACCCAAATTTTAAAAAATGAACCCTAAACTCAAAGCAATATTATCACTACTACTGGTGATAATAACACAGCTTTCCTACTCACAGGAAAGAACCGTAACCGGTATTGTTTCAGACAACTCAGGCGTCCCACTTCCTGGTGTTAGCGTTTTAATAAAAGGAACGCAATCTGGCACACAAACTGATTTTGATGGTAAATTCACCATTAAAGCTACTCCATCTCAAATTCTAATATTTAGCTATATTGGAATGAGGACACAAGAGAAACCAGCTAACTCAACAACAGTCTCAGTAAAACTTTTAGAGGATTCTATAGAACTCGAAGGAGTTGTTGTTACTGCTTTTGGAATAAAGAGAAATCCTAAAGACTTAGGATATTCGGTGAGTTCGATAAAGACAGAAGAAATCACCGAAAACTCCGAACCTGATTTAATCCGCTCTCTTTCCGGAAAAGTAGCTGGGGTAAATGTAAATATTTCTAGCGGGGTTGCTGGAGCTGCTAATCAAATTACCATAAGAGGTATTAATACATTTACAGGAAATACGCAGCCGTTGATAATAGTTGATGGAGTTACCTACAACAACACTTCTGTTACAACATCAAACCAATCCTTAGGAGGAGGAGGATATGAATCAGCATTATCAACTTTAGATCCTAACGACATAGCCTCAATAAACGTACTTAAAAGTGCTGCTGCTTCAGCGCTATATGGTTCTAGGGCTGTAAACGGAGTTATCGTTATAACCACTAAATCTGGTTCTGCCAAATCTAACAAGACAAACAAATCAACTGTAACATTTGGTTCTGGTGTATATTTAGAAAACATCGCTAACCTACCCGACTATCAAAACAAATATGGAGCCGGATCCAATTTTAAATACAGTGAAACCTCTAATGGATCTTGGGGACCCGCTTTTGGAAAAGCAGGAGCTCTTTATAATTTGAATGACGACGGAACTATTCCAACATGGGCTACAGTTCTTGAAGTCGCTCCCAAATTAGGACCTACAGTTCCTTATACAGCAAAACCAAACAACGTAAAAGATTTGTTCCGTACCGGGCTTGTTGTAGACAACACCCTAGGCTTTAATTACACTGGACAAGACGGTAGTTTCAACACTACCATTTCAAATTTAAATCAAGACGGTTACATTCCTTATAACTCTTACGACAGAACCTCTATATCTATTGGAGGAAACTTTAATCTTTCGGACAAATTTACCGTTGGAGCCAATATGAGTTTTTCAGACACGAAACAAGTTGGAGGTTTCTTTGGAGACGACTCCTTTTCTGACGAAGCAGTTGCTCCATCATTTGCCAGAACCTTATTCATTGCCCGAAACTGGGATTTAAATCTTCCTTTCGAAAATCCAACAACTGGGGAATCAGTAACACCAAATGGACATCAATTTGACCACCCGATGTGGTCTTGGAAACACGACCAAATTATCACTAATACTAATAGAACAGTAGCCGGCGTAAATTTAAACTATAAATTCAACGAACACATTTCAGCTTCGTATCGAATGGGATACAATAAATACGATTTGGATCGTAAAGAAATTCGCGACATCGGTTCTATTGCTTACGGAGGAATTGGAGTTTTAAAAACAGAAAACTTTACCAACGAAGATATTGAATCGACCTTATTGTTGAATTTAAATTATCAACTAACTAAAGACATCGGCTTAGTCGCTATCTTAGGAAACAACATCTTACAAACTAAAACCAGCAATACAAGTTACCTAGGAAAAGGATTTATTGTTCCTGATATTTTCAATATGAGAAACACAAAAAACATTTCAAGTTTACTTGACGAAGGAACTATGAAAAGAAATGCCGGGATTTTTGTAGATCTTACTTTCTCTTATAAAGATTTCTTTTTTGTGAATGCAACAGGTAGAAATGATTTCTCTTCAACATTACCTGTTAATAACAACTCTTATTTTTACCCTTCTATAAGTGGCTCCCTTATCCTAATGGATGCGTTAAATTTAAAAAGCGACATTCTTACATTTGCTAAAATTCGCGGTGGTTATGCTAAAGTAGGTAATGATGCCAGTGCTGAATTCTTAAACACAACCTTAAATATAGGCGACTCTTACAATGGAAATCCTGTAATCGGAAACAACGTTTTTTTATCTGACCAAAATATAAAACCGGAATTCACTCAAGAATATGAAATTGGTGCTGATTTAGAATTCTACAATAAGAGAATTGGATTAGACTTTAGCTTATACAAAAAACGCACAACAGACTTAATAACTGAAGTTAGCGTGCCTGTGTCAAGCGGTTTCTTAAATTACAATACCAACGTAGGCGAAATGAAAAACAAAGGTATCGAAGTTGGATTAACCCTTGTACCTATCAAAACCCAGGATTTCAAATGGACTCTCTACTCTACTTTCACCAAAAACGTAAACAAAGTAACTAAAATAGCTGAAGGATTAGACAGAACAGCTATAGACATAGACCAAGTAGGATATATCATAAAAGGAGAAGCTTTTGGAACTTTTTATGGGACAAAATTTGCTAGAGACAAGGAAGGTAATTATCTCATTGACCCTTCAAGCGGAGGTATTATTGCCGATGTAACTCCTGGAATTATTGGAAATCCAAATGCCGATTTTAAAATGAGTTTTATCAATACCTTCAAATACAAAAATCTTAGTTTAAGAACTCAATTCGACTGGAAACAGGGAGGCGACATCCATTCTACCACCATTGAAAGTCTCTTAGGGAGAGGAGTAACTAAAGATACCGAAGACAGAGAACATACTTTTATTATACCCGGCTATTTAGGCAACACAGATGGAACGCCAATCCTTGATAACAATGGGCAAAAAATCCCTAACACAACTCAAATCACGATGAATGATTTATACTTTTCACCTGGAACTAATGGAAATACATTTGCAATAAACAGTGTTGACCAAGCTGATGTATATGACGGAACGGTTTTTAGATTAAGAGAAATCGGTTTAACCTATGACTTCCCTTCTAAATTATTAAAAAAATCGTTTTTAGAAAAAGCAAGCTTAAGCATATTAGGTAGCAACCTTTGGTATTTTGCTCCAAATGTACCAAAACACACTAATTTCGACCCTGAGGTTACCAGTTTTGGTTCAAACAGATTGCAGGGAGTTGAAGTTACCTCAGCACCTACAGCAAAAAGACTAGGATTGAAACTTAACCTAACCTTCTAAAAAGAACATCATGAAACCTATAATAAAAATAAAAAACAATACCTTTAAAATGATTGTATTGTTTAGCTCGTTACTTCTTTTAAGTTGTAACGACTACATGGATGTTAACACCGACAAAGACAATCCAATAACAGCTCCTTTAAACTTCTTGCTTACTGGAACACAGGTAGACTTAAACAAAACCACCAATTTCTTAGACGAATCTGGAAATGTTTTACAAGTATACACTCACCAAATGACTGCAAGAGAAGAACAAGATCAATACGGAGCCAAAGTTAACAATACGGGTGTTCAAAATGATTGGCAGAATCTTTACCTGACTCTTACAAATATTGAAACACTAATTAAACAAGCCCAACAATCGGGAGACTTAATCTATGTGGGATTAGGACAAATGCAAAAAGCCTACTTAATGTCTGTTGCTGTAGACCTTTGGGGAGATGTTCCGTTTTCGGAAGCTAATCAACTAAAAGGAGGCATTATAGCTCCTAAATTTGACAATCAAAAGGAGATATACACAGCTTTGTTTCAACTGATAGAAACAGCAAAAACAAATTTAAAAAGTGGACAAGGACTAAAACCTGGCGTTGATGATTTATTTTATGGAGGAGACACCGCTAAATGGATTAAGTTTGCCAATACTTTTAAATTAAAACTATACAATCAAACCCGCCTAACAAGTGACTTTGACCTAACTGGATTTACAGCACTAATTACTGAAAATAATTTCTTCACCTCAATCGACGATGATTTTGAATTCAAACACACTCAAAATATATCTCCAACAGACGAAAGAAATAAATTATTTTTAGAATCGTACAATAGCTCTCAATTCACTACCTACATGAGCCCTTGGTTCTATGAAATTCTAAAAGGAATAAATCCAAACATTCACAATGGAAATCCTGATCCAAGAATGAAATATTATTTCTATAACCAACTAGAGGCCGGTGAACTTCCTGAATTAGGTGATCAAACTACAGGAAACCCAAAAGCAGATTATTGGGACAAGACCACTGGTTTTTTTAGTATACGATTTGGTAGCCAAGGTCCTTGGAGAGACTTTAGTGCAGAAAATTCAAACACCTACCCAGGTATTTTCCCTTGTGGAGGAAGATACGATGACGGAGGAGGAGAAATTATGGATGCTACAAAAGCAACAGGCGTAGCACCACATAGAATACTAACTTATGATGAATTCTTATACATTCAAGCTGAGTTAATTCAAACGAATAGACTAACCGGAAATGCTACAACAAAACTACAACAGGCCATGCAAGCTAGTTTTGCTAAAGTAGATCAAGTAGTCAAAAATAGTGGGACAAAACAAGTAGGAATACCTAAATTAGTTGGTTCATCAGGAGTCACAACTTTCATTAACAAAATCATCACTGAATTCACTAGTGGAGATAACACTAAAAAATTAGAAATCATTATGACTCAAAAATGGGTCGCTACTTTTGGAGATCCTTGCGATCAATATACCGACTACAGAAGAACTGGATTCCCTATTTTTGCAAATCCTAACTCCACTGCGAAAGAATATCAATTAAACAATGGAGATGCCTACCCTTTAGATGATTCTGAAACAATTCTCAACACACTTTATCCGCTTTCGTTATTTTGGCCGCAAAACGAGTTAAATGTAAACAAGAATGCTCCAGTTCAAAAAAATCCTGGAACTTATAAAATCTTTTGGGATAACTAATCAAAATCAAAAGTCATGAAAAAGATACAACACATAATCACGATAATAGGCTTGTTATTTTTACTCCCATGTTGTGAAAACGACGGTGGAGATTCAAAAATAAGCACTCAAAACGGCGCATTGCCTAATATTCAAAAATTAAGCAACACCGATAGTTTTATTGATTTAGTAGCAGTTCAAAACAACAAAGAAATTAATTTAGGCTTCTCTGCTGACTTAGCTATTGGCAAGGTTTCATCAATGGATATTGTAGGTTTCTACATTAAATCAGACGGAACTATAACTAAAGGCACACTAGCATCAAACATCACTACTTTCCCTGTATCATTCAACCTTAAACGTGCTGATTTATACAATGCCTTTGAAAACCTAAACAGTACTGGAGATTTTGCCACCGGAGATAAATTAATTATTTCAGCAGATATCACCTTAAATAATGGAACTGAAATAAAAATAATTAATGATGACGGAACCAACAATTTTAGTTCCAATATTGCTACTTCAAATTTGTATAAAGTATTTCAAACCTACAATGTATCCTGCCCTTCTGATTTAGGAGGGACCTATAAATTCAGCACAACAAATGTCGGGGAACCTGGTGGTACTTTTATCAGCAGCACCCTTACAGGAACAGTAACTCTTACAGACAAAGGGGGAGGCGTATATGATATTTCAGATGCTTCTTTTGGTGGTTATGATGCCTTATATGGCGGCGATATTGCAAAAGGAGTCCAACTTCAAGATATTTGCAACCAAATTTCATTTCAAGGAAAAGATCAATACGGAGACATCTACAGCTTTACGAGTTTAGTTGTAAATGGAAAAAACTTAACTTTTCATTGGAAAAATGACTATGGCGAATTCGGAGACACTACTTTAACAAGAACAGACAACACTAACTGGCCTTCTTTAACCTTTTAAAACAAGCTATTTAATTTAAAAATCCATCCTAAAACGGGATGGATTTTTTTTATATATTTGCGCCATGGAAAAAGAACATCAAATATTCGGGATTAGAGCCATTATTGAAGCAATTCAAGCTGGTACAACAATAGACAAAGTGTACATTCAAAAAGAAGCCTCTGGCGAATTGATGAAAGACTTGATGAAAGTCATGAAACGTGCTAATGTAAATTTCTCGTATGTTCCTGTTGAAAAACTAAACAAGCTCACTCCTAACAACCATCAAGGTGCTGTAGCTACCATATCTCCTATTACATTTTTTGATTTAGAGGCTTTAATAGAAACGGTACTCGAAAATGGAAAAAAACCGTTGTTTTTGATATTGGATCAAATTTCTGATGCTCGTAATTTTGGCGCTATTATTAGAACTGCTGAATGTACTGGAGTAAACGGAATAATCATTCAAAAATCAGGTTCAGCTCCTGTAAATGGCGATACCGTTAAAACATCTGCTGGTGCCGTTTTTAATATTCCAATTTGTAAAGTAGAACATATTAAAGATGCTATTTTCCTTTTGCAAGGAAGCGGAATCAAAACCGTTGCAGCTACTGAAAAAACAGATGACACGATTTATAACGTTAATCTAAACGAAGCTGTAGCAATTATTATGGGTTCAGAAGATCGTGGAGTAAATCCATCTGTATTAAAAATTGTAGACGAAAAAGCTAAACTTCCAATGTTTGGGACAATTAGATCTTTGAACGTATCTGTAGCTTGTGGTGCCTTTTTATACGAAGCAGTAAGACAGAGAAGCTAATATTTTAGAATTCAGATTTCAGACATTAGATTTTAAGAAATATATAAAAACGAATTAAGACTCTGGTTTTGATTCGTTTTTTTCGTTTTCTACAATATCATAATTCACATCAAAATTAGAAGAATAATAAGATTGTATTTCCTCTTCGGGATCAATCATTGGTGGATTAACAAAATTGCCGTTTTCATCAAATCGTTGCATGAATTTATCTTCTGCTGGATTATAATCGGGCATTTCCCATTCGTATTTAGGTACTTTTTTAAACTCAGGCGTTTGATACAAAACTGCTAAAGCAAAACCAGTAATCAAACCTGCCAAATGTCCTTCCCAGGAAATAGCCTCATCCACTTTTGGAAACACATACCAAATCATTCCGCCATACATTGTAATGACTGCCAAAGACAAAGCCACCAAACGGTAGTATTTGGTCATAATCCCTTTAAAAAAAATAAAGGCAAACAACACATAAATCAATCCGCTTGCACCAATGTGGTAACTTTCTCTTCCAATTAACCAAGTTAAAATACCCGAAAACAAAATACCATAACCAACAACTTGCAAAGACAATTTCGAATAAAAAAACTGTAAAGCAGCCAATAATACTAAAAGCGGAATAGAATTATTGTAAAGATGATTCAAATCAGAATGGATAAAAGGACTAAAAATCACGCCTTGTAATCCTGAAAAAGTGCGGGGATAAATTCCGTTTTCTACAAAGTCAAAATCAAAACGAATTTCTAACCAATACACAAACCATAGGAACAACACAAAAAAAAGTGGGAGTCCTACAACCGCGTTTGTAAATTTGAAATGTTTATCCATTTTATTGCTTTAAAACAATGCAATCAATTATGTAACCAAATACAATATAATGCTATTTTGTCATACTTAGAAAAGAAAAAACAGAAAATAGAGAATAGAAAACAAAGATGTTCCTTCAAATAAAAATAGTAATTTTACCAAAGTTATTTTTGATTTCAAATTGAAGAATAACGTCCCGAGCTATCGGGATTGATCTCAGATTTAAAAAAATGGAAGCACCACTAGCAGAACGCATACGCCCACAAAAATTAGACGAATACATCAGTCAATCGCATTTGGTTGGTCCAAACGGTTCTTTGACGCAACAAATTGCCAGAGGAATTATTCCGTCGCTAATATTTTGGGGACCGCCAGGAACAGGAAAAACCACTTTAGCTCAAATTATTGCGCAGGAATCGCAACGTCCGTTTTTTATCTTAAGTGCGATAAATTCGGGGGTGAAAGACATTCGTGATGTAATCGAAAAAGCCAAACAAAGCGGCGGACTTTTCACTGCCAAAAACCCGATTTTGTTTATTGATGAGATTCATCGTTTTAGCAAATCGCAACAGGATTCCTTGTTGGCTGCGGTCGAAAAAGGTTGGATCACACTCATTGGTGCTACAACCGAAAACCCAAGTTTTGAGGTCATACCAGCATTGCTTTCGCGTTGTCAAGTCTATACTTTAAATGCCTTTACGAAAGCAGATTTAGAATCTCTTTTGGCTCGCGCTATGAAAACGGACACTTATTTAAAGACTAAAGACATCCAATTAAAAGAAACGGAAGCTTTATTGCGACTTTCGGGCGGCGATGGACGCAAACTATTGAATATTTTCGAATTGGTCGTAAACGCTTCGGCTGAAGACGAAATTGTCATTACAAACCATCGTGTCCTCGAATTAGTACAACAAAACACCGTTTTGTATGACAAAAGTGGTGAGCAACATTATGACATTATTTCGGCTTTTATCAAATCCATTCGTGGCAGCGACCCTAATGGTGCTGTTTATTGGTTAGCTAGAATGATTGAAGGTGGCGAAGATGTAAAATTTATTGCCAGAAGATTACTTATTTCGGCTAGTGAAGATATTGGAAATGCCAATCCAACCGCTTTAATCATGGCTAATAATACGTTTCAGGCGGTGACGACTATTGGTTATCCCGAAAGCCGAATTTTACTGAGTCAATGTGCTATTTATTTGGCAACTTCACCTAAAAGTAATGCTTCTTATATGGCAATTAATACCGCGCAACAAATTGTGAAGCAAACAGGCGATTTATCTGTTCCAATCCATTTGCGCAATGCACCAACTAAGTTGATGAAAGAATTAGGATATGGAGAAGAGTATAAATATTCGCATGAATATGCTAATAATTTTGCTGAACAAGAATATTTACCCAAAGAAATAGAAAACACTCCCATATATGTTCCCGGTGATAATTCAAGAGAAAAAACAACTCGGGAATTTCTTAAAAACCGATGGAAAGACAAATATGGTTATTGAAGAGGTTAGAAGTTAGACGTAAAAAAAAACGGCTTTCAAATTGAATTTTGAAAGCCGTTTTTTAGAATTAAAACTTAACGTTTATTTTTTCGGAAACTAATTTATCATCTTGATAATATTCAAAAAACCATTGGTTTTCTTTTTTAATCAATACGCCTTGCTGATTTCCTTTTTGAGCTAAGAAAGAATTAGCATCTGAAGTTTTATAGATTTTCATTACCACACTTGGCTTACTATCAATAAGCTGATAATTTCCACCTGCAAGAGGCTGTGCATAAAGCACTTCGTTTGGATCAAGACTCTTATTCACCACAACAGTAGCTGGTATCGATTGTTTTACTTCTTCAACTTTCTCTACTCTCTCTATTTTTTCAACTTTTTCTCTCTTTTCTGGCTTTTCCCTTTTTTCCGGTTTTTCTTCTAAAGCTACATTAGTACCACCGTTGTATTGATATTCTAATTCATAAAGAGAGGTAAATGCTTTATTTAAAGCATCAGTATAAGCCAATTGAAAATCTTTCTCTCTACTCAATCCAATTTGTGACTGATAGACGATTTTACCATAACAATCTTTAAAAGTAATGTATAGTTTTGTTGTTAAAAATCCGCTCTCTTTAACTATATCATAATTCAAGACAGCACATCTGTTAATATCGTCTGGAACAACCTGATTAGAATAATACACATCAAAACCTACTTTATTCAAATTAAATTTAGACAAGGTAGAGATTCTATATTGATTTTCTGATTTTAAGAATTCAAATTTCAAAGGCACAACTACTGTTTTATAGTCGTTTAAGGATTGTGCAATTCCAAAACTGGAAACAAGCAATAAAAGAAATAGAAATTGTTTTTTCATATAGGTAAATTTTATTTGTTGTGATTATAATATAGACTGCCATTTAGCAAATTAGTTGCTTACGAGACTTCATATATTAATGCAATAATAGTTATAAATAGTTTTTAAGTTCTAGTAAATGATTAATTTGTTTAATATTATCATCCACATCCTGTTTACTTTCGTTAAAATAAATAGCATCTATTCCTGCATCTAATGCGCCTAAAACATCCGCTTCTATAGAATCGCCAATCATGATACTTGTTTCTTTTTTGGCTTTAGCCAAATCCAAAGCGTATTCAAAGATAATAGGATTTGGTTTTTTAACTCCTGCCATTTCCGAATTAGTTATCGTCGAAAAATAAGCGTTTAAATTAGCATTTGTAAGCTTCTTAACTTGTACATGCGCAAACCCATTGGTAATAACATGCAACTTATATTTTCCAATTAAATAATCTAAAATCTCAAAAGCCCCATCAAAAAGATGATTGTTTTCAGTCAGCAAATCGATATACTCTTGCGAAATATGGTCAATTTCTGCATCTGAAATTTCATAATTGATAGCATCAAAAGACAATTTCAATCGATCGTAACGCAACTGCTGATGCGTAATTTTATCGTATTGATACAATTTCCAACAGGCTTGATTGAGAGGAATGTAATGAGCAATAAAGGAATCTATACTTACTGACGGATGCTTTCGAGCAAAAATAGCCTCAAAAGTAATTTTAGAGTTTTTATCAAAATCCCAAAGGGTATGATCTAAATCAAAAAAAACATCTTTTATATTATCAATTCTCATTTTCGCTTTTAAAAAATTCCTTCATCCACAAAACTAAAATATTTTGTCTCTGTTACAATCAAAT
>JBDLTG010000050.1:0-15529 GCA_039805885.1 Bacteroidota bacterium
CACTCCAAAACCTCTTTTATATTCTTCACGTACTTCAGATCCTGGACATTTAGGAGCACACATAATAACTGTGATGTCTTTACGGATTTGCATTCCTTCTTCAACAATATTGAAACCATGAGAATAAGCCAAAGTAGCTCCTTGTTTCATCAATGGCATAATCGCTGTAACTACGGCAGTGTGTTGTTTATCTGGTGTAAGGTTACATACTAAATCAGCTGTTGGAATTAATTCTTCATAAGTACCCACTTTGAAACCATTATCAGTAGCATTTTTAAAAGAAGCTCTTTTCTCTGCAATTGCATCTGCACGCAAAGCATAAGAAATATCTAAACCTGAATCTCTCATGTTTAAACCTTGGTTCAAACCTTGAGCACCACAACCAACGATAACTACTTTTTTACCTTTTAAAGCTTCGATTCCATTAGCAAATTCTGATTGATCCATGAATTCGCAAACGCCTAATTGTTCTAATTGTAATCTAAGTGGTAATGAATTGAAATAATTTGCCATTTTCTAATATTTAATTTATGATTTTAATTCTTCTAATAATAAACTTGTCACTTCCATTTTTTCTTTGGAAACTGATATTCTTCCTGAACGTACAAACTGCATAATCCCAAAAGGTTTTAATTTAGAATGTAATTCTTCAATTTCAGAACGTCTTCCTGATTTTGAAATCACAAAAAAGTCTCTGGATACAGTTACAATTTCGGAATGACTTTCTTTGATAATGTTTTGAATTTGTCTTTCGTCAAATAATAAACTCGAATTGATTTTGAATAAAGCACTTTCTAAAAAGATCGTTTCTTCATCTACGTGATAAAACGCTTTAATTACTTCAATTTGTTTTTCGATTTGACCAACAATATTTTGTACCCATTTTTCAGTAGTATCTACTACAATTACAAATCTGGAAACGTTTTCAATTTCCGATTCGGATACATTTAAACTCAATATATTAATGTGGCGTTTTAAGAATATACCAGATATTCTATTCAATAAGCCAACGTTGTTTTCTGAATATACAGAAATGGTGAATGTTTTATTTTCCATAATTTTAGCCTCCCCCCAGCCCCCTCCAAAGGAGGGGGAGCCAAAACTGGCGCAGGGAATATTTTAATTTTATACTAATATTTTTTAATTCCTAATTCCCCCTTCGGGGGTTAGGGGGCTTATCTTAATCGGATGTCAGAAACCGAAGCTCCTGTAGGAATCATTGGAAATACGTTGTTTTCTTTTTCTACCATAACTTCAAGGAAATAAGAGTCTTTAGAAGCCATCATTTCAGCAATTGCTTCATCTAGTTCTTCTCTTTTAGTTACTTTTCTAGCTTTGATATAATAACCTTCGGCAATAGCACAAAAGTTTGGATTTGTCATCACTGTTGAAGCATATCTATAATCAAAAAACAATTCTTGCCATTGACGTACCATTCCTAAAAATTCATTGTTCAAAACTACAATCTTAACTGGCACTTTAGTTTGATGAATGGTTCCTAATTCCTGGATATTCATCTGGAAACCACCATCACCAATAATAGCAACCACTTCGCGATCTGGTCTTCCCATTTTAGCTCCAATTGCAGCTGGCAAAGCAAATCCCATAGTTCCTAAACCTCCAGAAGTTACATTACTTTTAGTTTGGTTGAATTTAGCATAACGGCAAGCAAACATTTGGTGTTGACCAACATCAGAAACCATTATTGCATCTCCTTTTGAGTGTTTGTTAATCATTTCGATAGTTTCACCCATTGAAATTCCTTTTCCGTTAGTTGGAGCCAATTCTTCATTGATAACCGCATCCAATTCAATTTCGTATTTCTTTTTGAATTCGTTATGCCACTCTTCGTGAGAATTCTTTTCAATAAGAGGTAATAACGCTGTTAGCGCTTCTTTTAAATCAGCCAATACAGCAACCTCCGTTTTTACGTTTTTATCAATTTCAGCCGGGTCAATTTCGAAATGAACAACCTTAGCTTGTTTTGCATAAGTAGCCAGATTTCCAGTAACACGGTCATCAAAACGCATTCCTAACGCAATTAAAACATCACATTCGTTAGTTAAAACATTCGGACCGTAATTTCCGTGCATTCCTACCATTCCTACGTTTAATTCATGTTCTGTTGGCAAAGCAGAAAGTCCTAAAATAGTCCAAGCTGCAGGGATTCCTGATTTTTCAATCAACGCTTTTAATTCTTCTTCAGCTTTGCTTAGTATAATTCCTTGACCAAAAATAATCATCGGTTTTTTAGCCTTATTGATTATTTCAGCAGCTGCTTCAACCTTTTCTGTTTTTAGAACCGGTTTTGGATGGTAACTTCTGATATCAGTACATTTTTTGTAACTGAAATCTAAAGTATCAAACTGTGCGTTTTTAGTAATATCAACTAATACTGGTCCCGGACGTCCTGATCTGGCAATGTAAAATGCCTTTGCCATAATCTCAGGAATTTCATCAGCTTCCGTAATTTGGTAATTCCATTTTGTTACTGGAGTCGAAATTCCGATAATATCTGTTTCCTGAAAAGCATCAGAACCCAATAAATGTTTCCCTACTTGACCAGTGATACATACCATTGGCGTAGAATCTATTTGAGCATCGGCAATACCTGTAACCAAGTTTGTTGCTCCTGGTCCAGAAGTTGCAATAGCAACACCTACTTTTCCGGTAGCTCTGGCAAAACCTTGTGCAGCATGAGCAGCACCTTGTTCGTGACGCACCAATACGTGGTGCAATTGATCTTGAAATTTATATAATTCGTCGTAAACCGGCATTATGGCACCACCTGGATATCCATAAACTAAGTCAACTCCTTCGGCTAATAAGCATCTGATAACTGCTTCTGCTCCTGATATTTTCATTGTTTGTCTTTTTTTTTCCTCCCCCCAGCCCCCTCCGAAAGAGGGGGAGCCGAAACTGGCGTAGGGGAATTTATATATTGTTTGTTGCTCAACTCCCACTCCCTCCCCTTCGGGTTGGGTTTGGTTGGGGATTATTTGTCAGTAACACACCCTTCAGATGCACTGGATACTGAACGCATATACTTAAGTAAAACTCCTTGTTTGATTGGTGATTCTGGTTGTTTCCAGTTCGCTTTACGTTTTGCGAATTCTTCGTCAGAGATTTTCATATCAATAGTGTTTTTAACAGCATCAATTGTAATAACATCTCCGTTTTCGATTAAAGCAATTCCTCCACCTTCGTAAGCTTCCGGAGTAACATGTCCTACTACAAAACCGTGAGAACCTCCAGAGAAACGCCCGTCAGTAATCAAAGCTACAGTATTTCCTAAACCAGCTCCCATAATAGCAGAGGTTGGTTTTAACATTTCAGACATCCCAGGACCACCTTTTGGGCCGCAATAGCGGATAATGACGACATTACCTGGTTTTACTTCACCTGCTTGGATTCCTCTGATTACATCTTTTTCACCTTCAAAAACTACAGCTGTACCTTCAAAAAATTCTCCTTCTTTTCCACTAATTTTAGCTACACAACCTTCTGAAGCAATATTTCCATAAAGAATTTGAATATTTCCAGTAGCCTTTAATGCTTTTTGGATTTCAAAAATTACTTCCTGACCATCGTGTAAATCAGGAATAGAAGCTAAATTCTCTGCTATTGTTTTTCCTGTTACAGTCAAACATTCACCGTGTAAGAAACCTTCTTTTAATAAATATTTCATTACTGCTGGAACACCACCTACATTATGTAAATCTTCCATTAAGTATTTACCACTTGGTTTCAAGTCGGCTAATAATGGTGTTTTATCGCTGATATCTTGGAAATCTTTTAATGTTAATTCAATACCTACAGAATGAGCCATTGCAATTAAGTGCATTACTGCATTTGTAGAACCTCCTAAAACAGCTACCATTGTAATAGCATTTTCGAAAGCTTTACGAGTCATAATGTCTCTAGGCTTAATATCTTTTTCTAACAATATTCTGATCGCTTTTCCAGCATCAACACATTCTTGTTTTTTTTCCGGACTCAAAGCAGGATTAGAAGAACTGTAAGGCAAACTCATTCCTAATGCTTCAATTGCTGATGACATAGTGTTAGCAGTGTACATTCCTCCACAAGCACCTGCACCTGGACAAGCATTTTGAATTACACCTTTAAAATCTTCCGGCGTAATCGTGTTACTGATTTTTTTTCCTAAAGCTTCAAATGCAGAAACAATATTCAAATCCTGACCTTTCCATTTTCCTGGGTGAATTGATCCTCCATAAACCATAATAGATGGGCGATTTACTCTTCCCATAGCCATTAAAGCTCCTGGCATATTTTTATCACAACCTGGAACAGCAATCAAACCGTCATACCATTGTGCACCCATAACTGTTTCGATAGAATCGGCAATTACATCGCGAGAAACTAAAGAAAAACGCATTCCATCATTCCCATTTGAAATACCATCGCTAACACCAATAGTATTAAAAATCAATCCTACTAAATCTTCTTTCCAGACTCCAGTCTTAATATCTTTAGCCAAATCATTTAAGTGCATGTTACAAGGATTTCCGTCGTAACCCATACTTACAATTCCTACCTGAGCTTTTTTAAGATCCTCTTCTGTTAATCCAATTCCGTAAAACATCGCTTGAGAAGCCGGTTGTGTTTCGTCTTGAGTAATTGTCTTGCTATATTTGTTTAATTCCATCGTATTTTTTTTTATTTTTTGTGTAATATAATTCAAAAAAAAACTCCCAATTTACTGGGAGTTATATAATATTATTTTTCAATTATATTAATAGCTTCCCTTATGCATTTGTTGATACAACAATGACATTAACGACAGAAACTAATACTATTGAATTTTTCATTTTCTTTTTTTGATGGAACAAAAGTATAAAAACCTTTATATCTAAAAAAATAAAAAATAAAATTTTATGGATTTCTTACCATTAACCTCAATTATCTATCAAAATAGTGTGTTACACTATTGTTGACTGACCTAAATGTACATTATCATTATTAAAATACATCAAGTCATCTTTATTTAAAATAAAATTGGAAATAAATTCTCCAACTTCATTGGTTCCAAATTTTGAATCTGGATTTAAATCTATTGTAACCACATTGAATTCAATCGCTTTTTCTACTCCTTGATATACTTTCTTAGCTTCTTCGTTAAGACCAAAATGCTCTAACAACATTGCTGCTGAAAGTATGGCAGCAAAAGGATTGGCAATATTTCTTCCTTTTGCGTGAGGATAAGAACCATGAACCGGTTCAAACAACACATTTTTTTCTCCTAATGAAGCCGATGGCAAAACTCCTATTGAACCCGTAATTACACTGGCTTCATCAGATAAGATATCACCAAACATATTTTCCGTCAATATTACATCAAATTGCTTTGGATTAGATATCATTTGTTTTGCTGCATTATCAGCATACAAAAACTCTAAAGTTACATCAGGATAATTGGCTCCAATATTTTTAACGACATTTCTCCATAAACGTGAAGTTTCAAGAACATTAGCCATATCTACTAAGGATACTTTCTTTCTTCTGTTTTGAGCTGATTTAAATGCTAAATGAGCGATTCTTGAAATCTCGTCTTCCGTATATTCACATAAATCAGAAGCAATAGTTCCTGATTCGTTTAATTTCTTTTCTCCAAAATAAATTCCAGCAGTTAACTCTCTATAAATAACAAAATCTACCCCTTCTACTTTTTCTCTTTTTAAAGGAGAAACATCAACCAAACCTTTAAAAGGTTTCAGAGGCCTGATATTAGCATAAAGACCTAACTCTTTTCTCAATCGCAATAATCCTTGCTCTGGACGAACTTTTGCATTAGAATCAGCATCATATTTTGGATCACCGATTGCACCCAGCAAAACAGCATCTGTATTAAGACATAGATTTAGTGTTTGTTCCGGAAGTGGTGAGCCTGCTTTATCTATTGCGATAGCTCCCACAAGAGCATCTTCAAAAATAAAATCATGTTCGTAAACCACTCCTATAGCATACAAAGCTTTTTTTGCCTGCAAGATTACTTCAGGACCAACACCATCACCCGATAATACAGCAATTTTTAAGTTCATGAGATTAATTTTTTAAGTAAAAGCTGCAAATTTAATCATTTAAAACTCCTAACCCCCTAACTATCGCTTAATTAAATCTCCTTCTATTTTTGAAGCAGCAATAATTAAATGAATATCATCGTCTAAAACTTCTTTTTTGACGTCAGCAAATTTCAAAAACTCGACGTAGACGACATCTAACTGTGTTTTTGTCAATTCGTAACCTACTTTTTTAGCTCGGTATGCCAATGCTGCTCTACCACTTCTGGCAGTAAGGACAATTGATGATTCATTAACTCCTACATCTAAAGGATCAATGATTTCATAAGTAGCTCTGTTTTTAATCACACCATCCTGGTGAATTCCAGAACTATGAGCAAAAGCATTAGCTCCAACAATTGCTTTATTAGGTTGTACCATCATACCCATACTTTCAGAAACCAAACGACTCATTTCGTTCAATTGTCTTGTATTGATATCAGTATATAAATTCAAATCAGGATGTTGTTTGAAAATCATTACCACTTCTTCAAGGGCTGTATTTCCTGCTCTTTCTCCAATACCATTAATCGTACATTCGATTTGTCTTGCTCCGTTTATAGCACCAGCAATAGAATTGGCAGTTGCCATTCCTAAATCGTTATGACAGTGACAAGAGATCGTTACATTTTCAATACCTTTTACGTTTTCTTTTAAGTATTTAATCTTAGCTCCATACTCATCAGGCAAACAATAACCGGTTGTATCAGGGATATTTAAAACTGTAGCACCTGATTTAATAACTTCTTCACAAACTTGTGCCAAGAAAGCATTATCAGTTCTTCCTGCGTCTTCTGCATAAAATTCTACATCTTCTACATAAGATTTCGCATGGGCTACAGCAGCTTTTGCTCTAGCTATAATATCTTCACGTGTTGTTTGTAATTTATGTAATATATGAGAGTCCGAAGTTCCTATTCCAGTATGAATACGTGGTCTTTTAGCATGTTTTAGGGCTGCCGCTGCTACATCAATGTCGTTTTTCACAGCTCTGGTCAAACCACAAACAGTTGCATTTTGAACAAGTTTACTAATCTCAGTAACAGATAAAAAATCGCCAGGACTAGAAACCGGAAAACCAGCTTCAATAATGTCAACCCCCATTCCGTCTAATCGTTCTGCTATAACGAGTTTCTGATTGGTATCTAATTTACATCCTGGGACTTGTTCGCCATCTCGCAAAGTGGTATCAAAAATTTGGACTTTCTCTCTATTCATTTTCATTTATTTAATGTAATTTCACATCTTGATAACAAAAATATATTCTTTAGTTTGAATAGAAAATTCATTTTAATCGAATATACTGTTTATAAGCCTAGTATTGGCTACTTAAACTATTCAAAATCAACTAGTTAAATCTATTTATTTTACAATGGCTAACCATCAAAAAGATTTTTTATTCGTTCTAATTAAGTCCTTATCTAAATCTGAAAAACGACAATTTAAGATTTTTGCGAGTCGATTAGAGACTAGTTCGAATACAAAATTCATTGAACTGTTCAATATTTTAGACAAATCGGAGAGCTATGATGAAAAACTTATTTTAAAAAGTGGCATCATTAAAAAAGTGCAATTATCGAATCTAAAATCATATTTATACAAGCAAATTTTAGTAAGTATTCGCCTTAATATTCCAAGTCAAAACATTCGTTACCAACTAAGAGAACAAATTGATTTCGCTACCATTCTATACAACAAAGGTTTATACAGGCAAAGTTTAAAGATTTTGGATAAAACCAAAACTCAGGCTATAGAAAATGACGAAAAATTAATGGCGTATGAAATTGTAGAATTCGAAAAATTAATCGAATCGCAATACATTACCCGAAGTATTCAGGGACGAGCTGACGAATTAGTAATTCAGGCCAAAGAGTTGAATTATCAGAATACAATTTCGAGTAAATTATCTAATTTATCTCTGCAATTGTATGGCATCATGCTTAAAACAGGCTACGTAAAAAGCGATGCAGAATATAAATATATTGACGATTATTTCAACAAACACATTTCTAAATTAGATGAGAATAATTTTGGATTCCGTGAAAAATACTGGTTTTACAATGCTAATCTTTGGCGCAGCTTCTTAGTTCAGGATTTTTTAGCCAGTTATAAATTTGCATCTAAATGGGTGACTCTTTTTTACGACAATGAAAACATGATTTTTTTAAATCCTGTGTTTTTCTTAAAAGGAAACAATTACTTATTGGAATCTTTATACATGTTAAAGTATAAAACCAAGTTTAAAAAATACCTGACACGGCTTGAAGAAACTATAAAAGACGATCGTTTCCCTATTAATGACAATATAGCTTCATTAGCTTTCCTGTATGTGTATAACAATAAATTGAATTATCACATCATGGAAGGAACATTTGCGGAAAGCGAATATTTGATTCCTGATATCCTAAGCAAACTAAAAATTCACAACGAGCATTTAGACGAACATCACGAAATGTTGTTTTTCTATAAAATTGCCAGTATTTATTTTGGTGTCGAAAAATACAATGAATCTATTTTCTATTTAGAAAAAATCATCAACAACAAAAACCTAAGTATGCGCGAAGATTTAATGTGCTTTGCCCGTATTTTATGTTTGATTGCGCATTATGAATTAGGAAAAGATTATTACTTAGAAAGTCAATTGAAAAACACTTACAAGTTTTTACTCAAAATGAATGATTTGCATGAAGTACAAAAAGAAATCATTCGTTTCTTAAAAAACTTAAATTCAATTTATCCAAGTGATATAAAAAAGGAATTTATAAAAATGAAAGAGCGCTTTATAGAATTAGAACAAAGCACTTATGAAAAAAGAGCCTTTCTTTACCTTGATATTATCTCCTGGCTGGAAAGTAAAATCGAAAACCGAAAAATAAGTGATATCATTAAAGAAAAAGCAAAACTGAGTAACCGATAATACATTCAAAAGAGAGAAGCTCCCCCTTCTCTCTTTTTTTATTTCAATTCTTTTCTGCCTCTAAGAATATCTTCAAAAGAACTGCATTTTACAATTTCTCTTTCTCCGTCAATCAGCATCGGTAAATAAACAAACTCTACTTCTGACAAATCTTCTTTCAAGAAAAAAGCCATGTCGTCAAGCTTAAAAAACCATTCTTTATCAAATTGTAGCTTATTAATTGTAGCATCTTTTATTAATAGTATTTCTTTTAACCGCTTCATAAAACCGTATTCTTTTTTTTATCAAAAATAAATCAGTCTGATTACAAAAACAAATTATCAAACTTCGACTTTCTAAATTATTATTTCATTATTGTTTTAACTTCTACAAAGCGCCATTAACAATAAAGCATTATAAATAGTAATTATAACAAAAATTTAGCGAATTAAATTATTGCCATTTTATAAATTTAAATACTTTTGCAGACTTAACTAATTTAACTAATTAATAATGAAAAAATTATTTTTATTACTTTCTGCGTCTGCTGTACTATTTTCTTGTAGTAAAGTTGGTAAAGACGAGTACATTATCACTGGTATTGCAAAAGGAATTGAAAACGGAAAAACTATCATTCTTCAAACACAGGATCCAAACGGTATGGGTGGATTAATCAATATTGATACTGTAAAAGTTGAAAATGGAAAATTTGAAATTAAAGGAAAAGTTACTGAGCCTTCATTCCACATACTTCAATTAGAAGCTGCTAATCAACCAATCCCATTTATCTTGGAATCTGGAGAAATAAACATAGAAGTTAACAAAGATAGCATTCAGAAATCTAAAGTTTCAGGTACTTACAACAATGATGAGTATGTAAAATTTAATGACGAAATGAAAGTGGTTCAAAAGAAATTAATTGATTTCCAATCAGCTAATATGCTAAAAATGAATCAAGCTCAACAAGCTAAAGATACCGCAGTAATCAATAGTTTAATGAAACAATACCAAACAATTCAAGAAGAAGTTGGTACTAATTCTAAAACTAAATATGTTGCTTACGCTGAATCTCACCCAAAATCATTCATCAGTGCTTTAATCCTTCAAAGTATGTTGCAAGATCCATCTGCAGATGTCAAAAAAGCAGAAAAAATCTTCAACGGATTTGAAGAAGAATTGAAAATCACTAAGCCAGGTAAAGCTATCAAAGAAAGACTTACTGCAATTAACTCTTCTGTACCAGGTGCACCAGCGGCTCCAGGAGCTGCACCAGCGCCAGCGGCTACTAAATGAAGAACCGAATTTTCTGCTCCTAATCCAGAAGGAAAAGTAATTTCTCTTAAAGAAAGTTTAGGAAAAGTTACAATAGTTGACTTTTGGGCTTCATGGTGTGGTCCTTGTAGAAAAGAGAATCCAAACGTTGTAGCCATTTATAAAGAGTTTCACTCAAAAGGGCTTAACATTATAGGGGTATCTTTAGACGAAGACGCTAACAAATGGAAAGAAGCAATTGCAAAAGATAAATTAACTTGGAATCAGGTTTCTAATTTAAAAGGTTGGCAAGAACCAATTGCCGCTCAATATAAAGTTGAAGCTATTCCTGCCACTTTTATACTTGATGCTTCAGGAAAAGTTGTTGCAAGAGACTTAAGAGGTGCTGAACTTAGAGCAAAAATCATAGAACTTTTGGCTAAATAAAGCAGTTTCATATCATAAAAATAAAAAATCTCCCTAGTGGAGATTTTTTATTTTATTCAAGACCAACATGTTAAAATAAACCATGCAAAATATTGCAAAAATAGTCCCAAATTAGTTTGCAGAAACGAAAAGTGTTCCTATATTTGCACCGCTAACAACAACAAACAACTGTTGTACTCAAAGGCTTCGGGGAGATACTCAAGCGGCCAACGAGGGCAGACTGTAAATCTGCTGTGTAAACTTCGCAGGTTCGAATCCTGCTCTCCCCACGAAACGCTTCAAGAAATTGAAGCGTTTTTTTTTTATCTCTAATTTCCACCAACTGTTTTGTTTTAAAATTCTATTAAATACATTTGTAAAGAGAAGCTAGAATCTCTTTACTAATGTTACATAAAATAAAATAGTACAATATGCAAAACATCCCTAGTGTTGATTTACGTGACTTCCTTTCAGATGATCCAGCACGCAAACAAAAATTTGTGAATGAAATTGGAAATGCTTTTGAAGATATTGGTTTCGTTGCCTTAAAAGGACATTTTTTAGACCAGCAATTGGTCGAAGAATTGTATAGCGAAATCAGACAATTTTTCAGTTTACCACTAGAGATTAAGAAAAGCTATGAAAATCCTGAACTGGGAGGACAAAGAGGATATGTTTCTTTTGGAAAAGAACACGCTAAGGGAAGAAAAGAAGGCGATTTAAAGGAGTTTTGGCATTTTGGACAATATGTGTCCGCAGATTCAAAATACGCCTCTGAATACCCTGAAAATGTCACAGTAAAAGAATTGCCACATTTTAATGAAGTTGGAAAGCAAGCGTATCAAATGCTTGAGAAAACAGGAATCTATGTATTGCGAGCATTGGCTTTACGTTTAGGACTGGACGAATTCTATTTTGATAACTATGCCAAAGAGGGAAATTCGATTTTAAGACCTATTCATTATCCACCTATTACCTCTGAACCGGAAAATGCTATTCGTGCAGCCGCGCATGGCGATATAAATTTGATAACCCTTTTAATGGGGGCTCAAGGAAAAGGACTTCAGGTTCAAAACCACAATGGAGAATGGATTGATGCCATAGCCGAAGCTGATGAATTGGTAATTAATGTAGGTGATATGTTGTCAAGACATACCAACAACAGATTAAAATCGACAATTCATCAGGTGGTGAATCCTCCAAGAGAGTTATGGGGAACTTCACGTTATTCAGTTCCATTTTTCATGCATCCGGTAAGCGATATGCCGCTAAATTGCTTGGAAAATTGTGTTGATAATGAGAATCCAAAACAATTTGAAGATATTACCGCAGGGGATTTTCTATATGAACGATTAGTGGATTTGGGGTTAATAAAAAAATAGAAAACAGGACACAGATAAAACGGATTTACTTTGTAAAGACACAGAAAATAACGGATTATATAATTTGAAAAATCAGTGTTTATCAGTGTTTTCGCTTTAGCGAATCTGTTTCATCTGTGTTCCAAAAAACATAAAAATTTATGGATTTACAAGACCAATTAAAAAACTTATTCCCAGAACACGTTCCTAGCAACGAACCGGAAGAAAAAGAAGAAACATCACATGAATTATACGTTCAAAAAGAACCTATGATTTGTAAATTCGAAAAAAGAAAAGGAAAACCAACCACTATAATTGAAGGTTACGAAGGCGATGAGGAGGATTTTAAGATTCTTGCCAAAGAAATCAAAACCAAATTAAGTGTAGGCGGAAGTTTTAAAGATGGAGCGATTATCATTCAAGGAGATTATCGCGACAAGATTATGAAAATTTTACAAGAAAAAGGTTTTAAAACCAAACGTGTTGGAGGCTGATAAAATCCAAAAAATAAATTCCAAATTCCAATTATCCATTATTGGAATTTTTAAAATTGGAATTTTTTCATAAATCTTAGTAACTTAAAAAAGAATGATAGCAGCATCAGAATTGATTCTTAATGCAGATGGAAGTATTTATCATCTGAATCTAAAACCCGAGCAAATTGCTCCAGATATTATTTTTGTTGGAGATCAGGATCGGGTTGAAAAAATCACCGCACTTTTTGACAGTATCGAATTCACAACTCAAAAAAGAGAATTCAAAACACAAACTGGAACCTACAAAGGCAAAAGAATCACCGTAATTTCTACCGGAATTGGCCCTGATAATATTGATATTGTTCTGAACGAATTAGATGCTTTAGTAAATATCGATTTTAAGACCCGAAAAGTAAAAGAAAAGCTCACATCACTAAATATTATTCGAATAGGAACTTCAGGTTCTCTTCAAGCTGCTATTCCCGTTGACAGCTTTGTTATGAGCCAATATGCCATTGGTCTGGACAACATGCTTCGCTCCTATTGTGTTAATACAGTTTCCAATGTTGAAATTGAAACTGCTTTTATCGAACAAACTAATTGGGATACGCAAAAAGGAAAACCTTATGTGGTTTCTTCGAGCGAAACTTTAGTAAGTCGTTTCTATTCTGCTGAAATTCAAAAAGGATTTACGGCAACTGCAGGAGGTTTTTATGGTCCTCAAGGACGAGTTTTACGCCTAAATATACAAGATGCCGATTTGAATCGAAAAATGGATCAGTTTGAATATAACGGAATCCAAATTACCAATCTCGAAATGGAAACGGCTGCCATTTATGGATTGGCTGCACTTTTAGGGCATGAAGCCATTTCGCTAAATGCTATTATTGCTAATCGTGCCGATGGAACTTTTAGTAAAAATCCATATCAAACGATTGATAATTTAATTCGTTATACTTTACAAAAATTGTGTTTATAATTAATCTCAAGAAGGAACACAGATTTAAGAAATTAGAGAAATTTAAATAATTTTATAATTCAATGTTCTAAAAAAACAAATACAATGAAAACAATAAAAATAGCAGGTGTACCAGAACATTTTAATTTGCCTTGGCATTTAAGTATTGAAAACAACGAATTCGAAAGTCAGAATATCAATTTACAATGGACAGATGTTCCCGAAGGAACAGGGAAAATGTGTCAGATGCTTCGCGATAGAGAAACTGATATTGCTGTAATTCTTACCGAAGGAATTGTAAAAGATATTGTAGCTGGAAATCCATCAAAAATTTTACAGGTTTATGTTGATTCGCCTTTAATTTGGGGAATTCACGTGGCTGCAAAATCCAATTACAAGGCCTTAGCTGATATTAAAAACACTAAGGTTGCTATTTCCCGTTTGGGTTCTGGTTCGCAATTAATGGCTTATGTAAATGCAAATAATCAAGGTTGGAAAACCAATACTCTTCAATTTGAAATTGTAAATACCATTGATGGTGCCGTGGAAGCTTTAACTAATGGAACTGCCGATTATTTTATGTGGGAACGTTTTATGACCAAACCGCTGGTTGATAAAGGTATTTTTAGAAAAATAGCCGACTGCCCTACTCCCTGGCCTTGTTTTGTAATTGCGGTACGTGATGAAATTTTAGAAAAAGAGACTGAAACAATCCAAAACATATTGAATATTATCAATAAAAAAACTACTTCGTTTAAATCAATTCCAAATATTGATGCCGTTTTAGCTCAAAAATACCATCAAAAAACAGCCGATATCCAAGAATGGCTTTCACTTACAGAATGGTCGCAAAGGCAATTATCTAAAGAAATGTTAAACAAAATTCAAAATCAGTTATTAGAACTGAAAATTATTGATAAAATAGGTACTTTTGATGAAATAGTTAAAACAGTGTAGTTTTACCTTTTTTGCTTCGCATGATAAACTTTAAAAATCTTACTTTTCAAAGCACAAAACAAAAACTTCAGGTCAGGAAGCCCTGGGATGATATAATCATTTTTGTTTTGAACATTTTGATTAGCGTTCCTTTATTTATCATTGCACATGAGAATTTAATCGAATTAAATTGGATATTTAATTTAGATAGAATTTTATTGTTCCTTTTTATCATAGTTGCAACACAATTAGTGCTACGATTGCTTAGAACAATAATTATTATCTGCATTATCATTTATCTTTTTGTTTTGTTTTTCGGTAGTGTATTTGGAAATTATGGATTTGAAAGTGTCTATGAAGATTATGATTCCATGATTTACACTATGTCTGACAATCCAAATCCTCAGGATATTATTATTTCTAAATTATTGCCTTTTCCTAATAAATCGGAAATTCTGAATGCTATTGAATACAAAAATCCTAAGGTGCGTAATTTTGCCGTAATGGCAGTCAATAAAAATTTCAAAAACATCAAAGGATATTCTGATTACCGCACCATTATTCAATGTTTTGCTGTTTTTAAAGAAATTAATAGCCGTTGGAATTATGTAAGCGACCCTAAAGATGGCGATTACATTGCCACTGCCAGCGAATCTTTAAATTATTTATCTGGAGATTGTGACGATCATTCGATTTTAATGGCTGCCTGTGTGCGTGCCATTGGAGGAACTCCAAGACTAATTCATACTAAAGGACATATTTATCCTGAGATATTGATTGGAAAAATGAATGACCTTGAAACAGTCAATTTCTTGATAAAAAACAAACTGTTTGTAAAAGAAAGTTACGGAAAACAACTGCATTATCACATTGATGAGCGCAACCAAATTTGGCTCAATCTGGACTATACTGCTAAATATCCCGGAGGACCGTTTATGTCAGAAGAAATTCTGGGGGCTTTGACTTTGAATTAAAACATTATTGTTTTTTACCCGTTTTGTTTTCGAGGCTCAACTGTCCTTAACTTTCGCAGTCGAGTGTCAAATGTTTGAAGAATACGTAAAAAGAAAATCTGTTTGAGCGTAGCGAGTTATTTTCTTTTAGTATTCGAAAACTAATTTGACCGACGAGGAAGTGTAAGACTT
>JBDLTG010000051.1:0-118275 GCA_039805885.1 Bacteroidota bacterium
TAATTTATTACAATAACGATAGAATCAAGTCAAATTTAAACAAAATGAGCCCGATACAATATCGAGCTCATTATTATCAAAATTAATTATAAATTTGTCTAACTTTTTGGGTGCAGTCTAAACGAATGGCTTTTTTAGTGATTTAATTACAACAACAATTAGGAAATGATTCTAGTCTTGAAAAATAATCTGACATACTAACACCAAATTTGCAAATAACAAACTCATTCCCGAAACGAAAATGACAATATTTGCAATCTTTCGAGAAAACATCTCGAAAAACCCTTTAATACCAAATACCACGAAGGTACTAAAGGAAATGAAAATTAAAATTTCCAAAAACAAATTTAATCCTAAGAACGTATTTCGCGCTTCAACAATAGTACCATTTCTAAACAAAACAGCACCATCAAAATAAATTACAAGAACAAATGATATTGCCAGCGCAAAAAACAACCACCTGAGCTGAACCATTAATTCCTTATTATTCATTGTAAATAAATTCATTATGTAAATTTCAGAATAATAATCCTACACTACAATACCCACTTTTAGTGATTTTTGTAAAAAAATTACAGTGAAAAATAATACCCAATTACAATTGAAAATTAATTTCAGTTTCAACTTAAATACCATTATAGTATATTTGTCAAAATTTAAAAAATGTCAAAAAACATCACCCCGTATAAAGACTCTGAATTAGGCAAAAAAGAACAAGTAGCAAAAATGTTTGATACTATTTCCGGGAACTATGATAATCTAAACCGCGTTATTTCTTTTGGCATTGATGTTAAATGGAGAAAAAAAGTTTTAGCAATTGTTAACAATACAAATCCCGAAACTATATTAGACATAGCAACAGGAACAGGGGATTTAGCTATTTTGATGGCAAATACCAATGCTAAAAAAATTACAGGACTAGACATCTCAGCAGGAATGCTAGAAGTGGGAGTGAAAAAAATTGCTCAAAAAAAACTATCCAACACGATCGAAATGATTTTAGGCGACTCTGAAAACATTCCATTTGGAGACAATCATTTTGATGCCATAACAGTTGCTTTTGGAGTTCGAAATTTTGAAAACCTGGAAAAAGGATTAGGCGAAATATTGCGTGTACTAAAACCAAACGGAACTTTTGTCATTTTAGAAACTTCAGTACCAGATAAAACGCCTTACAAACAAGGTTATCATTTTTACAGTAACAACATCCTTCCTATTATAGGTAAGTTATTCTCGAAAGATAATGTAGCTTATGGCTATTTGTCTGAATCAGCTGCAGCCTTTCCTTATGGCGAAGCACTAAACAATATTTTAAGAAAAATTGGGTTTATAGATGTAAAAGCAATGCCTCAAACTTTTGGCGTAGCTACCATTTATGTTGCATCTAAAAAATAATCTAAGTTTACTTTGAAAATGAAAAAAATAGCCGTCTTTATATTATTACTACTATGCTTTCAAGGACATCCACAGTCTAAAGGCATGTTCAGTAAAGACCCTATTATCAATTTGGAAAACTTTCAAAAACAACGTTTGTATTTTGGATATTATCTTGGTTTCAACTCATTCGATTTTAAAATTGATTATAAAACAGTAGGACCAGACATACAAGTACAAAAAAGTACCGGATTTAATGTAGGTGTTGTTGGTGATTTAAAACTTCAGGAATACATTAATCTTCGTTTTGAACCAGGTTTATATTACAGCAAAAGAACACTAAATTACCCTAATTTCACTCGAGAAATAGATGCTTTACGAGATGTAAACAGTACTTATATCCATTTCCCTTTATTATTAAAATTCTCTTCATTGCGTACAGGAAACATTCGCCCGTATATTGTAGGCGGATTGTCAACTACCTTAAATTTATCTGGAAATTCTAAAACGATGGACGATAATCTGCAACAAAAATTTAGGGTAAAACCTTGGAGTACGAGTTACGAATTAGGATTTGGAATCGATTTTTTTTCAGAATATTTCATATTCTCACCGTCTATAAGAGGAAGTTTTGGACTTAAAGACGAACTCATTAGAGACAATGACCCTAACAGCCCTTGGACAGGCAATATTGAATCTCTTAAAAGTAGGGCAATCTTAATTAACTTTACTTTTCACTAAAATCTTAAGAAAGATTTCGTTTAAATTCACTTAAAATAATTGCTGTTGCGGTAGCCACATTCAAACTTTCAGTTTTTTGCAAATCGCCAAAACGAGGAATCGAAATTCTATTTTTAATTAATTCTTCAATTGCTTCCGAAATACCATTTGCTTCATTTCCCATAACAATTATACCTTCTTGAGGCAAACTGCTTTTATACACATTTTCTCCATCCATAAAAGTTCCAAATACAGGCAACTTAGTTTTCGAAATATATTCAGCCAAATCAACATAAGCAACACGAACTCTGGTAATAGATCCCATAGTGGCCTGAACTACTTTAGGATTATAAATATCAACCGTTTCTTTAGAACAAATTACTTGTTTGATCCCAAACCAATCACACAAACGCAAAATAGTCCCTAAATTACCGGGATCTCTTATATCATCTAATGCGATAATCAAACCTGAATTAATGATTTTTTTTTCTGCTGGAATTTTAAAAACGGCCAAACAACTATTAGGAGTTGCTAATGCACTGATTTTTTTCAAATCACTCTCGTGGATTAATGATTTTTTGCTTTCTAAAACCGATTCAAAATCATACTGAGTAGTGTACAAATATTCTAATTCAAAATTAGACTGCAAAAGCTCTTGGATAACTTTTACACCTTCAGCAAAAAATAATTGATTGCTAATCCTATACTTTTTTTGCTGTAAACTAGTTATAAGCTTTATTTGGTTTTTACTAACCATAAAAATATGTACTTTTGAATTAAATATTATTAGACCTCTTGAAAAAAATTTCAACAAAAATATCACTATTTATTCTAATAGGAATAATTATATCTGCCTGTAACGCCGAAAAAAGAGTTCCAGACGGCAAACAACTCCTTATAAGCAATCAAATTTTGGTAAATGGTAAAAAAATCAATGACGACGATGTTCATAATCAATTGTACCAAAAGCCAAACAGTAACTTATTAGGTTACCGTTTACGATTGAACATTTACAATTTAGCCAATCTAAATCCAGACTCAACATACCGGGCTAAATTTATCAATCATCCCGGGAAATACGAACGAAAAGCAAAATGGCTTTCTGCCAAACAGGTGGATAGACTAGGAAAATCTTTTTTGTATAATGGAATTCATGATTTCTTAAAGAAAACGGGAGAAGCGCCCGTAATTATTGACACCTCTAAAACAAAAAAATCACTTTCACGACTTAAATATTATTATTTCAACAATGGTTTTTTCAATGTCGAAGCCAATTTCGAACACGATACGCTAAGATTAAAAAGAGGAAAAATAAAATACAACATTACAACCCACAATGCTTACTTTTTAGATTCGATCAAAACCACTATTAGCTCTCCTGCCTTAGATTCCTTGTACAATATCAACATCAACAAGGAAAATTCGCTTATAAAATCAGGAAATCAATACAAAACAACCGATTTCTCAGACGAGAAAAACCGCATTGCAAGCTATTTTAGAAATCATGGAGCTTACTATTTCCAGCCCACCGCTATTGTCTTTGACATTGACACCATTGGTAAAAAACACAAAGCCAATGTTAATGTAAACATTGGCGATTACAACTACCAAGATCAAGATTCTACAAGAATCGAAACTTTTAAATTGTACAAAATTAGCAGTGTAGACATCTACACCGATTATTCGCCTAATACGAGTAAACAAAACATTACCGACAGTATTTCCTATCAAAATTTCAACATATATAGTAGAGAAAAATTAAAATACAGACCGCACGCAATAACTGATGCTATTTTTATTTCCAAAGGATCTGTATTTGCTGATTATAAAACCGTATTAACATCAAGATACCTTAGCAACCTTAAAGTATTTAATCCGCCAAGCATTCAATATGAAGTAGACAAAAAGGATACCTTACATAATTCTTTGATTGCCAAAATCTATTTGACACCAAGAAAAAAGTATAGTTTCCAGACTTCATTTGACCTTACCCATTCTAATATTCAGGATATTGGAATTTCGTTTAGTCCATCGCTTACTATTAGAAATATTTTTAATGGAGCAGAAACTTTAGAAATTTCTGCCAGAGCCAACATTGGTTCATCAAAAGATTTGGCCAATCCAAACAACCAATTCTTCAACGTATCAGAATATGGAATGGATTTTAAATTGAATTTTCCTCGAATATTCATGCCTTTTTCTACAGAGAAAATCATCCCAAAAAGCATGATTCCATCTACATTAATAGGTATTGGTTACGCAACACAGAAAAATATTGGATTAGACAAAGAAAATTTCACAGGAACTTTTTCATACAATTGGAATCCAAAAAGAAATAACACCGCACGTTTTGACCTTTTAAATATTCAATTTGTACGCAACTTAAATTCTGAAAACTATTTCAACGTTTATGGCTCATCTTACAATGCCCTTAACGAAATTGGAAAAATATACAATACTAATCCAGATTATTTTAACAATAGCACCGATAAAGACTTGATTATCGAATCCGGAACTAGTGGTTTCACCCAAGATGTTCTAGCTGGAAACCCTAATTTTTCTTTAACTGACACTGATTATAAAAAAGTAAAAAGTATCGAAGAAAGAAGAGTACGATTGACAGAAAACGATTTTATTCTGGCTACCAATTTTACTTTTAGCAAAACCACTAAAACAGATTTAGCCGACAATACTTTTTATCTTTTTAAAACTAAAATAGAATCGGCTGGTTCATTATTGTCTTTGATTGCAAATGCAACTAACCAACAATTAAATCAAAAAGGGAATCACGAAATATTCAATTTAGAATACTCCGAATACATTAAAACCGAATTTGATTATATCAAACATTGGGATTTAAACAAAGAAAAAGTACTGGCTGTACGAAGCTTTTTTGGTATTGCAATTCCTTTTGGCAATTCTGATTACATTCCTTTTTCTCGAAGTTATTTCTCAGGTGGTTCTAATGACAATCGTGCTTGGCAACCCTATAGCCTAGGACCGGGAAGCAGCGGCGCAACCAATGACTTTAACGAGGCAAACATGAAAATTGCTCTTAGCGCTGAGTTTCGATTTAAAATCTTAGGCGATTTAAAAGGAGCCTTGTTTGCCGATGCAGGAAACATTTGGAATGTTTTCGACAATGTAACCGATGAAAAATCAACTTTTAACAATTTTGCTAGTTTAAAAGATATCGCTTTAGGTTCTGGATTGGGTCTTAGATACGATTTAAGCTTCTTTGTAGTTCGCTTTGATTTTGGTTTCAAAACCTACAATCCTGCTGATGAATCGGGTAAAAAATGGTTTAGAGATTACAACTTCGCGCACTCCGTTTTAAATTTTGGGATAAATTATCCGTTCTAATGCTAATAAATTCTTATTTTTGCGATCTAAAACTAAAATCTAACTAAAAACAAAAAACAAAATGGGACACAACATTAAAGCTGGTGTAGCAACTGGTGATCAAGTACAAGAGATATTTAATTATGCCAAAGAAAAAGGTTTTGCACTTCCTGCTGTAAACGTTACAGGATCCAACACAATCAATGGTGTACTTGAAACAGCTGCAAAATTAAATGCCCCAGTTATTATCCAATTCTCAAACGGAGGAGCACAATTTAATGCTGGAAAAGGACTTTCTAATGCAGGAGAAAAATCAGCTATCGCTGGTGCAATTGCTGGTGCAAAAAGCATTCACGCTTTAGCAGAAGCTTACGGAGCAACTGTAATTTTACATACTGACCACTGTGCAAAAAAATTATTGCCTTGGATTGATGGTTTATTAGATGCTTCAGAAGAGCATTTTGCTGCAACTGGAAAATCATTATTCAGTTCACACATGATTGACTTATCAGAAGAGCCAATTGAAGAAAACATCGAAATTTGCAAAACTTACCTAGAAAGAATGAGCAAAATTGGAATGACATTAGAAATCGAACTTGGAATTACAGGTGGTGAAGAAGATGGAGTTGACAACTCTGATGTTGATAGCTCAAAATTATACACACAACCAGAAGAAGTAGCTTATGCTTACGAAGAATTATCTAAAGTAAGTCCAAAGTTTACTATTGCTGCTGCTTTTGGAAACGTTCACGGTGTTTACAAACCAGGAAACGTAAAATTGACTCCAAAAATCTTGAAAAACTCTCAAGATTTCGTTCAAAACAAATTCAACACTGGACACAACCCAGTTGATTTTGTTTTCCACGGTGGATCAGGTTCTACTCTAGAGGAAATCAGAGAAGGAATTAGCTACGGTGTAATCAAAATGAACATTGACACTGATTTACAATTTGCTTTCACTGAAGGAATTCGTGATTTCATGGTTGACAATATCGATTACTTGAAAACTCAAATTGGTAACCCAACTGGTGCTGATGCTCCAAACAAAAAATATTACGACCCAAGAAAATGGCTACGTGAAGGAGAAGTAACTTTCAACACGAGACTTGAGCAAGCTTTTGCTGACTTGAACAACGTAAATACACTTTAAATTTTAGATTTCAGAATTTAGATTCTAGGCTTTCTTTTAGAAATCTAGAATCTAAATTTTAAATCAGATTGAAAAATCTAAACTTTAAAATCTACATTCTAAAATAAAAAAAATGGCTTGGTTTAAAAGACAAGAAAAAGGGATCACAACTCCTACCGAACAGAAAATGGACGTTCCAAAAGGACTTTGGTACAAATCTCCTACTGGAAAAATTATTGATGCCGAAGAACTAGAGCGTAACTTATTTGTTAGCCCTGAAGATGGTTTTCACGTAAGAATAGGTAGTGCTACTTATTTTGAGATCTTATTCGATGACAATAAATTTACCGAATTAGATCCTAACATCACTTCAAAAGACCCTTTGCACTTTGTCGATACAAAGAAATATGCAGACCGTTTGAAAGATGTTATGGAAAAAACCAAACTGAAAGACGCTGTACGTACTGGAGTTGGAAAATCTAAAGGGAAAGATGTCGTTATCTGTTGTATGGATTTTGCCTTCATCGGTGGTTCTATGGGAGCTGTTGTAGGTGAAAAAATCGCCAGAGGAATTGATCACGCTATCAAAAACAAATTTCCTTTTGTGATGATATCAAAATCAGGAGGAGCCAGAATGATGGAAGCCGCTTATTCTTTAATGCAATTAGCCAAAACATCAGTAAAATTAGCCCAACTTTCTGAAGCGAAGCTACCTTACATCTCTTTGTGTACTGATCCAACAACCGGAGGAACAACTGCTTCTTACGCTATGTTAGGAGACATCAACATCGCTGAACCTGGTGCCTTAATTGGATTTGCCGGACCTCGTGTTGTAAAAGATACTACTGGTAAAGATTTACCAGAAGGTTTCCAAACAGCTGAATTTCTTTTAGAGCATGGTTTCTTAGACTTTATAACCGCCAGAAAAGAATTGAAAGACAAGATTAACTTGTACATAGATTTGATTCAAAACAACGAAATTAGATAAATGAAAATCCCGAGCAATCGGGATTTTTTTTTGCAGTAAACTTTTCAAAAATAGAAATTAGATTATTTTTAAAAAATATTTCGTAAGAATATTTTAATATATTTAACAACAAGTAATGATTAACCTTTTAAGACAGATAAGCCTAGTTCTATCAAACAAATAAAAAGTTAGCTACAAATTCTAAAAAGTATAAAAATGACATTTGAAATTTCTTTTGACGAAAACATTTACAGGCAACAAATACAGTTAACATTTAACAACTCTTGGAAAAAATCTTTAACTAAGCATAAAAAAGAATATGTAACTGGAATTATTTTGTTCTGTCTTGGAACTGTGATATTATATGGAAATGGAAATATTGGAATTGTATTTGTAATAATGGGGTTAATATGTATTATTAATTATTATGTTAAATACAATCAATATAAGAATGCTAAAAAAGAAACTCAAAAATTAACAAAAGAAATTATTGAAAAATACATACAAAACCCAATAACTCTATGGGAGTTTAATGATGTTTTTTTAAGGTTTAAATTTTATGGTGGAGATTATAAAATTAATTGGGAAAATTTTAAATACTATAACGTTGTTGATAAAACCTTTTTTTTAGGATTTAATAAAAGTGATAATAATTATTATACATTATCAGAAAGCGAAGTTGGAGAAGAGAATTTTTTAAAAATTATTGAATTCGTAAAAGATAAAATCGGAAACTCACAAAGTGTAAATTGACCCCGATAACGCAAGCATCTTTCTTATAACTACAAAGAACTTCTAAACTAAGCGAAATCCAACAATTGAAATCCCCCTATATCTGGATTGACAAGTTAACAGAAAATAACAAAAGATTAAAAATAAGTACAAAACAAAATAGTTATCTTTGAAATATAAAAAAGAAGCAATTATGGGAGCTTTAGAATTAAGAAACAATCTTTTACAGTATATCAATCAAGCGGATGAACGACTTTTAAAAGTAGTAAAAGCCGTAATGGAAAGTTATTGGGAAGAAGAAATCGTTGCTCATACAATTGATGGAACACCGCTAACAAAAAAAGTGTACAAAGAAGAATTAAATGATGCTATTGCTGAAATAAAAAGAGGCGAATTTACTACCCAAGAAGATATCGAAAAAGAATCTGAAAGCTGGTAATACAATGGGGAGATTAAAAGTAATTTGGGCAAATAAATCGAAAGAGCAATTAAAAGCAATTTACAATCACTACAAAACCACCTCTCCACAAGGAGCGAAAAACGTTAAAAACGACATTTTAAAAACGGCAAGCGAATTAGTATTCGCTAAACAATACCAACAAGACGAAATTGAACCCGAATTCAGAAGAATTATCGTTAGACACTTTAAATTAATTTACACGATAGAAGAAAACACAATCTGGATTTTACGAATTTTTGACACCAGAAAAAAACCAGAAAGTCAAATAAAAGAGAAATAGAAATTACCGTTGAGCATTCAGCGGTTTTTTTATGGTTCAAAATACCCATAATACTTGTTCAACAAATAATTCCAACTAGCTTGAATTTCTTCGTGCGATTGTTTCGTTCTTCGCAATGACTCTGAAATCTAAATTCTGAAATTTGCAATCTCAAATCACATCCCCGTTCTAATTGCTTCCACAGGATCTAGTCTTGAAGCAGAAATGGCTGGTAAAATCCCGGAAATCAATCCTATGATTCCGGCTAATCCAGTTCCCAAAAGAATATTTCCTAAACCTAAAACAAATTCAAAATCCAAAGCCTTGGTTAAACCAACAGCAATTCCCCAAACCAGTAACAAACCAATTACCCCTCCAATAACCGATAAAATAATCGCTTCGAATAAAAACTGAAACAAGATAAATCTATTTTTAGCACCCAATGATTTTTGGATTCCAATTAAATGCGTACGCTCTTTTACCGAAACAAACATAATATTAGCAATTCCGAAACCACCTACCAAAAGAGAGAAACCACTTATCACCCAGCCTCCTAATTTCATACTTCCAATAATTCCATCTATCAAATCAGTAAAACCCGAGAAAACATTAATAAAGAAATTATCAATCTCTCCTGCTTTCACTCCTCTATAGGCACGCAATTTTTGCGAAATCTCCGCCTTATAAGCTTCCATATCTACACCGTCTACAGGCTTAAAAACAATAACATTGGTCAAAGAAGTATTATTATCCCCAAATTTTTGTCGGATAAAATTAACTGGAATAAATACTGCCGAATCGTTACTATCTCCAAAAAGTCCCGCTCCTTTTTTAGCCAAAACACCAATTACAGTAAAGCGCTGACCATAAAGCCTCACATTCTTCCCTATTGGATCAGTATTTTCAAATAAATTAGTAGCAATATCATTTCCTAATACAATAACCTTTGCTCCTGAATTAGCTTCTGACTCATTATAAAATCGTCCGTTTTGAAACTCAAGCCCCTGAATATCGATAAATTCATGCGAAACCGGAACAATATTCACATCACTCACCGTCTTGGAATCGTTTTTTATATTTTCTTTTTTGGTAAAAATCTGATAACCTAATTCAGCGGTACTCCCCATCGCACCTTTTAGATAAATATACTCATCGTACTTCACATTAGGAAACTGCTCTCTTTTCCATTTAGGAATATCCGAAGGCCCAAACGAAAACTTCATCAGGTAAATCGTATTCTTATCCAGGCCACTTAAATCATTTGTAATTTTTCTGTCTAATGAATCAACTGCTGCCAATACAGCAATGATAGAAAAGATTCCAATTGTTACTCCAAGTAGAGAAAGCAAAGTCCTTAATTTATTATTTCGCAGTGCATTGATAGCAAAAGCAAAACTTTCTTTCAATAATCGGAGATATACCAACATAAAAAACTATTTTAATAAAGTAAAATTCTGTAAATATTTTTCAAAAACCTAATATAAAACCCTTTTAACACAATAAAATACAGCTATTTCACTCAGATATAAAAAAAGTCAATTAAATCTAAATTATCTCATTTCTAGATAGCTAATTTTCACATTAAAAAACTATTTTTGCATTTTATAATTTAAACTATACATGAGCACATCTAAAACAATTCAATCTGCATTAATTTCGGTTTTTTCGAAAGAAGGTCTTGAGCCTATTGTTAAATTATTACACAGTCAAAATGTTACTCTTTATTCGACAGGAGGAACAGAAGACTTTATAAAAAATTTAGGCATTCCTGTAGTACCAGTTGAAGAAGTTACTTCTTACCCATCAATCCTTGGAGGAAGAGTAAAAACATTACACCCAAAAGTTTTTGGAGGAATCTTGAACCGTCAAGACAATGAAAGTGATGTGCAACAAATGGAAGAATTCAACATTCCACAAATTGATTTAGTTATAGTTGATTTATATCCTTTCGAAAAAACAGTAGCTTCTGGAGCTAGTGAATCTGATATTATTGAAAAAATTGATATTGGTGGAATTTCACTAATTCGTGCTGCTGCAAAAAATTTCAAAGACACTGTAATTGTGGCTTCAATGAATGAGTACAGCTTGTTCTTAGACCTAATTACAAAACAAAACGGAGCAACAACTCTTGAAGACAGAAAATTATTAGCTACAAAAGCGTTCCACGTATCTTCTCATTATGACGGAGCTATTTTTAATTATTTCAATACTGACGAAACCATTTTCAAAGCTAGTATTGCTGATGGTCAAGTATTGCGTTACGGAGAAAACCCACACCAAAAAGGATTTTTCTTTGGAGATTTTGACGCGATGTTCAAAAAATTACACGGAAAAGAATTATCATACAACAATTTATTAGATGTTGACGCAGCAGTGAATTTGATTAACGAATTCAAAACTGACGGACCTACATTTGCAATATTAAAACACAACAATGCTTGTGGTTTAGCTTCTAGAAAAACAATTAGCGAAGCTTACTTAGCAGCATTAGCTTGCGATCCAACTTCTGCTTTTGGAGGAGTTTTAATTTCAAATGTAAAAATTGATGTAGCTACTGCAACTGAAATCAACAAATTATTCTGTGAAGTTGTAATTGCTCCAGCATATGATGCAGAAGCCGTAACTATTTTACAAGAAAAGAAAAACAGAATCATTTTAGTTCAAAATGATATTGAATTACCAAACAAACAAGTTCGCACTTGTCTTAACGGATTGTTAATTCAAGAAAGAAACAACATTACAGACAATAAAAAAGACTTAACTACCGTTACCATTACAAGTCCAACAGAACAAGAAATTGAAGATTTAATTTTTGCTTCTAAGATTTGTAAAAACACCAAATCAAACACAATTGTTTTCGCTAAAAACGGAACCTTAATTTCATCTGGAACAGGTCAAACTTCAAGAGTAGATGCGCTACAACAAGCTGTTGAAAAAGCTAAACATTTTGGATTTGATTTAACTGGAGCTTCTATGGCTAGCGATGCTTTCTTCCCATTCCCTGACTGTGTTGCTTTAGCAAAAGAAGCTGGAATCACAGCTGTAATTCAACCAGGCGGATCAATTAAAGATCAATTAAGCATTGACTATTGTAACGAAAATAATTTGGCAATGGTATTTACAGGAACACGTCATTTCAAACATTAATTTGTTTAACTTTGCGTGCTCCTAATTTTTAACTTTTAAACCCCTAAAAAACTTATGGGATTTTTTGATTTCATGACCGAGGATATTGCGATAGATCTTGGTACCGCTAATACACTAATCATACATAATGATAAAGTTGTCATTGACAGCCCTTCTATAGTTGCCCGAAACCGAATAACAGGAAAAATTATTGCTGTTGGTAAAGAGGCAAACCTAATGCAAGGTAAAACGCATGAAAACATTAAAACCATTAGGCCTTTAAAGGACGGTGTAATTGCTGATTTTGATGCGTCAGAACAAATGATAAAAATGTTTATCAACAGCATCCCTGCATTAAAAAAGAGAATGTTTACTCCTGCCTTAAGAATGGTGGTTTGTATTCCTTCCGGAATTACTGAAGTGGAGATGAGAGCCGTAAAGGAATCTTGTGAAAGAGTAAACGGAAAAGAAGTGTACTTGATTCATGAGCCAATGGCAGCTGCAATCGGTATTGGAATTGACATCATGCAACCAAAAGGAAACATGATTGTTGATATCGGAGGTGGTACAACTGAAATCGCTGTAATTGCATTAGGTGGAATTGTATGTGATAAATCAGTAAAAATTGCCGGTGACGTTTTCACAAATGATATTGTATATTACATGCGTACACAACACAACTTATTTGTTGGAGAAAGTACTGCTGAGAAAATAAAAATACAAATTGGTGCTGCCATTGAAGATTTAGAAACTCCTCCAGAAGACATGTCAGTTCAAGGTAGAGATTTACTAACTGGAAAACCAAAACAAGTTGATGTTTCTTATAGAGAAATCGCTAAAGCTTTAGATAAATCTATCCAAAGAATCGAAGATGCTGTAATGGAAACTTTATCTCAAACTCCTCCTGAATTAGCTGCCGATATTTACAACACAGGAATTTACCTTGCGGGTGGAGGTTCTATGCTTAGGGGATTAGACAAACGTATTTCTCAAAAAACAGATTTACCTGTTTACATTGCAGAAGATCCGTTAAGAGCTGTAGTTAGAGGAACTGGAATGGCGCTGAAAAACATTGGAAAATTTAAGAGTATCTTAATAAAATAAACTGTTTTCTGGAAAATGTATTTTATAACTTAAATTATAAATACATTAGCATATCCTGAAATTAATAATCAAATAAAGAATGCAGCAAATATTTAACTTTATATTCAAAAACAGTAATCGATTACTGTTTTTGCTGTTATTATGCGTTTCGCTTTTGCTTACGATACAGTCTCATTCTTACCATAAAAGTAGAATCATCAGTTCGGCTAATTTTTTAACTGGCGGTGTTTATGAAAAAATAAACAACATAACTGAATATTTGAATCTTAAAACTGAAAACGATGCTTTGGCGCTTGAAAACGCCAGACTTAAAAGCATTATTTTCAACACTAAAGATACCACAACTATAGAAAAGCCACAAAACCTTAAAGGTGTGGCTCCAGAAGACATTGTAGTATCAAAAGTGATTCACAACTCCTACAACACTCACGAAAACTTCTTAACGTTGAATTCAGGTTCAAACGACGGAGTTAAATCAGATATGGGAGTAATTAACAGCTTAGGAATTGTGGGAATCATAGACCACACCTCTCCTAAATACTCAACTGTTGTTAGTATCTTAAATACTAAATCGCAGATTAATGCTAAAATCAAAAAATCAAATCATTTTGGTTCATTAACTTGGAATGGAAAAAGCACTGGTTTTGTTCAATTACAAGATGTTCCTAGACTAGCTTCAGTGAGAAAAGGAGACACAATTGTAACTGGAGGACAATCTGTAATTTTTCCTGAAGGAATAAATATTGGGACAATTTCCAAAGTAGAAAAAGACGAAGAAACTCATTATTATGTAATAACAGTAAAACTCTTTAATGACATGACTAATTTAGGTCATGTATATATCATTAAAAGCAAAGACAGAGACGAAGTTAATAATTTAGAAAAAGGAAATAAAAAAGATGAATAGCAGTTTGTTAGTCAATATTTTAAGGTTTATTTTACTATTAGCCCTTCAAATTGTCATATTCAACAACATGACTTTTTTAGGTTTTATACTACCGTTGCCCTATATCCTTTTTATAATTTTATATCCGGTAAATTCTAACAAATCAGCTTTATTATTCAGCAGTTTTTTACTTGGATTAACAATGGATTTCTTCTCAAATTCTGGTGGAATTCACGCCACAGCTTGTGTAATCCTAGCTTATTACAGACCCTATCTTTTTAAATTTGCATTTGGTGTCAGTTATGAATACCAAACCATAAAGTTAAATGAAGCATTAACTCCCGAAAGGTTTTCATTCATACTTCTAGCAGTAATAATACATCATTTTACGTTATTTATATTAGAAGCCTTCCAAGTTAGTTTTATATTTGACATTCTAATTAGAACTTTACTAAGTACTATATTTACAATCATTAGTTGCATTATAATAATATATCTTATTAAGCCAAACAAACGATGAGAAAACTTCTGCTGCCTTCTATCATTATTGTCGCAGCATCCTTGCTACTAATTCGGATTTTTTATTTGCAGGTAATCAACGATACTTTCAAATTAAAATCAGAAAACAACGCTATTAAAATACAATACGAATATCCCGAAAGAGGCTATATTTACGATAGAAATGGAACACTCTTAGTGGCTAACCAGGCTTCTTATGATATCATGGTTATTCCAAGAGATATAAAGAATTTAGATACCTTAGAATTTTGCCAGCTATTAGATATCACCAAAGAAGATTTTTTAACCAAAATAGCTAAAGCTAAAATCTACAGCCCACGACTACCTTCGGTCTTTTTATCTCAATTAAACAAAAGTGAGTACGCTGCCTTTCAGGAAAAAATCAGAAAGTTTGAAGGTTTTTATGTCCAAAAACGTTCCCTTCGTGATTACGAAGTAGATTTTGGTGCCAATATTTTTGGTTTCATTACGCAGGTAAACGATAAAATAATTGAAAAGAAACCGTATTACAAAAGCGGTGATTTAATAGGCAAACAAGGTGTTGAAGAATATTATGAAGAAATTTTACGTGGAATAAAAGGAGTTAAATACTTTCAAAAAGACAAATACAACCGCGAAATAGGCTCTTATAAAAACGGAAAATACGATACCATTGCGGTACAAGGAGAAGACATCAACCTAACTATTGATGCCGAAATTCAACGGTACGGCCAGCAATTAATGGTTAATAAAAGAGGTGGAATTGTAGCGATTGAACCAAAAACAGGAGAAATTCTTGCTTTAATAACTGCTCCATCTTATGATCCAGCCATTTTAGTAGGAAGACAACGTTCTAAAAACTTTACTTTATTGTATCGGGATTCCATTGCAAATCCATTATACGATAGAAGTTTACTTGCCGAATACCCTCCTGGCTCGCCATTTAAACTCCTTACAGGTTTAGTAGCGCTTCAAGAAGGCGCCATCGATGAGCAAACTACCGTTTTTTGCCACCATGGTTTTAGTTATGCCAGAGGACGATTTATGAGATGTCACTGTCACGGAGGAGCTTTACAATTGCATCGAGGTATATACGAATCTTGTAATGCATACTTTGGAACAGCTTACATGCGAACCATTAATAAATATGTAAAACCTGCTTATGCTGTTGACGTTTGGAGCAGTCACGTTAAGAGTTTTGGTCTTGGTCAATTTATGGGCTATGATTTACCAACTGGTAAAAGAGGAAGTATTCCGACTTCAAAAACCTACAAACGTATTTATCCTAACGGAGGCTGGAGAAGCACCGCCATTGTTTCTAATTCCATTGGACAGGGTGAAGTTTTGGCAACTCCAATTCAGCTAGCCAATATGATGGCTACCATTGCTAACCAAGGTTACTATTATACTCCTCATATCATTAAGAGAATAAAAGGAGAAAAAATTGATCCGAAATTCAAAGTTAAACACGAAACCACTATTGATAAAAAATATTTCCTGCCTATTATAAGCGGATTATTTGATGTATATAACTTAGGAACTGCAAGAGCCCTAAGAGTAGATGGAATTGACATTTGCGGAAAAACAGGAACAGCAGAAAACTTTGCTAAAATTGGAGGTAAAAAAGTACAATTAGAAGATCACTCTATTTTTGTGGCATTTGCACCAAAAGACAACCCTAAAATTGCTATTGCAGTTCTGGTTGAAAACGGAGGATTTGGAGCTTCGATAGCAGGTCCAATAGCCAGTTTGATGATTGAGAAATATTTGAGAAAAAAAATCACAAGAACTGATTTAGAAAAAAGAATTCTTGAGAAAAGCTTAAGAGATGAATATGCTAAATTAGGCGGAATGAAAGAAGCAAGCGCTATTGAAACTACCCCAAAAGACTCGATAGGCAAATACAACGAGCTAAAAACCAATAATGAGGTTAAAACAAATTCGGTAATAGATACTACTAAGAAAAAAATTAATTAAGAGATTCATTTACTAATGAAAAATCAAAGTGTAAAGAAAAATATTGACTGGATATGTGTTATCATTTATAGCAGCTTAGTGATATTAGGATGGTTAAATATCTATTCTTCGTCGCTATCGTCTATTGAAGATACTTACCAAAAGCAATTGATATTTATTGCATTGACAATTCCTTTGATTTTTTTGATTGTTGCAGTAGATGGAAAATTTTATGAAAAATATGCCAGTATCATTTTCGGAGTTTCATTATTATCTTTAATGGGATTATTTGTTTTTGGTAAAACTATTGCTGGCCAACGTTGTTGGTACGCTATAGGAAGCTTTACATTACAACCCTCAGAATTTGCAAAAGCAGCAACTTCATTGGCTCTAGCCAAATACTTAAGTGATTCTCAAATTAATTTAAAAGACGTAAACAGACAAATTCAAGCATTAGCTATTGTATTCCTGCCTGTAATGCTCATCTTACCACAACCCGATCCTGGAAGTGCACTTATTTATAGTATTTTCTTAATTGTTTTATATAGAGAAGGCTTGCCAGCTTGGTACATCTGGACTGGATTTATTGCCATTACATTATTTGTATTCACGCTGATATTCGAACCACAGTATGTCATCTTAATGGCTTTATTAACTATAATTATTGTCTATTTCAAATCCAGATTAGGCGATAGAAATATTGTAGGAAGTAGTATTTTGTTTGTACTTATTTCAGGCTTTGTGTTATCAGTAAATTATGTTTTTGAACATGTTTTCAAACAACACCACAGAGACCGTTTTAACATCTTACTGGGTAAAACAGTGGATTTAAAAGGAATTGGTTATAATACAAATCAATCTGAAATCGCAATTGGATCCGGTGGTTTATTTGGAAAAGGCTTTCTCGAAGGAACACAAACTAAGGGAGGTTTTGTCCCTGAACAACACACCGATTACATCTTTACTACTGTAGGTGAAGAATGGGGGTTTATAGGTTCATTAATTGTAATTGGGTTATTTGTAACCTTATTTTTAAGACTTATTTTCCTTGCCGAGAGACAAAAAACAAAATTCAGCAGAGTATATGGCTATTGTACCGCTGGAATTTTATTTACCCACTTTTTTGTAAATATCGCGATGGTTAGTGGGATTTTTCCAACTATTGGAGTACCGCTACCTTTCTTCTCGTATGGAGGTTCCGGTTTATGGGGATTTACAATTTTACTTTTTATATTCCTTAAAATGGATGCCAATAAAGTAAACGAATGGTAATTTATTTCTTGGCTTAATAGTCTATTTTGCTAGCCAGGAATTAAGATCAACATTCTTTTCTAAGTTGTTTTCTAATCGATCTTCCAGTTTAGGAAAGAAATCAATTCCTGTAATCGATTCTAATTTATCAACGGAAACTACATATTCAAAAATGGATTTGCTGCTTTTTTCATTTGGCACCAAAAAAGCAATCATTTTATAATTCCCTTTTGAAGGGCTCAGCAGTATCTTATAAAAATATTTTGGCACAAGAACATCTTCTGTACCAATTGATTCCAAACTACCTTTTAAAACACCTCCTGTAACCACAAACAGTCCATTATTTTTAACTGCCCAAAAGCGTGTTTTTTGTTCTAATCTATTCCAAATACCCCCGTTAAAATCGGGATTTTGCGGACTTATATTCGAAGTAAAGAAAGTATCATTATAAGCATTTATATCAAATTCCATATCGGCAGCGGGACACAAATGGCCTTTGTCATAACCCGATTTTTTATAATTTCTCCAATCGGCTGATTTTGTACCAACCATCGGATCTTCTATAAAAAAAGGACGTTTAAAATCGCTATTTTTAATATAGTTTTTCTTCAACTCATAAGCCACCCACTCTGCCTGCTCCGCTTTTTCGTTATACGATAAAGTATAATAATGGTGTTTTACAATTTGTGAAGTACTCGATGTAGGCAAATAGAAATTCAAATCTTTATTTGTTTGATTCGAATTAAGATTCTGCTGTCCATTTTTCATACACCCCAGCAGAATGAATCCAAAAGCAATTGTGCTCCAAAAAAATCTAATATTCATGGTATCGAATTTAAACTGAAAACGCTCTGAAAATTAGATTAATTCCCAGAGCGCTTTTTAATTATTATGCTATTTCTAATATGTTTTAGCTAACTTTTCTTTTTTCAATTTACTAGCTGGAATTGAATTATTTTTCAAATTCACTTTAGTTTGTAAATCATCCAAAACATTCAACGCCTCTTCAACATAAATATCTTTAGCCAAACTTTCGTGCCAACGATTTCTTTTTTCTTTTAAAATGTTGTCTTTATTCATTTGCTCCATTTCATAAGGCAATGAAGTAAATTTCAAATCATTTTTATAATCAAAAATAGGCTTGAATTTTTTAGCTTTATCTTCAATCGCATTTTGAGCAATTCTAAATTTATCAATATTTAAGCTATATTCATTTTCCTCACTTCGAGCATCAATCCATTTTGCGTTTTCCTCAATCAATTTAAACTGTGGATTAGCAGCAATACGTTCTTTACTATGTAAAATGGCTTTACTAAAATTCCCATTGTTATTCCAAACGTTATAATCAGCAGGATCAATTTTATCCCAAGGCATAGCATTTTCTACATCGCGTTCTCCCATTTTCAAATAAGAATAACGATCTGGCATTACTACATCACTACTAACACCTTCTAATTGAGTAGAACCACCATTGATTCTATAAAATTTTTGAGTAGTCGTTTTTAATGCGCCTAAATCGCCTAACTCATTACTGCGTACAAACTGATTCAAATCAATTACATTTTGAACCGTTCCTTTTCCATAAGTTTGTTTACTACCAATAATAACCCCGCGTTTGTAATCTTGTATAGCAGCAGCCAAAATCTCTGAAGCAGACGCTGAAAAACTATTTACCATTATTACTAGTGGTCCGTCCCATTCAATTTTTTTATCTCTATCATACAAAACTTCTTTCTTTCTACCTGCTGATTTTATTTGTACAATTGGTCCTTGCTCAATAAATAATCCCGCAATATCCACAACTGTAGACAAAGATCCACCTCCATCATCACGAACATCTAAAACAATACCATCTACCTTGGCTTGTTTTAATCGCTCCACTTCTAAAGCAATATCTTTACCTGCGTCTCTACCGTCTTTGTTTTCGAAGTTGATATAAAATTTAGGCAAATAAATAACCCCATATTTCAATCCGTTTTTGTTAACGATACTTGATTTAGCATACGTTTCTTCAATTTCGACAATATCTCTAATGATAGAAATTATTTTAATTGTCCCGTCCACTTTTTTAATAGTCAAACGCACTTCGGTACCTTTTGGCCCTTTAATTTTCTTCACCACATCATCAAGACGCATTCCTACAACATCAACTGGTTCAGCATCTCCTTGAGCTACTTTCATAACTAAATCTCCTGCTTCAAGTTCTTTTCCTCTCCAAGCTGGTCCTCCAGAAATCAATTCAGAAATCTCAGTATACTCATTTTTCTTTTGCAAACGCGCACCAATTCCTTCTAATGTCCCACTAATACTCACATCAAAACGCTCTTTTTCTTCTGGCGCAAAATAATTAGTATGAGGGTCAAAACGAGCTGTTATAGAATTGATATAAACCGAAAACCAATCATTACGGTCTAAATCTTTCATAAATCCAAAATACTCATCCAAAGACTTAGAAGTACTCTCACGAGTTTCTTTTTCCAGTTCTTCAAAAGATTTTGGTTTACTATCAGCTACTGGAGTTTCTTTTTTAGTAGTTTCTGCGCTAGCATTATCAACTTCTTCAAGTGGATTTAAAGGAATTCCTGTTTCTTCTTTAGAAAGCTTTCCTTTATTTTCTTGTATTTTCAAACGATCCGTCAATGAAGAAAGTGTGGTCAATTTTAATTGTTTTCTCCAACGTTCTTTTAATTCGACATCTGTTTTAGCATAAGGAGCTTTCTCATAATCTGTATTAAAACTTTCATCCACCTTGTAATCAAAAGGAGTCTTTAAAACTTCTTTATACAAACTCTGACTTTCTTTCATTCTTTGCATCAAACGCCCATAAGTCAAATTAAAAAAGGTCAAATCTTTATTAATTAACTCATCGTCTAACTCCAATTCATATTTCGAAAATTCATCAATATCCGATTGTAAAAAGAAACGTTTTGATGGATCTAATGCCTGAATATAATCTTTGTAAATTCCTTTAGAAAAATTATCATCAATAGTAGCAGGATTATAATGCCCTTTTTCAAGTACAAAAGTCAATAATTCTAAAAGTAATTTATCTTTATCTGGATCAGCCTCAGAAGCCGATTTTAATTTAAATGCAAACAGTGTTACCGACAAAAAAGCAACGGCAAGAAGTATTTTATAATTTCTCTTCATAAGACTAATAATAGTATTCATCCAAAATTTTTAAACTAAGTTACGGGAAAAACCAAGTCAACAATGATAAGGCCTCCATAATTTTTTGTTAAAGATATAAAATTGTTTTTTTCTTAATCACAATAATCATGCAACTAAATTAAATTTGTTTACTTTGTTTAAAATATTAATATTTCATCCGTTTTTAAAGCTCAAAAAAACCGTTTTCTCATAATAAAATTAACATGAATAAAACCAAACCCTTAATACTGATTACTAACGATGATGGTGTTGCAGCTCCAGGAATCAAGGCCTTAATTGAAGTTATGTCTGAAATTGGAGAAATCGTAGTTGTCGCTCCTGACAAGCCACAAAGCGGAATGGGACATGCCATTACTACAAATGAAACTCTATATCTCAACAAAATTTCGACAGAAAATGATGCTATTACCATTTACAGCTGTTCAGGAACTCCTGCCGATTGTGTAAAAATAGCGACCAACGAAGTTCTGAAAAGAAAACCAGACTTATGCGTTTCAGGCATTAATCATGGTTCGAATTCTTCGATAAACGTTATTTATTCCGGAACAATGAGTGCCGCAATTGAAGCTGGAATCGAAGGAATTCCTGCAATTGGTTTTTCACTTTTAGACTTTGATTGGAACGCTAATTTTGAAGAAATCAAACCTTTTATTCGAAAAATAACGTTAGAAGCATTACAAAACAAACTCCCGAAAGATGTAGTTTTGAATGTGAATTTTCCCAAATTGAAGGAAGAAGAAATCAAAGGAATTAAAATTTGCCGTCAAGCGAAAGCACTTTGGATGGAAAAATTCCACAAGAGAAAAACACCACAAGGACGCGATTATTACTGGCTTTCGGGCGAATTTGTAAACCAGGATCAGGGCGAAGATACCGACGAATGGGCCTTAAAAAATGGATACATTTCTATAGTTCCTGTACAATTTGATTTAACTGCTTACCATGCTACTCAACAACTCAACACTTGGAATTGGAACGAATAAATTAAAAATTAGCTTTATTTGATTCCTCAAGATGGAATGGTTAATTTTGGTTAGCATTTAAAAAGAAACTGCATAAAATGAAATACTACATTATAGCCGGAGAGGCATCAGGCGACTTACATGGTTCTAATTTAATGAAATCACTTTTGAAAGAAGATCCCAATGCCGAAATTCGTTTTTGGGGTGGTGATTTAATGCAGGCTGCGGGTGGTACTTTGGTCAAACATTATCGCGAATTGGCGTTCATGGGATTTGTAGAAGTGTTGTTTAACTTAAAAACCATCCTAGGTAATATTAAAATTTGTAAAGAAGACATTAGCCAGTTCCAGCCTGATGTAATTATCTTTATTGATTATCCCGGTTTTAATATGCGCATTGCTAAATGGGCTAAAGAAATTGGAATTAAAACTCATTATTACATTTCGCCACAAATTTGGGCCTGGAAAGAAAGCCGAATCAAAGCTATCAAAAGAGATGTCGACAAAATGTATGTGATTTTGCCTTTCGAAAAAAACTTCTATGAAGACAAACATCATTATTCGGTGGAATTTGTTGGACATCCATTAATTGATGCCATCCAAAATCAGAAACCAATTGAAGCCGCAACTTTTAGAGCCGAAAATAATTTAGACGAAAAACCTATTATTGCCTTACTTCCAGGAAGTAGAAAACAAGAAATTACCAAAATGCTTTCGGTAATGCTTAGCGTAGTCGATGATTTTCCCGATTATCAATTTGTAATTGCTGGTGCTCCAAGTCAGGAATTTGCTTTTTACCAAACTTTTATCACCAATAAAAACATTAAATTCATTTCTAATAAAACCTACGATTTATTAAAAAATGCTCACGCAGCCTTAGTCACTTCGGGAACAGCAACTTTAGAAACGGCTCTTTTTAAAGTTCCGGAAGTAGTATGTTATAAAGGAAATTCGATTTCGTACCAAATTGCAAAACGCATTATTACCCTGAAATACATCTCATTAGTCAATCTTATTATGGACGAAGAAGTGGTTACCGAATTAATTCAGGATAACTGCAATACTAAAACCATAAAAAAGGAGTTAAATAAAATACTGGATTCGGAATACCGTAAAAATCTTTTGGCTAAATACGATACTTTAGAGCAAAAATTAGGCGGAGCTGGAGCCAGCGAGAAAACTGCTAAATTAATTATTGCCAATTTGAATGCGTAGAACAGTCCTTTTAAAACAATTCCTTTTCTTAGTCCTAATAACATTATTTTTTGCTTCCTGTAAATCTACAGCGGTTTCAACAAACCGAAGCAGCAAACTTGCCGAACAAATAATCGAATCAGCATCTAAAAACCTTGGCGCTCCTTACAAAAGTGCTGGTGTGACCAAATCAGGTTTTGATTGTTCTGGATTAGTTTACTCCACTTTTAAGCAATTTGACATCAAACTACCTCGCTCTTCGGTAGAGCAATCTAAAGTAGGCACCGATTTAGGCAAAAATATTTCGAAAGCCAAAAAAGGAGATTTAATCTTTTTTAAAACCAACCACAGAAGTCAAATCAACCATGTGGGAATTGTGGTTGAAACCAAAGAGGACGAACTGGAATTTATTCATTCCTCTACTTCCAGAGGTGTTATAATTTCCTCAACCAAGGAGTCTTACTACGAAAAAGCTTTTGCACAACTCAACAGAATTTTACCTTAAAAGAATATACTATTGCCGAAAATTCGTACTTTAGAATAATGAAAGTACTCGAATTTCCTTTGGCAAGAATTACAATAGGTTTCATATTGGGAATCCTAATTGCTTTTTACATTCATCCCAATCCCATGTTGGTATTCGGACTTCTGTCTGTTTGTTTAGTATTGCTAACTGTTTTATTTTTTTGGCCAAAAAACAATCAGAAAACTAAATTCTATTTTTCCTCACTTACTTATTTTATTTCCTTTTTAATTGGAATGAGTAGTTTGATTATCCAAACCGATTCCTTCCAAAAAAGCAATTACAGTAATGACAAAGCTGTTTTTGAAAAAGAACATCACGTTACGCTAATTCTGAGAGAAAAATTAAAAAGCAGCAGTTACAATCAACGCTACATTGCCTTAGTACAAACTATAGACAACAAAAACTACAGCGGAAGAATTCTATTAAATATTCCAAAAAAAATCCAACCTACTCCATTTGAAATTGGAACAATGGTAAGTATTAAAGGAAATTTACAGAAAAACAAAAAGCCCGACAATCCAAATCAATTTGACTACAGCAGCTATCTCAACAGCAAACAAATTTATGCACAGCTATATGCCAATTCAGCAAACATAAAAATAAGTCCTGAGCCTCAAAAAGACATTTGGTTTTACATTGCTAAAATCACAACAAGAATTACCACCAATTTAGAAAAATCCCATTTCAACAACACAGCACTCGCCGTTGCAACAGCACTAATTTTAGGTCAACGGCAGGACATTTCTCCTGAAATTATTCAAGATTATCAATATGCCGGAGCCGTGCATATTTTATCGGTTTCTGGTTTACATGTGGGTTTTATTTTCCTATTCTTAAATTTTATTCTAAAACCAATTCCAAATACCAGAAAAGGTTCTTTCTTAAAATTAACAATACTGCTAACAAGCTTATTCTTTTTTGCACTACTAGCCGGACTATCTCCTTCTATTGTTCGTTCAGTTGTTATGTTTTCCTTTGTTGCCATCGGATTACACCTTCGAAGAAGTGTCAATATTTACCACACCTTATTAGTTTCGATTCTATTGATATTACTTTTTCAAGCTTATTTTTTATTCGATCTCGGTTTTCAACTCAGCTATTTTGCCGTATTTTTTATCGTTTGGTTTCAACCTATTCTGGCTTCATATTGGAAACCAAAAAACAAAATATTAAAATACTGCTGGGACATTCTCACAGTTTCATTTGCGGCACAAATAGGTACTTTGCCATTAAGTCTCTATTATTTTCATCAATTTCCAGGATTGTTTTTCATAACTAATTTGGCCGTCATTCCATTACTTAGCATCATTATGTTTTTAGGTGTTGTAGTCATGTCATTTGCTGCAATGGGATTCACAGCAATTTGGCTAACAAAACCTTTAGAGTGGAGCATTCTATTCTTAAACAAAATCATCAATACTATTGCCTCTTTCGAACAATTTATCATCAAAGACATTTCGTTTAACTTCATCCTGCTTTGTTGTTCTTATATACTAATTATTGCAACCATCATTTGGTTAAAAAAACCACATTTCTACAAGCTTGTTTTCGTTCTACTGTCAATCATCCTATTACAATCAGCCTTTATATTTAACCAATGGCAAATTCAAAATCAAGAAGAATGGATTGTTCTTAATTCGAAAAGAAAAACACTAATCATTCAACGCAACGGCAATGAAGTTTGTCTTTATTCGAATGATAGTGCTGTCGCAAAAAACAAAATGCTGAACTCCTATTTGGTTGGCAATTTCAGTCACATACAAAAACAAAAGTCGTTAAACCACACCGCTTATTTTAAAGAAAATAAAATCCTGATTTTGGACAGCATTGGTGTTTTTCCAAAAAATGCTAATCCAGATATTGTATTACTTACTCAAACACCAAAAATCAATCTGGAGCGAATGCTAGTATTCTTAAAACCAAAATTAGTTATTGCAGATGGTTCTAATTACAAATACATTTTAAAGCAATGGAAAGCGAGTTGCGAAAAACAAAAAATCCCTTTTCACGCTACTGCCGAAAAGGGATTCTATAAGTTAAATTAAATGCTTTTTTTAATCCTATTTTTGATTTAAAATTCCATTAGCAACTTCCAACCAAGCCATTGGACCACCAGCTACATAACCTGTTTTTCCTAAACCTCCAAAAGTTGGTTTTCCATCTTTAAATTGAGCAGTAGCAAACCAAACTGTTGGATACCCCTGAACTCCAAAAGCATTTTGCAAATCAAAATTCTGCTGTTTAATCTCTTGAGTTTGAGGAACAGCTCTGGGGTAATCTAATTCCACTAATACCACTTTCTCTTTTGCCCACTTTCTAAATTCAGGTGTTGTTAAAACTTCTTTTTGCAAACGGATACACCATCCACACCAGTCGCTTCCTGTAAAAAACAACAACAAAGGTTTATGTTCTTTATTCCCTATAGCCATCGCTTCTTTAACATCTGTATGCCATTTTAGTTCTTGAGCTTGCGTTGAAACAAGACCGATAAAGAAAACAAGGATTAAATATTTTTTTTTCATAATAGATTTATTTTATCTACAAATTTACACAAAAACAATACCACTAAATATAATTCTAGCTAACTCCGTGCATTATTTTTTTCATCAAAGGAGACAATAACAACATAATTACTCCCAATCCTATTGGAATAATTGTAAACAGTAAGAAAAAAGTAGACAAACTGTATTGTTGACTAATAGTTTCAATTAATCCTCCCATAGAACCTGCCAATTTATTACCCATTCCTAAAAACAAATAATATACACCAAACATAATTCCAATCCAACTTGCCGGTACCAGCTTGCTGATATAGGACAAACTTACAGGTGAAATACACAATTCGCCCAAAGTATGAAATAAATAGGCCGCAATAAGCCAAACCATACTTACCCGTACCACTGAATCAGAAGTAATTCCCATACTTCCATAGGCTAAAAATCCAAAACCCAATCCTAATAACGCGAGTCCAAGTCCAAATTTCATTGGTCCCGAAATATTGTATTTACTCTCCCACCATTTTGAAAAGAATGGAGCAAAACAAATAATAAATAACGAATTCAAAATCCCAAACCAAGAAGCAGGAACTTCAGTCTCCGTTGTTGAAAAATCTCTGTTAATTTTCCAGATTACAATTCCCCAAATAATAATAAAACTGAGTGACAAAATACTATTTCCTAAGGCGTATTCTTTTACCGTTTTTGAAAACAGTTTTAGCAAAACATAACTAATAACCAGTAATGGAATAATAGTTAATAAAGCATCGGTAATTTTAAAAATCCAAGCCGTATTACCAAACAATTCTCGTTGTGTAAATTTTTCAGCAAAAATAGTCATCGAACCTCCCGCCTGTTCGAATGCTGCCCAGAAGAAAACAGAAAAAACAGAAAAAATCACTACTGCTATTATTCGATCTCTGATAATATTTGGAGCCGTATTTTCTTGAGCTTCCTTTTCTTTGGTTGCCAGTTTTGTTGCCGCTGTTGGAGGCAAACCGATAACACCAAAAATATTTTGCGTAAAATAAAATTGTAACATTCCAAAAAACATGAATATTCCTGCCAAACCAAAACCTAAACTCCAGGAAACTTTTTCACCAATATAACCGCAAAGCATAATCCCTAAAAAAGCACCTGCATTCACTCCCATATAAAATAAGGAATACGCACCGTCTTTCTTTTCCGGATGTTTTTCATAAGCATTAGAAATAATGGATGTCATGTTAGGCTTAAATAAACCATTACCAATCATCAAACAAGTAATACCAATGTATAAAAATGTTGGTGTTTCAACCGCCATGGAAGCATGTCCCAATGTCATTACAAAAGCCCCAATAACAACTGCCCAACGATATCCTAAAAACCGATCGGCCAGGTATCCACCAATAATTGGCGTAAAATAAACCACCATCGTATAGGTTCCGTATAAAGCCATCGCATCTTCCACGTTCCATTCCCAGCCTCCTTTAGTCATTGAAGTAGTCAGGAACAACACTAACAAAGCACGCATTCCATAATAAGAAAAACGCTCCCACATTTCAGTAAAAAAAAGAACAAATAAACCCGCCGGATGTCCTAAAACGGAGCTTTTAAAAAAATTATCTTGAGTATCCTGATTCATAAATGAGTTGTTAGATGGTTGGTATTTTTAATGGTAATTTTGGGGAATTAAAAATTCTAATCCAAATATAGTTCTAAAATTCAAACTTCTTAGAGCCTGTTTAAAATTCATCAAAATTAATTTCCCCAAACCCTAAAGGGTGTAATTTTGATGAATTTTTCCAGCCTTTAAAGAGGGGAAAAAGAAAAAAAAATTTTAATAAATTTAGACTAGCTCTTATTTGATTTATAGATTTTCCTTTATAAAATTAGTCATCTTATTAAACAATTGAATTCGGGTCATACCACCATAAATCCCATGATTGCAATCCGGATAAACTTGAGAATCAAATTGCTTATTGGCTTTAATTAAGGCATTCATCATTTCCATCGAATTTTGAACATGCACATTGTCATCGGCAGTACCGTGAATCAAAAGGTATTTCCCTTTTAACCTATTTGCAAAATTAATTGGCGAATTGTCATCATAACCACTGGCATTTTCTTGTGGTGTTTGCATGTATCTTTCGGTGTAAACCGAATCATAAAATCGCCAATTGGTAACCGGAGCTACAGCAATGGCCATTTTAAAAATATCATTCCCTTTTAAAAGACAATTGGAAGCCATGAATCCGCCGTAAGACCAACCAAATATTCCAATTCTGGATTTATCAACATAAGGATAATTCCCAATAACTTTGGCAGCATCAATCTGATCTTCCACTTCGTATTTTCCCAGTTGCAATTGCGTTACTTTCTTAAAAGCAGCGCCTTTAAATCCCGTTCCTCTACCATCAACACAAACTACAATGTAGCCTTGTTGTGAAAGCATTAAACACCAATAATCGTCAACTGAGTTCCATTGATTGGCTACTTGTTGCGAACCTGGTCCTGAATATTGCGTCATAAAAACAGGGTATTTTTTAGAAGCATTAAAATCTTTTGGCTTGATAATCCAGGCGTTCAATTCGTTTCCTTTCTCCGTTTTCAAAACAAAAAACTCTTTTGTTGGCAAATTGTACTCTTTTAATCGGCTTACTAAAGCAGAATTATTTTCAATCACTTTCAATTCTTTTCCCGATTTCACTTCATTCAAAGTATAGGTTGTAGGCTGAGATACGCTTGAGAAAGTACGGATATAATAATCGAAATTTGGACTAAAAGTCGCTTCATTAGTTCCTAATTCATTTGACAAAGCCACTTTATTAGTCCCTTTCAATCCTATTTTATAAACGCCTCTATTGATCGAACCATTTTCGGTAGATTGATAAAACACCGTATTTGTTTTCTCATCCAATCCATAAAACTTTGTTATTTCCCAATTTCCTTTGGTTACTTGATTCTTTAATTTCCCCGTTTTATCATAATAGTAAATATGATTAAATCCGTCTTTTTCGCTTGTCCAAATAAAACTATTGTCTTTTAGAAAAGTAAGATTATCGGTAACATCAATATAAGCCTTGTCTTTTTCATTCAAAACTACTTTTTTAGCCGCTGAATTTCCATCAATAAAAAGTAAGTCTAAATTATCCTGATGGCGATTTAAAACCTGGGCCGACAACATATTCGCATCATTTGTCCATTTTATTCTGGCAATGTAAAAATCAGTATAATTGCTCAAATTAACCGTTTTTGAATCTTTCGACACAACATCATAAATATGTAAAGAAACCTTCGAATTTTTCTCGCCCGCTTTTGGGTATTTAAAAGTTTCTACTTCAGGATACAGCTGTTGGTTGAAAACCGTCATTGAAAATTCAGGTACTTCCGATTCATCAAATCGAATAAAAGCTATTTTTTTGCTATCACTTGACCAATCAAAAGCGCGAACAAAAGAAAATTCCTCTTCGTAAACCCAGTCGCAAATTCCGTTGATAATGGCATTTTTCTTTCCATCAGTAGTAATCTGGATGGTTGTTTTTGATGCTATATCGTAAACATATAAATTATTTTCTCTGGCAAAAGCAATTTCCTTTCCGTCAGGAGAAAAAGTAGGTTCCTGAATTTGGTAATCAAATAATTGTGTTAATTCTTTCTTCGAAATATCATACAAATAATAATCGGCAGTAAAGGAATGGCGGTAAATAGGATTGGAATTGCAAGCTAACAACAGCATTTTTTCTTCCGAATCAAAAGTATAACCATCAATCGCCGGCATTCCTTTATGATTTTTAGAATCTATAATTGTGGCTGTTTTTTGCAAACTGGCAAAATCATACAAGTCAATTTGAGTGGACTGTGCCTGCTGATTGTAATTCAAAACCGTGTATTGATTGGATTTTTTTAACGAATGCAACTCATCCATATCCTGGGTTCGATAAGTACCTCGATAAATAGATTCAACAGTTATTTTTTGCTGTCCAAAAACAACAAAACTCAACAAAAACAAAACGAAGGGCAGCAACTTATAGTTCATAATTTGGGGTATAAATAAATGATATTCAATTTTAATAAAAAAATCACAATTATCTCACATTTAATTCATTTAAATGCGCTTCACAAAATAACAACAATCCCATTTATTGACAGTAAATTAATGGCAAATAAAAAGGTGAAAACGTATCTTTGCGCCTCATTACATTATAATCGATTGAAAATGAATAAAGCCGTAGCAGGATTCTCTAAATTATCAAAAGAAGAAAAAATAAACTGGATAGCCTCAGCCTATTTTTCAAGTCCGGAAAATGCCATCCAATTATTAAAAAAATACTGGAATTCAGACGAAAAACTCCAAAAACTACATGATGAATTTATAGAAAACACTATTAGTAATTTCTATATTCCGCTGGGTGTTGCTCCTAATTTTTTAATTAATAACAAGTACCACACCATTCCTATGGCTATCGAAGAAAGCTCTGTAGTGGCTGCTGCTTCTAAATCGGCTAAATTTTGGGCAAGCAGAGGTGGTTTTAAAACTACGGTTATCAACACTGAAAAAATTGGTCAGGTACATTTTATATTCAAAGGAGATGTTTCTAAACTGGAATTATTCTTTGTCCAAACCAAAGCCAAGTTTTTCTCGGAAACAGAAAGTCTTACTAAAAACATGCAACAACGCGGTGGCGGAATTCTGGACATTACACTGGAAGACAAAACGATGTTGTTGCCTAATTATTTTCAACTTCATGCTACTTTTGAGACTAAAGACAGCATGGGGGCAAACTTTATCAACTCCTGTTTAGAGCAATTTGCCAATATTTTAAAATCAGAAGCACAGGCTTACGAAATCTTTACCGAGGAAGAAAAAAACATCGAAGTAGTGATGAGTATTCTTTCGAACTATGTTCCAAATTGTATTGTGAGAGCCGAAGTTTCTTGCCCAGTAGAAGAATTAGCCGAAAAACACATTACAAATCCTCAAGCTTTTGCAGAGCGTTTTGTTCGAGCAGTACAAATTGCCGAAGTAGAACCCTTTCGCGCTGTAACGCACAACAAAGGTATCATGAACGGCATTGACGCCGTAATCTTAGCCACAGGAAATGATTTTAGAGCTGTAGAAGCTGGAGTTCATGCTTATGCGGCTAAAAATGGTGAATACAGCAGTTTGTCTCATGCTAAAATAGAAAACGGTATTTTTAGTTTTTGGCTCGAAGTCCCATTAGCATTAGGAACTGTAGGCGGATTAACGAGTTTACACCCTTTGGTAAAACTTTCATTAGAAATGCTCGAAAATCCATCTGCCAAAGAATTAATGGAAATTGTTGCCGTAGCAGGATTGGCACAAAATTTTGCTGCTTTGCGTTCCTTAACAACCACAGGAATTCAGGACGGACACATGAAAATGCATTTGAATAATATTCTGAATCAATTTGAAGCTACAACAGAAGAACGTCATTTGGTACAAAAACACTTTAAAAATCATGTGGTGTCGCACAGCGGAGTGGTAAACTTTATTGAAAGTCTGAGGAAATAATTATAGTAGAACGAATTCTAATTCAATTTGGAAATGGATACAAAAAAAACATTTTACAGCAACGGAAAATTATTAATTACCGCTGAATATTTGGTATTAGACGGAGCTAAAGCATTTGCATTGCCTACTAAATTTGGTCAAAATTTAAGCATCGAACAAAGCAATAATTCTGAAATAATCTGGAAAAGCTTTGATGCTGATGGAAGTGTTTGGTTTGAAGACAGCCTTTTGTTTTCAGAAATAAAAGAACCGTTAGTTAAAGAAGATTCGATAAAAAATACTTTAATAAAAATCCTTCACGAAGCTTACCTTTTAAATCCTGATTTTCTAAATCAAGAACCCGGTTATCAAATCACCACCGAATTGACTTTTCCTAAAAAATGGGGATTAGGCACTTCTTCTACGCTTATCAACAACATCGCTCAATGGCTCAATATTAACGCTTTTGAATTATTGAACAATAGTTTTGGCGGTAGTGGTTATGACATTGCCTGTGCGCAAAATAACAGCCCTATTACATACCAATTAAAGCAAGGTAAGCCAAAAGTGGAAACTATCAGTTTTCATCCTAATTTTACCGATAACATTTACTTTGTGTATTTGAATAAAAAACAAAGCAGCAAAACCGCCATAGCCAATTACCAAAACAATAAGTCAACTGATATCGAAAAGAATATTACTAAAATAGACAAACTAACTCAAGAAATTATTTATGCTAAAAGCAGCAATACCATGGCTATTGCAATAGCCAAGCATGAAGCTACAATGAGTTCTATTTTAGAAACGGTTACTGTAAAGGAAAATTTATTTTCTGATTTTATGGGCGAAATAAAAAGCCTGGGCGCCTGGGGAGGCGATTTTATCATGGTGGTTTCTGAAGTGAATCCTATTACTTATTTCACTTCCAAAGGTTTCAAAACTATCATTCCTTATAGAGATATGATATTGGAATAATTTTCCTCACCCCAACCCTCTCCAAAGGAGAGGGAGCTAGAATATTAGATTTTTTAAACAAGACATAAAAAAACCGATACAAATTGCATCGGTTTTTTTATGAAATTAAAAATTAATCTATATCTATTGACTAGTAATTAAATTGTTTTCTATTGTCTTTAATATCAGCAATATCTTTAAGAGCTGGCAACACTCTATTTACATCTCCAGCTGATTGTGCTTTTAATTTAGCAACATAAGGAGCAACATCTTTTAATGCTGGAGCCTTAACAATGCTTGTCGTTTTCACTACATAAACACCTGTATTACCTTCAATAGGAGCTGATATTTTATTAGCAGCTAAAGCAAATGCATTTCCTACTACTCTTGGCTCTTGACCAACACCACCATTTAATACCGGGTTTTCAAGAGTAACATTAGCTGCTTGCTCTACTTTAGATCCTGTAGCTTTTGCAATAGCTTCAAGAGAAGTAGCTGTCATTTTAGCTTTAAGCATTTCTGCTTTCTTAACATTTTTCAATTTAGTTTCGATGAATGGTCTTACTTGATCAATTGGAGCAAATCCCGAATCATCAATGTTTTTAACCGTTGCAATCACGTGACCTAAATTAGCCACTTCAAAACGTTTTACTGAACCTACTTTAGTATCATTTTCGAATGCCCATCTTACAATAGCTCTTTGATTACCTAAAGCTCCAAATGTCTCATCCATTGCTTTTACTGAAACTGCAGGAGTTACAGTCAATTTCATTTCTTTCGCTACCTTATTGAAGTCTTTATCAGCAGCATCCATTTCGAATTTAGTTGCTTGTGTAAAGATTTTATCTGAAGTAGCTTCTGATGCTTCTAATTTTTGAGCTACAGTAGCCAAACGAATTCCGTCTTGCTTGTCAGTAACTTTAATGATATGGAATCCAAAAGGAGTTTCTACTAAACCAATTTGTCCAATATTGCTATTGAAAACAAAATCACTAAAAGGTTTCACCATTTGACCAGGTCCAAAATAACCTAAATCACCACCTTGTTGTGCAGATGAATCATCAGAATATTGGAATGCCAACATCATGAAACTATCCGGATTAGCATTAACCTGCGCCAATACTTCTTCTGCTTTAGCCTTAGCTTCTTCTTTAGTTCTTTTTTCTCTTTGATTAGGAACTTGTGCTCCTTCATAACTAATTAAGATGTGACTTGCCTTAGCATTTACACCTAATTTTTTACCCAAAGATTTTGAAATACAATAGTAATTTCCAAAAACATAAGGCCCATAAACTGCACCTGGAGCCAAATTAAATAATTGATCTGCATCTACAGCAGGTAAATCTTTTTTAGCTACATAAGTAGAATCATAAGGAACATCTGAATTTGAGTTCACAAATTCAATTGCATTTTTAGTAGTTCTAAACCCTGCTACAGTATCGTTTTTACCAGTTGCCTGGTTATAAACTACACTACCAGCTAACAAAGCACTAATTTTAGATTTTACCTCAGCCTCATCTTCTTTAGATGCTTTATCTTCAATTAAAACGTATTCAATAGCACGAGATTCTTCTGCTTTGTATTTCTTTTCGTTTTTCTTCATGTAATCTAAAATCTCAGCATCAGTTACTTTTACATCACTGTCTTTGATTGAAGAATATAAAGCACCAACATAAGAGAAATTAGCTTTGTCCGCTTCCATCTTATATTTCAATTTACCTTCCGCTTTTGTAGTATAAGAAGCTGATTTTACTAATGTGCTGTAAATTTGGTATTTTGCATTTAGTTCAGCATCTTTCTCTCTTTGTTTCAAATATTCTGCTTGTGCAGGATTAGCTTTAAAGTAATCTTTAAATTTAGCTAAATCAAACATTCCAGCAGCATTCAAGAACATTGGGTTTTTACCAATATTTTGATCAGCTTTTAAGATTTCGATGATGTGTTTTTCACCAACTCTTAATCCTAATTTATCAAATTCAGAAGATAATAAAGCTACAGAAACTTCTTGTTCCCAAACTCTATTAGCTGCTGCTGTAGAAGTGATACCCTGACCACTTTTTTCAACATCACTTACTTTAAGTCTAAAATCCTCAAATGAGATATCTTTTCCATTGATGCTTCCTACATCTTTAGAGGTACTATTAAAACTACCACTTTTGAACAAATCACCAATAAGAAATGCAAATAAAGCTAGTGCAATAACTGCAATCATTAAAGCGGATCGTTGTCTAATTTTTGATAAAACTGCCATTTTTATTGTTGTTAATTTTATATTCAGTTTGCGAAAATACAATTATCTAGTTAATAATAATACAACTAACGTTTTATTTTAAAAGATTTTTTGTTTTTCTAAAAAAATTACTCTTTAAGAGTCATTTTCACTAATTCAATTTTTTTATTTGTTGCCTCTTCAATCACAAAATGATAGCTCCCAATGCCGATTACATCTCCTTTTTGAGGGATTTCTTTTGTGAAATCGACAATAAAACCTCCCAAAGTTCCATAAGAATCACTCTCTGGAATTTGCAGTTTATAAGTCTGATTTAAATATTCTACATCAAAACGTGTCGAAAAAAGATAAACTCCCTCTTCCAATTCTTTTTCGATTAACTCTTCATCCGAATCGTGTTCGTCTTCGATTTCACCAAAAAGCTCCTCTACAATATCTTCCACTGTAATGATACCCGAAGTTCCTCCGTATTCATCTAAGACCACAGCAACACTTTTTCGCTTCTTAATCAGCAAATCCATTACTTCTTTGATGTAAATAGTTTCAGGGACATATTCAACCGAAATTACTATCGATTTAATATGTTTTGGCTTTTTAAACAAATCAAAGGAATGCACATAACCTACAATTTCGTCCAATGAATTCTCGTAAACCACAATTTTAGAATAGCCTGTCTCTACAAACAACTCTTTGATTTCAGCAACCGAATCATACAAGTCAACGGCTACAATTTCTGTTCGCGGTGTCATAACATCTCTGGCCTTTACTCCAGAAAATTCGAGTGCATTTTGGAAAATCTGAATCTCCGAATCCATTTCTTGATCATCCTCCACTGTACTCATTTGTTCCGTAATGTAATTCCCTAATTCTATCTTAGAAAAAAACAACTGAATTTGATCTCCTTCGGTTCTGAAGAATTTTTTCAAAATAAAATCAGAAATCCAAATTAAAAATGTGGAAATAAAATAGAAAAGCAGATAGAATACATAAGCCGGAAAAGCAAAAAACTTAATTAAGGTATTGGAATAAATCTGAAAAAACACCTTCGGAAAAAATTCTGCAGTGAGCAAAACAATCATAGTCGAGATTACCGTTTGAATAAACAAACTTAAAACATCTGAAAAATGATAACTCAAAGATTTTACCCATTCCATCACCAGATCGCCCATAAAAAAGCCGTAAACTACTAATGCGATATTGTTACCAATAAGCATTGCAGCAATAAACTTAGACGGTTTTTCAGTAAGTTTAGTGAGTATTTTCGAAATAAAACCATCTTGCTTTTTTTCGATTTCAAGATAAATTTTATTAGAAGAGATGAACGCTATTTCCATCCCTGAAAAGAAAGCAGATAGTATTAGACATAGTATTATAATACTAACTTCCATAAACTATGATTTACGGTTACGGTCTTGCATTTTTTTCGCAAATCTTCTTCTAAAGAAAAACATAAAAACTGCTAAACCTGCTATTAAAAGACTTAAAACAGGCGTTGCATCTACATCATTCCATTTTACAATAGCATCGTAAACAAAGAAAACAGCAAAAAGAAGATAAAGATAAGGAGTGTATTTTAAAAAACTCATAGTGTGTAAAATTGATAATTATTCGGCAGTTTGAACTTCACCGGTTATTCTTTGGGAATTAATGACTTTAAAATCTTTACTAAAATCGATTCCCTGACCATTTGAAGATCCTTTCAAATCAGTAAATTTAAACTTTTTCTCTGTAAAAAACCATTCGTTTTTTTGATCGTAGTACAATTGTTCGGTTTCTAGCTTTTGTCCATCCTGAGAAACAATTTTTACTTTTCCCTGTAAATCAATAATATTTGTTTGCTTATAAGAAACAGCATAATTCGATGTTACACGAGTTTGCTTGGCTTTATTATCATACAAAGTAACATCAATTCCTTTTGGGAATTCAGTAAACGGAAAATCTACTGTGGCAAAATCCAACATTTTAGGACTTAGCAATACTGCTTTTATCAAACCCGAATCGGTATATTTTAAATTCACATTATCAGCATCACCTGTTGGAGTGAACTCGGTGAAATTAATTTTCTGTACTTTCTTAAAATTACTTTCGCACCCAAAAAACAGAGTCACGGCTAAGGCCATGACTACTGAAAATAGTTTATCTTTTTTAATTAAAAACATTAACAAATGATACTAATATAAATTATTACTCTTGGGCAATTATTATTCAAACTTTCTCTTAACAAACCATCTATCATTGAAAGAAAGTCCTACACTCAATTTAGCATAGTTTTCCTGAACCAAAGATGATGAAGTAGTTCCTCTTTTTCCTAATTCGAAACCAAAGTTTATATTAGAAAAACTTCCTGTAATAGGCAATCCTAATCCAAGACTAAAACCAGTATCTTTAATAGATTCAGAATCTACGACTAAACCTGTTTGCTCATATTTAATACCTGCCCTATAAACAATCCTTTTAGCATAATTTGTGAAAGAACCATAATTAGGAATAAAATAACCTCCTACACTATACTTCATTGCATTTTCATAAGAAGCTCTAGGTGTCGTGTTGTAAGTATTAGCTAAATCGCCTTTAGTAGCTGTTATAAACTGCGCTCCAACTAACCATTTTTTAGACTCTCCTATTCCGAATCCTAGTTTTAATTCGCTAGGCAAAGTCAGGTTTTTAGAATCTTTTTCCTCATCAGTAGCTTCCACATCAGAAAAATCAAAACCAGTATTAAAAGATACAGTTGCTAAACTTCTGGTGTTATTAGACGCTAACTTGCTCTCTAATCTATAACTCAAGCTACTATAGAAATCAAGCTTTTTATTCAACTTAGCCTTATACATCGCTCCAAAATTGAAATTTACTCCAGACAAATCAGCAGAATTCACTTCTCTTGTCCCTAATGAAACACCATTAACAAATTCAAGATTCGTAGTTTCAATACGACCAAAATTATAATCTACACTTGCTCCAACATTAAAACTCGGAGTGATTTTATAGGAAGCTCCCAAAAAAGCTTTGTTCACCCCACCTGTTCCATAATTGCGATTATTAACACCTGTTGCCTGATCTGAAAAAACCTGCATTTTATAACCTACGGAAGAATAAGGAATCAAACCAAAAGCTACTCCTAATTTACCAATAGGCAATCCCATAGCTAAATAATCAAAAGTGGTTCTTTTTGCTTTTTCAGAACCAGAATCATTTTTTAAAGTGGTTAAATTATAAGTTCCCCCAACTGTAAAAGTGGTCAACTTTAGATTAGAATAACTCGCCGGATTATCTAAATTAAGATGAATACTATCTTGTTCTACCTGAACCCCAGCCATCGAACGACTTTCAATCGTTCCTTTAAACCTTACATCTCCAATTCCGTAAAAAGAATAAGGAGACGCAGTACCCTCCTGAGCAAAAGACACTAGTGATAAAAGCAAGCAAACGCTTGTTATAATTTTTCTAATCATTTTTGATTTTATATTGAAATGTTTGGTTCAAACTTTCTAACAGGAAATTTGAATTGGCAAATATGGTATTTTTTAATCGTTTAGCCAAAAAATCTGCATCGCCGCCCGTTAAAATTATGATAATTTTTGTACAAGCAGCCTTATATTCATCTATAAAACCGTCAATTTCATAGACCAATCCGTTTACCACACCTGAATGAATAGATTCTGTAGTAGATTTTCCCACATAGCCTTTCGGACTTTCTACAGTCAATAACGGAAGTTTTGCCGTAAACTGATGCAAGGATTCATACCGCAATCGCAAACCCGGCGCAATGGCACCGCCTTGATATACATTGTTTTCATCGACAAAATCATAGGTAACACAGGTTCCTGCATCTATTATCAATCTATTTTGGTTGGGATACATCAGCGTAGCGCCCGCAGCAAGTACCATTCGGTCAATTCCTAAAGTCTTAGGAGTCCCATAATTATTGGAAAATGGAAAAGAATCTTCATTTGAAACAAAATGAACTTTAACCTCATCTTCGAATGCTAAAAAAGATTGTTTTTCGACATCTGCTACCGAAGAAACAACCAAATAAGCTATTGTTTCAAATTTTTCTAAAATATTTTTTATCTTTTTTTCAAGGGCTTTTTTATCAAAAACAAAACGATCCAAAACGGTATCACTCTCAAAAACAGCCGCTTTAATTCGGGTATTCCCCACATCAACAGTTAATATCATATTTTGACTTTTGCTGTCGCGAAGGTACGAATAGATTTTTTCATAAAAATGTTTTGGATATATTAAAAATGGTTCTATATTTGCACCCGCAACAAGCACGGTACCTTAGCTCAGATGGTAGAGCAATGGACTGAAAATCCATGTGTCCCTGGTTCGATCCCTGGAGGTACCACAAAACCCGAATAGAAATATTCGGGTTTTTTGTTTTATGGATTTTAGCAAAATAGTTTTTAGCACAGCGATGACACTGATACAGGGGATAAAAACGGATTTTTTAATTTCTATCTGCGTAAATCTGTTGCATCCGTTTTATCTGTGTTCCAAATAAATATATAGCACAAAAAAAACCTCCTGTTTCCAGGAGGCTTCTTCTACAAATTATTATTCTAATTTATTTCATCAAACGTACTTCGTAAATACCTGTAATCGACGAATTCGGTTTGGCTTGAAATTTCACTTCGAGTAATTTTGCATTCGATTTTAAAACCTCAGCCGGAATTTCAATTATTTTATCAATAAACTGATTCCCTTCTTTTCCATCCATTGCTATTGAAGCAATTAGAATCGAATTCATATACACATCAAAATTTCTGTTTTTATCCGAACCAAAATAAGTGATTCTCAACTTACGTGCTTCCACTTTTGGATTTTTCAAATCATAACTAAAGAATCCCGTTCCGTTTCTATAATGACGTTCTTTATAAATTCCAGTATCGGTTTTTTCACCTTTAAAATTATGATCGTTTTCAGGTTGCTGTTCGCCAGCCGTAACTAAATCTACTGTTACCGCTTCCAATTTCATTTTAGCATCTTCTCTTTCTTTCATTGCAGCCTGCAATTCAGGCAACTTTTCTTTTGTAGTATAAGGCCAATACAACATGTATCGCGCATCGTGAATTTGGAAAAAAGGCACCAATTGCAAGTTCTTAAATTGCTCCTGATAGATAATATCTGAAGCAGAATACGCAAAGGGTTTGTTTTTTATTTCTTTTAAAGACTGCGCTAAATCGGTAGTATTTGAAACCAACATTGGCGCTTCTTCAATTGGATAAATTGGTCCGTTTGCAATATGTCCCATTCGGCTTCCATCGGCTCTTAGACCTGTTAAATCAGTTTCATCTGTAACAGCAGCCAAGACAATTGGCCCATGTACAAAAGAAACCCAAGCCGATTTGTCCGGAAGTTGTTCTGCAGTATTATGCATTGGTAAAACTACAGAAATCACATCTCCCGATTTCCATTTTCGATGAATTGTAACATAAGAATTCGCATCTTTTTCGATAATCACTTCTTTACCATTTACCTTAATTTTCATTTCTCCATTTGTGATCCAGGAAGGATATCGGAACTTAATTGCAAACTTTTGTGCTTTTTTCAAATCCAATGTAAAAGCCGATTGCTCTTCGAAAGGAAACTTGGTATTTTGCGTCAGCTTCAATCCTTTTTCTTTCCATTCTAGAGTTGAAGGAATAAAAAGATTCACGAACAAATCGGTCGCATCATGCGCATAAATCATTTCGCCATATTTACCATGATTTTCTAAACCAGAACCCACACAACACCAAAAAGATTCCTGCGGCTCCGAATACACACGGTAATGACGCGGGCGGATAGGCGTAAAATACACAAAACCTCCATCAGGATGCTGCGATGACAAAATATGATTGTAAGTAGTACGTTCGTAATAATCCATGTATTTTGCCTGAGGATGCGCCAAAAACAAATGCTTACTCAATTTTAGCATATTGTAACTGTTGCAGGTCTCCGGACCTTCTCTGGATTCTAGCATCGACGAAAAATCATTCGAAGGATTAAAATGCTCTCTCACACTATTTCCTCCTATAGAAATGGTTCTGTTTTCGACTACTGTTTTCCAAAAAAAGTTAGCTGCATCCGACCATTTTGCATTGCCTCCCACTTCGGCAACACGCATAAAACCGATAACTTTTGGAATCTGTGTATTCGCATGAATACCATTTAGCTTGTCTTCATCTTTTAACAAAGGATTCAAAATAGTCTTGTGAGAAAATTTTTCAGCCAAAACTAAATATTTTTTATCGCCCGTAATTGCAGCCACATCAGCAAAAACTTCATTCATTCCGCCATGCTCGCTTTTTAGCATCAATTGAATTTGGTCATCCGAAAGATTAGCCACTAATTTCAAACACCAATCGGATAATTGGATTAGCATTTTTTTCGCTTTTTCATTCCCTGTTAATGTGTAAGCATCAACTAAACCTGCATAAACCTTGTGAACATTGTACCAAGGCACCCATTTCCCATTTAACGAAAAACCACCCGCATCAATTTTCCCTTTAGCAATATCAGCCCATAATGCCTTGCTTCCTGGAACACCACCTATATATCCGTCTCCATTTTTCAATTGGCATTTTTCCAACCAATCCAACATATAATCCAAACGTTCTTTTATTTGTTGGTTCCCAGTAGCAGCATACATCTCCGACAAAGCCGAAAGATAATGTCCTCCAATATGTCCATCTAAACCTGTATTTTCCCAATTGCCATAATTGTCTTTTAAAGGCGTTAGTCCAGCTTCTTTTAAATAAGGAGCCAGCAACCTATCGGCATCGAGTTCTAAAATGTATTTCATATCCGTTTGTTGTGCCTTTTGAAAAGGACTATCTAACAAACGAACAGATGCTAACGGAAAAGGTTGTAATTGTGCTGACTGGCTATAAACAGTAGTACTTAACGTAATTAAAACAACCGACCATAGATTGCTTTTAAGATTTTTTAATACCATAATTTTGGTTTTAGATGGATTACAGAAAACAAACTCCTCCTTGGTTTGTTTCTAAAATTATTAGGAATCTTTTTTGTCAGTCTGAGCCTGTCGAAGACCTCGTTTAAAACAGTAAGCACTTCGACAAGCTCAGTGTGACAGAAAAATTTATTTTGTTTTTATGCGAATAAGTGAAAACGAATACGCTGGCAATTCAGTCGAAAAATTTTCACTTACAGCAATTGTATCTGTTTTTGGTAAAGCCGTTTTACTATCGGGTGTTCCGGTTAACAAAATACGACTAGCATTCGAAGCTGTTACTCCCAAATTTTTCAAATCCAATTGGGTATTTACTGCAACAGGAAGCATGTTAACCAATTTCAAAATCAAATCATTGCTTTTCGTATCTCGAACTACCGAAACTCCAATGCGTTTTCGAACCGATTCATTCCCATCAGAAAGCGTAATGTTATTTAGCAAATAAAGATCTCCTGCATTATTCCCGTACATTTTTTGAACCTGATAACCCACTGTTGGTTTTACTTCCGAATTATTAAAATAGATAATATCCGGATTCCATTGCGTGTGACCTTCCTTAGCTAACATTGGCGCAATCGAAGCCATACTTACCACATCGCCGTTGCGTTCAATGGATGTCAAATATAAGGCTTCCGCCAAAGCAGTTTCGATATTATTAGGACGTCCCGGTAAAAATGCAGCATATTCCCCTAAATATACTTTCGCCTTAGAACGATCGTACTTATCATAAAAATCCTGATTATTGATAAACCAACCCACCGATTCGTAATAATGTTCGTCCACCATTGGGATATTTAATTTATCAGCAAGTGCCCAACCTTCGTTATAATCCGTTCCTTCGTAAAACGGCCCAACGGTACCAATAACTGTAATCTCAGGATGTTTTGCTTTTACAGCATTAAAAATCATTGTAAAACGTTCTTCAAAAATATCCGTAATCAAATCTTCATTTCCTATTCCAACATATTTAAGATTAAATGGTTTTGGATGTCCTGCTTCGGCTCTTTTCTTTCCCCATTTGGTATTCACATCTCCATTAGCATATTCGATTAAATCCAACACATCCTGAACATATTCATCCATTTCACTCATTGGAATTCCGCCTTGTTGTCCTGCCCCTCCCGTTCCTGAATTTTGACAAGGAACTCCTGCCGAAACTACCGGCAAAGGCGCTGCTCCCATATCTTCACAAAACTGAAAACATTCGAAATAACCCAATCCCATCGATTGATGATAGCCCCAAAGATTGCGTTGTGGTTTTCTGGATTCTAAAGGACCAATGGTGTTTTTCCAATGATAAATATTTCCTAAACCATCACCATGAGCGACGCATCCGCCAGGGAAACGCATAAATTTTGGTTGAATATCGGCAATAGTTTGAGCCAAATCGGCACGCAGTCCGTTTTTACGTCCTTTGAAAGTTTTTTGAGGAAATAACGAAATCATATCCAGAGCGATACTTCCCTGACTTTGATGAACAATTTCTAATTTGGCATCAGTTACAGTTTTATTGGAAACTAAAACAGCGTTGTATTTTTTCCAATTTACACTATTCGAATTAATAATCATTTCGGCATATTTTTCTCCATTTTTACCTACTAATCGAACGAGTAGTTTTGTATTGGCTCCAGCCAAATTTCGACAAAATAATGAAAAATCATATTTCTCTGCTGCTTTCAAAGCTATACCATCAAAACCTTCATTGCTGAAACCTTTTCCAATTTCAGTTGTTTTCAAAACAGCATAATGCTTGTTGTTTTCGTGAATTGGCGAAAGCGAATCGATAGTAAAGGTATTTTGATTTCCTTCAATAGTCCAGGATTTAGAACTATTCCATGTTTTATCGTGACCCTCCTTGTCGCTCAAAGCATATTCAAAATCACGATTCTGAATCAGCTCCCCATACAATCCGCCATCGGCAGCATAATTGATATCTTCAAAAAACACACCGGTAAGCAGCTTGCTTATTTTTTTATTTTGAGAAGCATCTACAGTAATAGTGGCATTTAAGGCTTTAAGTGAAGCAAAACGACTGGCATCCGTTTTTGAAGTTTCTCCATTCAATTGGTTTTTATAAGCCACTAATTGTTCTGCCTTAATTAAACTATTAACTACATCCCAAGAAACCTTATTTACCGTTCCGTTTTGAACAATCCCGGCAATTGCGATCGATTCTCTTAAATCGGAACGCTCGGAATCCTGAATTGTTTTTGTAGCGGAATAATTTACAAAATTGCTTGTAGTTACAGCATGTAATCCATTTGCAGCATTAGCTGAACTCTTCCATGACACCGTAAAAGTTCCGTTGTTTTGAGAAACTATCGGTTTCAGGCAATTATTATCTTGCATGACTGGAGGATAAGATTGACGTCCCCAGCTTATCAAATCTTTAGAAGCAGCATGAGCAAATGTGCCGTCTTTATCATTCAAACTCCATACGCAATGCCACATTCCGTCAGTAGCTTTAAAAAGATAAGGCGCTATCATCTTTTTTTGCGAACCCCATCTTCCATAATCGGAATATAAAAAATTATAATTTTGCCCTACCGAATGCCAATTTTTTCTATCCACACTCCACGCAAATTGCAATCCTGTTCTACCCGATAAATGCTCTGGCGTATAAGCAAATAAATATACTGAACCGGGATGAGCTAACTTTCTATTGTTTTTTGCAAAAGCTGGTAAGACCATTACAATACTCATTATGAATGCAACAATATTCCGTTTTATTCTATTTTCCATATCTACTTGTAAAATTAATAAGCTCTTCCTTTTTTAATAAAAAAACAAAAAGCCTGAATTAACAAATGTAAAAAAAACATTTATTAATTCAGACTTTAATTATTTTAAAAAAACAAATTCTAGATTTATTCTTTAAAAATCAATCTAATGTTTATTTACCATACCCTAGATTTTGTTCTAAAACTGCATCTTTATTTAAGTTTATTTCGCTTTGAGGTATTGGTAAAAGTGTATTAAAATCTTGCAACCCTATTGTTGTTTCAATTGCACCACCAGCAAGTGGTGTTGTTCCTGTTAAAGCTCGAGCTCTTCTTACTAATGTTCCTGTTCTAACAAGAGTCATTCTTCTATTTTCTTCACCAATCAATTCTCTTGCTCTTTCATCTAAAATAAGATCTAAAGTCATATCACTCTCACTTACTGCAAATGCATTAGCTCTACTTCTTAAAACATTAATATCATCTGCTGCTCCTTTAAAATTATTTTGTTTTACACGAGCTTCAGCTCTTAGTAAATAAGTTTCAGCTAATCTCATGATTATAAAATCTTTTCTCATAGCATATCCAAAAATATCCCTACTATCTAAATGCCCCCATTTTTGTGTATAAGGTGCATATTTAAAAATAGTATCACTTGCAAAGATTTTAAGTAGGCTATTATCTGCTAATGTAAAAGTTGCATCTTGACCATAAGGCACTTTTTTTCCATAAACTGTACTATACTTAGCATCTTTATTATTAAAATAATGTTGACGATGAATATTATATTTAGAATTACGCATATCATTCCCTTTATACAAACGATAAAGAACCCAATTATTTAAACGAATTCTACCAATTCCCCTACCTCCAAGAGTATCTGCAACAACCATTCCCGGAAGGTCATAATAGGCACCTCCCCAAGCTCTACGTTGTTGAGGACTTCCTGAGCTTCCTCCTGGAACATCCGTTGTATTTTCCTGCTCTATTACCCAAATAACTTCGGTATTCCCTTGACTTCTTCTTTGATTACCAAATAAAAACATATCTGAAAAAGCATCTCCAGGTTGATTTGCTTTTACTCCAAATCTAGCTGTAATAAGCTTAAAATCTAAACTATTAAGAATTGCATCACATTGTTTCTCTGCTAAATCAGGTTTATTTAATCTCAGGTATACTTCTGCTAAAAGTTGATTTGCAACAGCTGTATGAATTCTACTTTTATGCACTAAGCTTTTAACATTTGGTAAATGACCAACAGCAAACAATAAATCATTCACAATTAAATCATTCACATCTTGAATAGGAGCTCTTACAAAATCAGTTTTAGCACCAGCTATTGGCTCAGTAACCAATGGTACTCCTCCAAAAAGAGTAGCTAGCATATTGTATGAATAAGCTCTAAAATAATAAGCTTCAGCTTTAAAAGCATCAATTTCAGACTGATTCATACCTATAGTCGTTCCACTTTCTGAAGACTTAATAATGATATTGGCATTATTGATAATTTTATACAAACTAGTCCATATTTTACTTGTTCCACTATCTGTAGAAATAAGTTGCGAATAATCAAAAAATGGACGCGCCATACCATTTGATCTACCAGCGGGTGCCCATACCTCATCTGTTCCTACTACTGATGCTACAATAAATGTCTGATCTTGATCTGTAGTATATAAAGTACTCAAACTATTATGGAGTCCAATTACTGAGGCCTCAAAACCTAACTTATCTGTTAATGATTCTGGTGCATATTTATCTAAAACCTTTTCATCTAAAAAGGAATCACTACATGCTGTAGTCAGTACTATTATACTAACTATACTTGATATAAAATTTATATATTTTTTCATGTTAATTCTTAATTTAATAAATAGTATTAAAGTGTAATGTTAACTCCAAATGAGAAAGATCGCACCACTGGATAATTATTTTCCCAACCATCTGAACCTCTAGAAGCATAATTATTTTCCGGATCCCAACCAAACCATTTTGTAAATGTATGCAGGTTTCTAACAGCAGTATATATTGTTACACCTCCAAGATATTTACCTAACTTTTCTTTTGGAAATTGATAACTGAATCTTACATCTTTAATTCTTATATAACTGTAATCTTCCCAAAAACCATAGCCTTTATAGTTTTTAAAAGCAGAAAGAGAAGGCCAATAATTATCTTTATTTTCAGCTGTCCAATATCTAAAATCTTCTGGTAAGTTTCTTCTACCTGCTTCATCAGCATAAGTTAAGTCTCTATTGCTCCTTAAACCCCCTTGAGAAGTTTCAATGAATATACTAAGATTGAAGTTTTTATAGCGGAAGGTATTAGTCATTCCTCCAGTCCATTTCGGATCTCTTTGTCCAAGAATAACTTTATCATTATTATCAATTTTTCCATCACCATTTTGGTCTTTAAATTTAATATCTCCTGGCTTAGCTATAGGATCCTGTAGTGCAATTTGAGCCTCGTCTCCTACCTGCCAGATCCCTTGTTTTTCATAATCAAAAGCAACTCTCAAAGGCTTACCAATAAACCAGTTATTCCCCAAATCATCCTTTCCATCTCCATACAAATCTGTTAATTCATTTTTGTACTTAGAGAAATTCAAGTCGGTCTTCCATGAAAAATCTTCATTACGAATATTTACTGTATTTAAGGTTATTTCAAGTCCTTTGTTTTCCATTTTCCCTAAATTATCCCATATTGTAGTATATCCTGTGATATTAGGAATACTTCTTTTTAGTAATATATCTTTGGTTTTGGATTTATATAACTCGATAGAGCCTCCTATCCTGTTTTCGAAAAGTGAAAAATCCAAACCTATATTACTTGATATTGTACTCTCCCAATTAAGATTAGCATTCCCAATATCATTATACAAAATACCCGTTAAAGCCACTCCATCAAAAGCTTGTTGTACTGTGCTGGCTGTAGTAGCTGTTTGATTAACGCCTATAGCTTGATTTCCTGTTTCTCCATGAGAAAGTCTTAATTTTAGGTTATTCACAAGACCTACATCTTTTAGGAAAGATTCATTTTTAATATTCCATCCCAAAGCTACAGATGGAAACACACCATATTTATTTGTATTAGCCCCAAAAGCAGAATAACCATCCCTTCTAGCTGTCGCAGTAAATAAGTATCGGCTATCATATGAATAATTTAACCTACCCATCTGAGATACTAAGGTATATCCATTTGCATTCGAAAAATTTGATTTTGTAGCAGCTGCACTTAAATTATTATATGACAATCCATCATTAATGAACCCTACTGCACGACTTTCAGATTTAAAATAATCTACCTTTTGAGCACTATATAATCCTGTTACATCTAAATGATGTTTATTCAAATCTTTAGTATAAGTTAGTATATTTTCTACAACCCAATTAGAAGTTTCTTCATTTGAAACAACAGCAGTACCACTATTATCGTTTGCTGCTCTACCAGTATAACTAGCAAATCGTCCCAAATTATAAGTATATGCACCGTTTAATTTATAAGTTAATCCTTTTAATGGCGTTACTTCTGCATAACCAGAACCAGTCAAATTTTTACCTCTGTTTAATCTATCTGTAACCAGTCCTAAAAGAGGATTAGGAAATAATAATTCTGGAGCCATAGGATAAATTAAATAACTTCCGTTTACATTTTTAGTAACAGAATAGGGACTCATAGCATTAGCATTAAGCAAATTAGCTCTTCCTCCATCATAATTATTTTCTGTAAAGAAAGCTGATGTACCTATTTTAAAATAATCAGTTATTTGAGAATCGATATTAACCCTAAAATTAGTTTTTTGAAATTGATAACCTTTCACAACTCCATCTTGTTTCAATTTAGAACCAGAAATAAAATATTGAAATTTATCTGTACCACTTGAAATACTTAAATTATGCTCTTGGATTTGACCTGACTGAGTAGCTTCTTTTAGCCAATCTGTAGTTATTCCAGCATTGTAATTATCTACTTCTGAAGAATTTGGCAATACAGCTGTTTGAGGAAGCTTATTTGCGGTCAAAAAATCAGCATATTTCTTCACATAAGCATCTGCCCCCATTGGCTTTAATGGATTAGATATTTCTTCAAAACCTACATATCCACTATATTTAATAACAGGTTTCCCATTTACATTACCTCTTTTACTGGTAATTAAAATAACACCGTTACTTCCTCTAGTTCCATAAATTGCAACTGCTGATGCGTCTTTTAGAACTTCAATCGATTTAATATCATTAGCATTAATATCATTGGTACTACCAAAAAAAGGAATACCATCTAAAACAATTAAAGGACTTGTGTTAGCATTGATAGAATTAACTCCCCTAACTTGCACGGATGCTGTACTACCAGGTACAGATGAACCTTGTGATATTTTCAAACCAGCTGTAGTTCCTTGTATGGCTTGCATGATATTTGTAACAGGTAAGTTTTCTAAACGTTCTTTAGGAACAGAAGCAACAGAACCCGTAATATCGGAACGCTTTTGAGTTCCATATCCCACAACAACAACTTCATTTAATGCCTGTAACGATTCTTTCAACGTAATTTTAAAATCGGTTTTATTGCCAATTGGAATTTCCATAGTATCAAATCCAATAAAAGAAACCACTAAAGTTGTGGCTGCATTATCAACTCTAATAGAAAACTTTCCATCCATATCAGTGGAAGTACTATTACTAGTTCCTCTTACCAGAACACTTGCTCCAGGAAGCGAAAGTCCCTTCTCATCAACAATTACTCCGTTAAGTGTTTTTTGTTGTTGTTCATTTATAGAAGCACTAACAGTAGTATCTCCATCAAATTTTACATTTGTTTTTTGCAACACAATTTGGTTACTAACTAGTGTGTAAGCAATATTGAGTGGTTTTAATATTCTGGAAAGCACTGTTGACAAAACTTCATTTTCTGCCTTAACAGTTACTTTTTGATCAAAAGAAACCATTCTGGAGTTATACGAAAACTTCACATCGGCTGATTTTCCCAATTCAGTCAATGCTTTGTTTAAATCCATATCCGTTATGGAAATCGTCACTTTAGTATCTAATTTGCCCTGTCCATTTAAGCTGTTTGCCATGGTAACAGTTGAAAAAATGAGAGCTAATACAAATTGGTATAATGTCATCTTCATGAGTCGAATTAGTAATCGTTGTTTTACTACGGTTTTTTTCATAATTTTGGTTTGTTTTGATTAATACTGTTTTGAGGGTATTCTAAGAGACATTTCAAACCCACTTTACAGAGTGAGTTGAAGCATTTAGGCGTCGATAATGTTACAGCATTTCGGCGCTTTTTTATTTACTACATAGGCATTTGAATTTAATTACATCCTTTAGACAGAATGGTGATTTGATTTCCGTTCATTGTATAACTGGAATTATTACCAAGACTTTTGCAAATAATCTTTAATTTTTCAGGCAATGGCTGATCACTTAAAGAAGTTGTCAAATGACATTTTTCTAATTCCTGTTTTGGAAAATCTATTTCTACTGAGTAGGCTTGTTCTATGGTTTTAAAAATTTGAGCTACCGGTATATCGGTAAATTCAAAGCTTAATTGTTCAATACTTCGTATCGAACTACTCAAGGATTTATCCAGAGTAATATCAGTAATCTTATTAAAAGTCTGATTTTTACGAACGAAACGAAGTGCCTGATTAGGCAACAATATTATTTCTTTTTGAGACAAATTTTGAATTGCTTTTTCTGAATTCACTTTTACCTTTCCTGTTCGCACTAAAACTTCTACATCTGATTGATTAGCATAGGCTTTAATTCGGAAACTGGTTCCTACCACCTTAGTAACAATTTCATTGGCATGAACAAAAAAGGGTTTTTTAGGGTTTTTACTAATTTCAAAAAAGGCTTCCCCTGATAGATATACATTTCGTTCATTACCCATAAAAACTTTAGGATAACTTAACTTACTCTTAGGTTGTAACAAGACCGAACTCCCATCAGACAAGGTTACAATTTGTGGTTTATTTGAATTATTAATTTGTTCTAACAAACCATTATCATCTGTATTGGCAACTATTTGTTCGTAATAAGAATTATCATTTTTGCTAACAAAATAGTTATCATAGACATAGAAAGAAAGCAAACCAAAAACCAAAATTGCAGCAATTTTTCTAAACCAAGTGGTTTTCCACAATTGGATTAACTTTTGCTCCATTTTATTCTCTTGTTCTATTTTTTCAATTTTCATCCAGGTGCTTTGTAATGCTGCATCTACTTGTTCCTGAGAAAAATCATGCTCTGGAACCTTCATTGCTAACAACCACAAACGAGCTTCTTCAACTAATTTTGCACGTTTAGGATGCTCTAAAGTCCATTCTTCCCAACCATTTGAATCTTCTTTTGACCTCATCCACAATCGGAATGACTCGTCAGCCAAAAAATCTTCTATTTCTCTATATTGATTACGTTCTTTCATTTTTAAAAGTGTTACTGCTATCTAAAAGGACAGCCACCATGTTACATACTCACTAACTCGCAACTTTATTATTATTTTAAATCGAATTGGCCAACAACATTAAAAGCAAAGCCATATTTCCCTTCCATTCCTTACGAATATTTACCAAAGCGCGATGCAATAAATTATTAGCCGATTGATAATTGACATTTAATATCTCCGCAACTTGGTCTACATTCAAACCATGATGATATCTTAAATACAAAGCCTCTTTTTGCCTGGCAGGCAAAACATTCAATACCTTGTTAAGATGTGCTACTTTTCCAGCAGTCAACTCATCCGAAATCAATTGTTGTTCAATCGAAAAATCAAACAAAAAATCAATGGCATCTACTGACTTTGTTTTATTAAAAACTTTATCACGCTGCTGCAAACGCACAATACGCTTGCGCACACAAGACAACAAATAAGCTTTTACCACTACTGTATCAGTAACACTATTTCTATATACCCATATATCAGTAAAAACATCCTGAACACAATCTTGAATCTTTTCAGAAAATGGAGAAAAGGTATTCCCATACTGAATCAAGTAACTATAGTATTTTTTGAAAAGTGTCGAAAATGCTTTTTCATCTCCTGCCTTCATCTCTACCCATAGCTTATTGTCATCAAGAACTGCGTTATGTAAAATTTGATTTTTCAAACTCAAAAGATTATTGATTATTTACTATTCATTTTCACGAACTTTTACTCTTCTTTTTTTCTTTATTTAAAAAAGAGTTGTTATTTAACACAACAACTCTTTTTACCAACTAATAATATGACTAACCAAAATCACATATAAGAAAATTTCTTTTACACATAAAGGACCGTTTTTTTATTAGATACTCATTAAATTAAAACTTTTTTTTCATTTAGTATAAAAATAACCCGCAAGCCTTATTATTACTCACGAAAACAAAATTATTTTCTTGCAAAATTCATCCTTATAAAATCAGAAATAATCTTTTATTTAAAGATAATTGCTAATTTAGTATATTTATGCAAATTTTATATACATGGAAATTATCAGCTGCCCAAAATGCCAAGATAGTAAAATAGTTAAAAGCGGGGTTATAAACCAAAAACAAAGGTATTTATGCAAAAATTGCAATTACTTTTTTACGGTAAACAAGATAGGAAAAAAAATAGACGACTACTATGTAACCAAGGCTTTGCAACTTTATCTCGAAGGATTAAGCTATAGAGAAATTGAAAGAATCATTGGAGTCTCTCATGTAAGCATTAGCAATTGGATAAAATCGTTCAATATAAAAAAACCTTTAAACACCAACTACCACCCTACTTATAAAATTCTAAATCACTTAGAACTAATAGAATATATAAAAGATAAAAAAACGCTTTCGGGAGCAGGAATGATTATCACCGAACTAGGAGATAAATTCATGCTTATAAAATGGGAACGTTTTAAAAAATAACTATAGCATTAACACATATATATATCTTATTTTTTTTTACAAACAAAAAATCTGAATTTGCTGCTCTATTTAACATTAATTAACCTTAATTTTTTTAAACCAAAATGGAACAAATATTGAAAGACACTACTGCCAACCCAGCACCACTAGGACTTTTTGGCTTCGGAATGACAACTATTTTATTAAATATTCACAATGCAGGATTCTTTGAGCTTAATGCAATGATTATGGGAATGGGAATATTTTTTGGAGGAATACAACAGGTTATTGCCGGAATTATGGAATGGAAAAAAGGAAATGGTTTTGCCATGGCAGCATTTACTTCATATGGTTTCTTCTGGTTATCTCTTGTTGCCTTATGGTTACTTCCTTTAGTAGGAGGCACAAAACCTGACGGGGCTTCAATGGGATGCTATTTAGGAATGTGGGGATTATTTACACTGGCTTTTTTCATAGGAACATTGAACGGAAACACTATTGGAAAACTTATTTTTGGCTCACTTGTCATTCTATTTGCACTATTGTCTGCAGCTAGTTTTACAGGAAGTGAAGAAATTCATACCATTGCAGGTTATGAAGGAATTTTATGTGGCTTTTTCGCTTTTTATGAAGCAGCTGCGATTGTAATTAATGAAAAATTAGGTAGACAGGCATTACCATTATAAAATCATATAACATACAATAGCTTTATTAATTTAAGGCTATTGTATTTTTCATTTCAATGAAAAAAAGACATGAACAAAAATTAATTATCCTTTCAATGCTGATGATTTTAGCATTGAACATTCCGCTTATCCTATTATTTGATAGTTCAAAACCCTTATTTGGTTTTCCAATTATCTACATCTATCTCTTTTCGGCCTGGTTATTCTCAATTGGCACAACCTACTTAATTGTAAAAAAATATTATGAGTAGCCTTGGTCTTTTATTGATTTTAGCCATCTATTTAGTAATGCTTTTTTACATTGCTCATTGGTCAGAAAAAAGAAGCCATTCTAAATGGACTAACAATCCTTACATCTATTCCTTTTCATTAGCAGTTTACTGTACTGCATGGACTTATTACGGAAGTATAGGATTAGCCGCTAAATCAGGATTAGACTACTTACCCATTTATCTGGGACCAATAATTATCATTCCCACTTGGATTATTATCCTTAAAAGAATTATTAGAATATCACGGGTCAATAAAATAACCAGTATTGCCGATTTTATCTCCCTGCGCTACGGCAATAGCCGTTCATTAGGAGCCTTAGTTACTTTGATTTCTATTTTCGGAATTGTACCTTATATTGCCTTACAACTTAAAGCAATTTCAGATACTTTTCATATTGTAACCAAAACACATGCGAGTTCTAATATTTTCACAGACAACACCACTTATATTTGTATTGCCTTAGCCTTATTTGCTTCTTATTACGGGAATAAATATGTGGACGCTTCCGAAAAAAGACGCGGAATAGTAACTGCCATAGCCATTGAATCTATTTTAAAATTAGTATTCTTTTTGATCATCGGCATCTATGTAACTTACTTTGTTTTTGACGGTTTTGAAGACATTTACACTAAAGCATCAGTCTTAGAAAATTTCGATAAAAAAAATACTATTGGTGGTTTAAACAATGGACTCAACTGGTTTTTCCTGTGTCTGATTTCTATGTTTGCCATCTTTATTTTACCAAGGCAATTTCACACCGCTATTGTCGAAAACAATCAGGAAAAACACATCCGAACAGCCATTTGGTTGCTCCCACTCTACTTATTGCTTTTTAACATTTTTGTTTTCCCAATAGCCTGGGGAGGAAACATTCTTTTTGAAACTCAAGGCCTTAATTCCGACACCTATTCACTACTGATTCCGCAACATCTCAACAATAATTTCTTAACTGTAATAGTGTTTTTGGGCGGATTCTCGGCAGCCATTTCGATGATTATAGTTTCTTCAATAACATTAGCAACCATGCTTAGTAACAACCTCTTGATTCCTTATGGTTTTATAGGCTCATTAGAAAATACTTCTCAAGAAAAAAACACCAAAAGAATTGTTCTTAGTCGTAAAATAGGAATCTTTTCACTGATAATATTAGCTTACATAATCTATCGCGTTTTTGTTTTAGACTATACTTTGGTTTCAATCGGATTAGTTTCTTTTGTTATTATTGCCCAATTAGCGCCTGCCTTTTTCGGAGGATTATTTTGGCGAAGAGGTTCTAAAAAAGGAGCTATAACCGGAATTGTTCTTGGATTTTTAGTTTGTTTCTATACTTTACTGATTCCATATGCCCTTGGAACAACAAAATCAGCAAGTACTTTTGTTCAAGAAGGTCCGTGGGGAATTGCACTGCTAAAACCTTTTCAACTTTTTGGATTGGATTATTTAGATCCTATACCGCAAGCCGTTTTCTGGAGTTTATTAGTCAATTTTCTAAGTTATATGGCGATTTCGGTAAGTTTTAGCGGTAATTATCGCGAACGCAATTACGCCGAAATGTTTGTCGATATAGATAAATACATCACCAATCATGAGAATGCTTATGTATGGAAAGGGACCGCCAATATTTCTGATATTGAAAAAATCCTGGAACGTTTTCTTGGTATCGAAAGAACAAAACGCGCGCTGACGATCTTTAATTTAAAATACAATATTGATAAAGACAATAAGATTGCCGATGCCCGTTTTATCAAATTTGCCGAAAATTTATTAACAGGTCACATAGGTACGGCTTCCGCCAAAATAGTAATTGCAAGTGTTGCTAAAGAAGACAAAATAAGCCTTCCTGAAGTATTGCGTATTCTGGAAGAATCCAAAGAAAATATCGTCATCAATAAAAAACTGACTGAAAATTCGAATGAATTAAAAAAAATATCCGAACAACTTCAGGTTGCAAATCAGGAACTCATTAACAAAGACATTCAAAAAGATGAATTCCTCGACACGGTAACCCATGAACTAAGAACGCCAATCACAGCAATTAGAGCTGCCACTGAAATTCTGCATGACGATGAGAATATTCCTGCCGATGTACGTCAAAAATTTCTACAAAACATCATTTCCGAATCGGATAGATTGAACCGTTTGATTGATAAAATATTGGATTTAGAAAAATTTGAAACAGGGAAACAAAAAATTTATCTTTCTAAAAACAACATCTCTAAAACCATCAACAATACTCTCGAATCGCTTCAGCAATTAATTGTAAACAAAAACATAAGCGTTGAATTTGAAAGTAAATCTCATGAAATAAAAGCCTTTTATGACGAAGAACGGATCATTCAGGTACTTCATAATTTATTTTCGAATGCTATAAAATTTTGCGAAAGTAAAACGGGAAAAATCAGCATTAAATTAATAGAAAACCCAGAATTTATATCGGTTAGTATTCACAACAACGGAAAAGAAATAAAATCCGAAGAATTTGAAGCCATCTTTGATAAATTCTACCAATCCAGAAATCAAAACGTAAAAAAACCAATTGGAAGCGGCTTAGGGTTAGCTATTTGCAAAAAAATAATTGAACATCACAAAGGAAAAATATGGGTTGAGAGTTCATCTGGTAACGGAACAACCATTATTTTTACATTACCCAATTACAATACTACTGAAAAATGAAGAAAATATTAATTGTCGATGACGAACCTAATATTGTAATGTCACTGGAATACACTTTCAAAAAGAACAATTTTGAGGTATTCATAGCTCGCGATGGCCAAGAAGCGTTGGATATTTTAAAAAACCAACTGCCTGATATCATTATTCTCGATGTCATGATGCCTATGGTTGACGGTTACAGCACATTGGAACAAATAAAAAAAGAGCCTAGATTAGAACATTGCAAAGTAATTTTCCTTTCGGCAAAAAACAAAGAAAAAGACATAGAAAAAGGACTTTCTCTAGGAGCCAATCTATATGTTACCAAACCTTTTTCACTAAAAAAACTCGTTGAACAAGCACAAGAATTAATAAACTAACAAACTAAATAGATACCAAAAATCATGAGTCGTTACAAAATAAGTAATTTAGAAGAATACTTTAAAGAGTACAAAAAATCAATCAAAGACCCGAAGAAATTTTGGGACAAAATTGCCTCTGAAAACTTTACCTGGTACCAAGAATGGGACAAGGTTGTTGATTTTAACATGGCAGAAGCCGAAATAAAATGGTTTGTAGATGCTAAGGTAAACATTACCAAAAACTGTATTGATCGCCACCTGGCTAAAAAAGGAGACAAAGTAGCTATTGTTTTTGAACCGAACAATCCTGACGAAGCTTCACAATCGATTACTTATAATGAATTACACCAACGTGTAAGCAAAATGGCAAATGTTTTATTGAGCCAAGGGATTCAAAAAGGAGATCGTGTATGCATTTATTTGCCTATGATTCCTGAATTAGCCATTACTACACTAGCTTGTGCCCGTATTGGAGCGATTCACTCGGTAGTTTTTGCCGGATTTTCAGCATCTGCTGTTGCAGCAAGAATCAACGATAGTGAATGTAAAATGGTGATTACTTCTGATGGTGGATACCGTGGAAACAAAACCATTGACTTAAAAGGAATTGTTGACGAAGCATTAGTTAACTGTCCATCAGTTGAAAATGTTTTGGTTGTTGAAAGAACTAGCACTGATATCCAAATGAAAGAAGGTCGTGACCACTGGTTAGCACCACTTTTAGAAAAAGCATCAGACAACAATACTGCCGAAATCATGGATGCTGAAGATCCATTGTTTATTCTTTATACTTCGGGTTCAACAGGAAAACCAAAAGGAATGGTGCATACCACAGCAGGTTATATGGTTTATACTGCTTATACTTTCCAAAATGTTTTTAACTACGAAGAAAACGATATTTTCTGGTGTACTGCCGACATTGGTTGGATTACCGGACATTCTTATATTTTATACGGTCCATTATTGAATGGAGCTACAACTGTTATTTTCGAAGGGGTTCCTTCTTACCCTGATTTCAGTCGTTTTTGGCAAATCATCGAAAAACATAAAGTAAACCAATTCTACACTGCACCAACAGCTATTAGAGCTTTGGCCAAAGAAAGTTTAGATTATGTACAAAAATACCCTTTAAGTTCGCTAAAAGTAATTGGCTCAGTAGGTGAACCTATCAACGAAGAAGCTTGGCACTGGTACAATGACCACGTAGGCGGGAAACGTTGTCCGGTTGTAGATACCTGGTGGCAAACCGAGACTGGAGGAATTCTTATCTCACCAATTCCTTTTATTACACCAACAAAACCAACGTATGCAACCTTACCTCTTCCAGGTATTCAAGCCGTTTTGATGGACGAAAAACGCAATGAAATTGAAGACAATCAAGTAGTAGGAAGTTTGTGTATTAAATTTCCTTGGCCGGGAATTGCCCGAACTATTTGGGGAGATCACCAACGCTATAAGGAAACTTATTTCTCTACTTTCCCAGGGAAATATTTCAGTGGAGACGGTGCTTTGCGTGACGAAGTAGGTTATTATAGAATTACAGGTCGTGTGGATGATGTAATTATTGTTTCAGGACACAATTTAGGAACAGCTCCAATTGAAGATGCTATCAACGAACATCCGGCAGTTGCCGAAAGTGCCATTGTAGGTTTTCCTCATGACATCAAAGGAAATGCGTTATATGGCTTTGTAATTCTTAAAGAAACGGGTGAAAAACGTGATAAAGAAAATTTGGCTAAAGAAATCAACCAACACATTTCAGATCACATTGGACCTATTGCTAAATTAGATAAGATTCAGTTTGTTTCCGGTTTACCAAAAACCCGTTCCGGAAAAATCATGCGACGCATTCTTCGTAAGATTGCCGAAGGAGATTATTCTAATTTTGGAGACACTAGTACTTTATTAAATCCGGAAATTGTGGAGGAAATTAAAAACGGAAAACTATAATACCTTTTGTTATTTCATCTAGTCCAATAAAAATTGGACTAGATGAAATATACAACGGCATTACCCAGAACTATTAGATTAAAAAATAATTATAAATGGTGTAATTTTTAATTCAAATAATTCCAAAAAAAAGACCCGTAAAATTAGTTTCACGGGTCTTTTCCATTTACTTAAACAACCAAATTAATTAACATAACCATCATTTTGTACTAATGTTGGATTCGCTTGAATTGCGGTAGCAGGAATCGGCATCAAGTCTCTATAAGCTGGAGTAGCAACACCAGCTTGTACGCCTCCTTTAAATTGCCAAAGCTTACTTCCTCCGGTAAATTTACCAAAACGAATCAAATCAGTTCTTCTGTGACATTCCCAGAACAACTCTCTACCTCTCTCGGCAAGAATGAAATCAAGATTTAAAGCTCCTAAAGTAACTACTGAGGCATTTGCTCTGGCTCTAATTGTATTAACATACCCTAAAGCAGTGGTCAAATTCCCACCAGCTCCACCTCTTAATGTAGCCTCAGCATACATTAAATAAACATCTGACAATCTAAACATTGGAAAATCAGTATCAGGAATATCATTCTTTTGTGCAGCAGAACCATCAGCATTCACGTTTTTATATTTCGTAACGGCATAACCATCGGTAAACGAACCTATAGCATTGATATCCAATGATTGTCCATTCGTATAAAAAGTTCCTCTTTTATCAGCTGTTGCAGTTGCATCAGGAAAACTTTGAACAAATTCTTTTCTTGTTCTAAGACCCCACCATCCACCGTCCATACCGCTAGCACTGGCATCCATACTTCCACCGATAGAAGCATGCAAAATAAAACTCATTCCTGCTCCGGTAGCTCTAATTAAAAGTCCGTCAGAAACAATTGGGAAAATAGTTTCGGTTTGAGCACCATTTCTATTATTATCAGCAGCAAACAAATAACGGTAAGGTACGTTTGCGAAAGTATAACCTGAAGCAGTAATGATATCATTACATAAAGTTACCGTTTCATTGTTTTTTTCAACTCCTGTATATACTTTGGAATTCAAATAAATCTGAGCCAATAAAAATTTAGCTGCTGTTTGATCTATTCTTCCATATTCATTTGTTTTAGAAGCCTTAAGAGCAGTTTGTAAATCTTTCAATTCACTTTCTACATAAGCAAAAACTTCTGCTCTGGTTTTTTGTTTTGGATAAAAGAATCCAACTGGGTCATTTTCGGTTGTGATAGGCACATTTCCAAATAAATCCATCAATTGCGTATATGAAAAAGCTCTTAAAAAACGCGCTTCGGCTCTGTAATATTGAATATCGGCTTTCAATTCATTAGAAACTCCTCTGGATGTTAATTTTTCATCTGTGGTTTGTCTCAAGAACTCATTAGCGGTACTAATTTCATAATATGATCTTGAAAAAATACCGTATAAGAACTCATTATTTGGAGACCAGGTTTGCGTATTTAATGTTGGCAAAGTACCATCTCCCCATCCAATAACCGCTTCATCGGTGGTTACTTCCTGCATCAAAAAAATCAACCTTAGGTAACTACTAAAATCACCTCCAATGCCTGCAATATCTGCGGTAGCATCACCATCATTTCCACCAACATAAAGTCCTGCATATAATTTAGCTAATACTTGTTTATAAGAAGCTGGATCGCTAAAGAATGTTTCCGAAAGGAATTCATCATCGTCCTTAGGTGTAACATTCAAATCATTTGTACACGAAGTGAACAACATATTTAATCCTAAAATCCATAGGAATAAATAACTACTATTTTTAAATGATATTTTCATTTTATATATTTTTAAATTTTATTGACATTTTCATTTTTGGTAATAAAAAACTAGAAATTAGCATTTAAGCCAAACACATACGTTCTTGCACGAGGATAGATATTACCATCAATTCCTGAGAAAATTTCCGGGTCTAATCCTTTGTACTTGCTAATTATCAAAGCATTTTGAACTCCTGCAGTAAAGTGTAATGAAAATGTTTTTAATAATGATTTGTCTAAAGTGTAACCAACAGTCACATTGTCTAATTTTATAAAAGAAGCATCTTTTACAAAATAATCAGAAAGATATCTTGATGTTCCGTTGTCTTCAAAATTAAAAGCTGTATTGTAATAATCTGAAGTAATATTTGCTAAATCAGTATCTCTTCTTAAAGCAGCTTGTAAATATCCCTTGTCAGAACTGATGTTGTCAAAAACATAATTCCCTACACTTGCTCTCCAGTTCATAGAGAAATCAAAACGCTTGTAATTCAACGCTGTTGCGAATCCAAAGGTAAAATCAGCAGTAGGATTTTTGTATCTATAACGATCTAAGTTATCTACTACACCATCTTTGTTACGGTCAACATAAGACCCCTGAATTGGTTTATGGTTAGCGTCATACACTTGCTCATAAACATAAAACGAACGTGGCTCATAACCTACTGTATTAATTTGAATCTTATTATTACTTCCTCCTGCAATATCACCTGTAGTGTATCCTTGGAAACCTGGAACAGTAATTCCTAAATCATCTACTTTTTGATCTAAATAAGTAGTATTGAAAGCCACATTCCACTTCAAATTATCATTTTTAATAATATCCGATTCAATACTAAACTCTACTCCTTTAGTAGTAAAACTACCTATATTCATAAAACCTTCATTTCTCAGGTTAGCTCCATCAGGATAGGCGATAGAAGCCAATAAATCATCTGATTTTTTATGAAAATAGTTCAAAGATCCACTTACTTTATTATCAAACAAACCATAATCTAAACCAACATTCAACTCTTTTGTTTGCTCCCATTTAATATTCGGGTTAAATCCTTCAATTTTTGCAACAGTATAAGCTGTATTCCCAAAAATATATTGCGAATTTGTAGTACCCAAAGTAGCTCTTGTTAGATAATCATAAGAAGCCGAAATATCCTGTTGACCAGTTACTCCATAACCCAATCTTAATTTTAAATTAGAAAAGGTTTTATTGTCTTTCATAAAAGATTCATTGGTAATATTCCAGGCAAATGCAGCACCTGAGAAATTCCCCCAACGATTGGCTTCAGAAAATCTGGAAGTACCATCTCTTCTGTGGTTAATAGTTAGTAAATATCTTCCGTCATAACCTAAGTTCAAACGTCCGAAATAAGACTGTAAATTAATATCTGGATCTGTTGTAAAATCAGGATCTTTAGCAGAAGGATCCTTAGTTTGAAAACTATCAAATCCTACTCTTGAAAACAATTGGTAGTTATAACCTGCAGTAACATCAACTTTAAATTTCCCTATTTCTTTTATATAATTGAAATAAGTATTCAAGTTTTTATTTTCACGTGCGTCAGTATAACGGGAATAACCTCCAAGATCTACCCACTGACCTGAATTATAGTCTTTGGGCTGATAACCAGTAATACTATTAGTACTTGTTTCGATAAAACCATCACTATCAAATCTATCAATACCTGCTTCAGCAATAAATCGTAAATCTTCTAAGAAATGAAATTTATAATCTAATCTAATATTTCCCCATTTTCTGGTTGAAGTCGCTCTGTTTTCTATTTGATTCAACATAGCAACAGGGTTTTTAGCTGGTAACAAAGCCACATTCCCATTGGCTTCTAACCATTCGAAATAGCCTCCGTAACGAGAACCCTGCTGATAAACAGATTGAGTAGGATCAAAAGAAATAGCGCTTCCAATAACCTTTTTCTCATCCTGGAATTCATTCTTACCAAAAGATAAATTTCCGCTGATGTCAATTTTTAAATGATTATCAAAAAATGTTGGATTCAATGCTATCGACGTAGTTGTTCTTTCAAAACTTGTATTATTTAAGACACCCGGCGTAGTAGTATGTCCTACAGAAAGTCTAACCGGTAATTTATTAAATAAGGCACCACTAACAGAAATATTATTATTGGTAGTAATTGCTGTGCTAAATATTTCGTCTTGCCAATCGGTATTTGCAGTACCTAAAATTGCTTTTTGTGCTGCATTTCCTTTCTCATTTACTAATGCTCGGAACTGATCTGCACTTAAAACATCAACTTTATCAGCAAGCGTGCTAATTCCTACTTGAGAATTAAACGCCACTTTCATAGCTCCTTTTGCTCCTTTTTTGGTTGTAATTACAATCACACCATTAGCGGCACGAGAACCATAAATAGCAGCAGCCGAAGCATCTTTTAAAACTGTAAAACTCTCAATATCATTAGGATCAATAGTAGACAATATACTTGTAGCTCCACTAGGAACCGCATTGCTCATAGGCAAACCATCTAAAATAATCAATGGCTCATTAGAAGCATTAAGAGACGAACCTCCTCTAATTCTAATATCTGCCTTAGCACCTGGCGAACCTCCTCCGGTTACATTTACCCCAGCCACACGACCATTAATTAAACTTTCGGCAGTGACATTAGGACCTTTATTAAAATCTTCTGCTTTTATTACTGAAACTGATCCAGTAGCATCTTTTTTCTTAACGCTTCCGTAACCCACTTGCACAACAACTTCCTGCAATTGATTTGAATCTTCTTCCAATGAAACTGTTACTGCCTTTTGCGATCCGAAAATAACAACTGAATTCTTGTAACCAACGAAAGAGAATACTACCTTATCGCCTTTCTTAACATTAGCCAATTTAAAATTTCCATCAAAATCGGTCGAGACACCCGTTGAGGCACCTTCAATATTAACATTTACTCCCGGTATTGGTTGTTTCGAAATTTTATCTAAAACTTTACCTTCCAAGGAATTCTGAGCAAGAACACTAAAAGGTAACATTAAAAATAACAACAACAACTTTGTATAAATTGTTTTCATAACTTTTACTTAATTATTAGGTTTTTAATAGTTTTTAATCACCTTTACCTTTACTTCGAGTTATAAAATTATAGAATTATTAACACGCCCAACACAAAGCCTTTTCAAAAGAGCCACTACAACGTGGTAGTGTTGAAAACTTTTCACAATACTTAAGAATTTATGGATAAAATTTTGAATAATAAAAATAAAACATACCTTTATTACGAATAACAACCATTTCTGACTCTGGACATGAAACGAAAAATAACTCTCAAACAAATTGCCAAGGAACTAGACGTCTCTATTTCAACTGTTTCTAAATCACTCCGCAATAGTTTAGATATTGGAGAGGAAACCAGATTGAAGGTGCAAGCTTTTGCTAAATTCTACAATTACAAACCCAATAATATTGCCTTAAGTTTAAAGAACCGAAAATCAAAAACCATAGGTATCATTATTCCTGAAATCGTACATTATTTCTTTTCAACCGTAATCAATGGTATCGAACAGGTAGCCAACGAAAATGGTTATAGTGTTATCATTTGCCTTTCGGATGATTCATTCGATAAAGAAGTTCTTAATATGGAAATGCTTGCTAATGGAAGTATTGATGGATTCATCATGTCGCTTTCTAAAGAAACCCAATTCAAAGAAGATTTTCATCATATCACCGAAGTCATCAACCAGGGTATGCCGGTAGTAATGTTTGACAGAGTGGCCAATGAAATACTTTGTGATAAAGTAATCATTAATGACAAACAAGCTGCTTATGATGCGGTTCAAAGTTTAATTGACAAAGGACGAAAAAAAATTGCACTGGTAACAACGGTTGACTATGTAAGTGTGGGCAAACTCAGAACGGATGGTTACACTAAAGCATTATGGGATAACGAAATTCCGTTTGATGAAAATCTAATTATTAAAATCGAAGATATTGACACTTGTGAAATCACAATAGAACAATTCCTGAAAGATAAAACCATTGACGGTATTTTAGCTGTAAATGAACTTTTTGCAGTAACCAGTATTAAAGCTGCGACTAAAATAGGCCTTAAAGTCCCAGATGATTTGGCTGTGATTGCATTTACTGATGGAATCATTTCAAAATACGCCACGCCTACTATTACTACAGTTAGCCAAAGCGGAATAAAAATGGGAAACAAAGCAGCTAAAATGCTCATTGAGAGATTAGAATCAGAAGATGATGACGATGAAAATTATAAAACAGAAGTAATTGAAACGCATCTTATTGAACGTCAATCGACAGAAGTGTAATACAAAACTTTCAAACACTGATTTACTACAACCTTGTAGTTGAAAAAACAGCATTTAATTAGCTGCTAAAAACAAAAACATAAATTTTACATATAATTTTACCCTAATCAAAGCTTTTACTTTTACTTCGAAAAACAAGTTAGTTTTGATAAGCATCGCGCTTATCGTATTCATATAAAATTACGATAATGGAAAAGCGTAAATTAAGTTTCTGGGAAATCTGGAACATGAGTTTTGGTTTTTTGGGAATCCAAATGGGGTTTGCCCTTCAAAATGCAAACGCGAGTAGAATTCTTCAAATCTTTGGAGCCGATGTTCATGAATTATCCTGGTTTTGGATTATTGCCCCATTGATGGGTTTAATTGTCCAACCGATAATTGGACATTACAGCGACAAAACCTGGGGACGTTTCGGACGAAGAAAACCCTTCTTTTTAATTGGTGCCATTTTAGCTTCGGTGGGATTAATCCTGATGCCGCAAGCCGACATTTTTATCTCGGTTTTACCATCTTTATGGGTTGGAGCTGGAATGCTAATGATTATGGATGCTTCTTTTAATATTGCTATGGAACCTTTTCGTGCTTTAGTTGGCGACAATTTAAGAACCGATCAGCGTACCGCAGGATTTAGCATTCAAACCGCACTCATTGGATTTGGGGCAGTTATTGGTTCAGCCTTACCTTATGTATTGACAAAATGGTTCGGAATTTCGAACAACACAATACCAGGCAGCGTTCCTTTAAATCTTAGTTTATCTTTTATCATTGGAGCAGCAGTTCTAATTGGTTCTATTTTGGTCACCCTAATAACAACCAAAGAATATTCTCCTGAAGAACTTAATCATTTTGAAAATCCTCAAGATGAAACAGAAATTCAGGAAACAGAGACCTCAAAACTAACTGATATTTTTACAGATTTTGCCAAAATGCCAACCACAATGCGCCAATTAAGTTGGGTACAATTTTTCTCGTGGTTTGGCCTTTTTGGAATGTGGGTTTTTACAACTCCCGCCATTGCACATCATATTTATGGATTACCATTAGAAGACACATCGAGTCAACAATACCAGAATGCTGGGGATTGGGTAGGAATATTATTTGGCGTTTACAACTTAATTTCGGCAATTATTGCCTTATTCTTCCTGCCTTATATTGCTAAAAAAATTGGACGTAAATCAACTCATGCACTTTCATTAGTTATTGGAGGTATCGGATTAATTTCGATTTATTTCATGCCCGATGAAAATTGGGTCGTGTTACCAATGATACTTGTAGGAGTCGCCTGGGCAAGTATTTTAGCAATGCCTTATGCTATTCTTGCCGGTTCGATTGCGCCTAAAAAAATGGGCGTATATATGGGAATCTTCAACTTTTTTGTGGTAATACCTCAAATTGTCAATGCGCTTATTGGTGGACCAATTGTAAAATACCTCTATAATGGAGACGCTATTTATGCACTAATCACCAGCGGATTAAGTTTTTTAATCGCTGCCGTATTAGTATATAAAGTGAAAGATGTCGATGACATCCAACAATAAATTACACATCACAAAATGAACTCGTTAAACAAAAAAGCTTTTCTATTTGATTTAGATGGCGTAATTGTCGATACCGCTAAATATCATTATTTGGCTTGGCAAAAAATCGCCTCTAGACTAAATATAAATTTCACAATTAAAGACAATGAACTCTTAAAAGGAGTTAGTCGTGTGCGCTCGCTTGATATTATTTTAGAATTAGGAAATATCAAAGCGTCACAAGAAGATAAAAACAAATGGCTCATTGAAAAAAATGAAGAATACCTATCCTATTTGGTAAATATGGATGAAAACGAAATCTTACCGGGTGTCATGAAAGTTTTAGATTTTCTAAAAGAAAAACAACAGCTTATCGCACTAGGTTCTGCCAGTAAAAACGCCAGACCCATCCTTGAGAAAACGGGAGTCCTTCATTATTTTGATACCATTGTGGACGGTAACGATGTCACTAACGCAAAACCAGACCCCGAAGTTTTCCTGATTGCTGCCAAAAATCTAAATACCGAAGCTAAAAACGCCATTGTTTTTGAAGATTCAGTAGCAGGAATTCAGGCGGCTAATATCGGAAAAATGACCAGTATTGGCATTGGAGAAACAAAAACACTCTATGAAGCCAAATATGTCTTTGAGAATTTTACCCAAATCTCCACTTCTTTCATCGAGAATTTAATAGGAGGGAAAAATTAGTAGAAAAAGAAATAAAGAGTCAGGAGTTACTTTTAAAGTCATTCCTATCCATTTTCTTAAATGTTTAAATGAAATAAAATGAATCGAGATTATATAAAACCAGACAATTGGTCCATAATAGAAGAAGGATTTGATCCTGAAAATGTAAAATCATCCGAAAGTCTTTTTAGTATAGGCAACGGAGCGATGGGACAAAGGGCAAATTTTGAAGAAAAATATACGGGTAAAACTTTTCAGGGAAGCTACATTGCAGGAATTTATTATCCTGATAAAACTAAAGTGGGCTGGTGGAAAAATGGATATCCGGAATATTTTGCCAAAGTATTGAATGCACCTAACTGGATTGGGATTGACATTGAGATTAATGGAGAAAGTCTGGACTTAAACCACTGTCTTGAAGTGAAAAATTTCCGTCGGGAATTGAATATGAAAGAAGGTTGGTATAACCGTTCTTTTGAAGCTACTTTGCAAAACGGAACTGAAGTTGCTGTGAATGTCCGCCGATTTCTTTCTTTAAACTTAGACGAAATAGGAGTTATTAAATACGAAATCACACCGTTAAACAAAGACTCTAAAATAGTTTACAAACCTTATATTGATGCCGGAGTTTCTAACGAAGATGCGAACTGGGAAGAAAAATTCTGGGAACCGCTTGAAATAAAAAAAGCGGCTAATGAAGCTTTCTTAACGGCACAAACCTTTAAAACCCATTTTCAGGTAACCACTTTTATGCACAACAGCATTTTTGCCAATGGTGAAAACGTCAACATTTCTGCTTCATCCATCGATTCGAAACAGGATAAAATTCAGTTTACCTATGGAACGATTATTGGCAAAGGACAAACCTCATCGATACAAAAAATAGGTGGTTATACGGTTTCACTAAATCATAACGACACTTTATCAGCAGCTGAAAAAGCAATTAAAGATGCCGTGAGTAAAGGATATGACAAACTATTAGAAGAGCAAGTGGAATCCTGGGCTAAAATTTGGGAGATGTCAGATATTACTATTGATGGCGATGTAAAAGCACAACAAGGTATTCGTTTCAATATTTTTCAGTTAAATCAAACTTATTCAGGCAAGGACAGCCGATTAAATATTGGACCAAAAGGATTTACCGGAGAAAAATACGGCGGATCGACATATTGGGATACCGAAGCCTATTGTATTCCGTTTTACATGGCTACTAAAAACCAAGAAGTAGCACGAAATTTATTAACCTACAGATACAATCATTTAGAAAAAGCCATTGAAAATGCTCAAAATAACCTGGGCTTTAAAAATGGTGCCGCTTTGTATCCAATGGTCACTATGAATGGGGAAGAATGTCATAATGAGTGGGAAATCACCCATGAGGAAATTCATAGAAATGGTGCTATTGCTTTTGCAATTTATAATTATCACAGATACACAGGTGACTACTCTTATATTCCTGAAAAAGGATTGGAAGTATTAATTGGCATTGCGCGTTTTTGGCACCAAAGAGCTAATTTTTCGAAAGAGAAAAATCAGTTTGTCATTTTAGGAGTTACAGGGCCTAATGAGTACGAAAATAATGTGAACAATAATTTCCACACCAACTATATTGCAAAATGGTGTATTAATTATGCAGCAGAACAAATCGAGAAAGTGAAAAGGGAATTTAATACTGATTTTTGTCGAATTATTGAAAAAACAAATCTTACCGAAGCTGAAATTGATGAATGGGAAAAAGTAGCCCATAATATGTATTTCCCAAAATCAGCCGATTTAGGAATTTTTCTTCAACAAGATGGCTTCTTGGACAAAGACTTAATTCGAGTAAAAGATTTGGAGGCATCACAACGACCAATTAACCAAAAATGGTCTTGGGATCGTGTACTTCGTTCGCCTTACATCAAACAAGCTGATGTTTTACAAAGTCTTTACTTCTTTGAAGAGCATTTTTCTAAAGAAGAATTGAAACGCAATTTCGAATTTTATGAATCTTTTACGGTTCATGAAAGTTCGCTTTCACCTTGTGTTCATTCGATTCAGGCAGCACTTTTGGACAAAATGGATATGGCATACGCCTTTTATTTAAGAACCTCTCGATTGGATTTAGACGACTACAATAAAGAAGTCGAAGAAGGTTGTCATATTACCTCAATGGCTGGAACCTGGATGAGTATTGTAGAAGGTTTTGGTGGCATGAGAGTCAAAGACAACTGTCTTCATTTTTCGCCAAAAATCCCTAAAGAATGGAAAGGCTATTCGTTTAAAATTAATTTCAGAAATCAAATTTTAACCGTGATGGTAAATCATGATGAAACGACTTTTTCAGTTGACAGCGATGCTGATTTAGCAATTGTGGTCAATGGAAAAGAAACAATTATATCAAAAACAGTTACAGCTTAATTACAAAGACATTGACTCTTTAAACCTCAAGAATATGAAAAAATACATGTTAACCTTATGCATTTGCTTCTTCCTCTGGAACAGCACAAATGCCCAACAGCTTAAGTCACCAAATGGTTTGCTGACAATGGATTTTTCGCTTAAAAGCGACGGAACGCCTACTTACAATCTGAAATATAAAGGCCGAGATGTCATTAAAACCAGCAAACTGGGATTAGAATTAAAAGCAGATAAAAAATCGTTATTAAATGATTTTACAATCCAAGACACAAAATCGAGCACATTCGATGAAATCTGGAAACCGGTTTGGGGTGAAGTGAAGCAAATTCGCAATCATTATAATGAGTTAGCGGTTACTTTAAATCAAAATGAAACAAACCGTCACATCATCATTCGTTTCCGATTATTTGATGAAGGCCTTGGATTTCGATATGAATTTCCATCACAAAAAAACCTGACTTATTTTGTAATCAAAGAAGAAAGAAGTCAGTTTGCTATGGCGGGAGATCACACTGTATTTTGGATTCCTGGTGATTACGACACTCAGGAATACGATTACACCGAATCGAAATTATCAGAAATCAGAGGTTTATCTAAAAAAGCTTATACCGAGAATGTATCGCAAAAATCATTTTCACCTACAGGCATACAAACTTCATTGATGATGAAATCGGCGGATGGATTATACATCAACCTTCATGAAGCGGCTTTGATTAATTATTCCTGCATGCACTTGAATTTAGACGACAAAAACATGATTTTCGAATCTTGGCTAACTCCTGATGCCAAAGGAGATAAAGGATACATTCAAGCACCAAGTCAATCGCCTTGGAGAACTATTATGGTAAGCGATGATGCCAGAACTATTCTGGCTTCTAAAATGACCTTAAACTTAAACGAGCCTTGCAAAATTGATGATACTTCATGGATTAAACCTGTAAAATACATCGGTGTTTGGTGGGAAATGATTACTGGAAAAAGTTCTTGGGCTTACACTGATGAATTTCCTACAGTACAATTAGGAGTAAGCGATTATAGCAAAGCAAAACCGAACGGAAAACATGGCGCTAACAATACTCATGTAAAAGAATACATTGATTTTGCCGCAGCCAATGGTTTTGATGCGGTTTTAGTCGAAGGTTGGAATGAAGGTTGGGAAGATTGGTTTGGTCATTCAAAAGATTATGTTTTTGATTTTGTAACTCCTTATCCTGATTTTGATATCAAAGGATTGCATGAATATGCTAAGTCCAAAGGAATAAAAATAATCATGCACCATGAAACTTCAGGTTCTGTTCGCAACTACGAGCGTCACATGGACAAAGCCTACCAATTCATGAAAGACAATGGATATGACGCTGTGAAAAGCGGTTATGTTGGAGATATTTTACCAAGAGGCGAAAATCATTACAACCAATGGATTGTGAATCATTACCAATATGCTGTCGAAAAAGCTGCCGATTACAAAATTATGGTCAATGCACACGAGGCGATTCGTCCAACAGGAATATGCAGAACGTATCCTAACTTAATTGGTAACGAAGCCGCCAGAGGAACCGAATACCAGGCTTTTGGTGGTTCTAAACCAAATCACGTAACCGTATTGCCATTTACCCGTTTAATTGGTGGTCCAATGGATTATACTCCCGGGATTTTCGAAATGGATTTAACCAAATTAAATCCTGACAATCATTCTCATGTAAACAGTACGCTTGCAAATCAATTGGCATTGTACTTAACTATGTACAGTCCTTTGCAAATGGCTGCTGATATCATCGAACATTACAAAAAATTCCCTGATGCTTTTCAGTTCATTAAGGATGTAGCGGTAGATTGGGATGAAAGCAACTATTTAGAAGCCGAACCTGGAAAGTACATTACCGTTGCCCGTAAAGCAAAAGGAACAAACAATTGGTTTATAGGAAATGTAAATGGTGATAACGCTCGAACATCAAACATTGCATTTGATTTCTTAGAAAAAGGAAAAAAATATACTGCAACTATTTATGCAGATGCTAAGAATGCTCATTATAAAACAAATCCACAAGCATACACCATTCGAAAAATAACTGTTACCAATAAATCAAAATTGACACAGTTGTCAGCACCAGGCGGAGGATATGCCATCAGTATTATTGAGAATTAAATAAAAAAAATCCCGTAAAGATCTTTATTCATCATTACGGGATTAAAAAACTTATTATTCTTCCATTCTGAATCAAACCAACTCAAAAGTGAATTATTTTTATTATTTTCGTTTGGTTAGGATTCGGAAAATTAATTCTTTAAGTAAAACTAAATTCGTGATTGAATTTGGGTTAAAGCAATAAATTTCTGAATTATGAAACACAAAATTCAATTTCCAAATATACCAGTTCGGCTTTTTTATGTCCCGATCTTAATGATTTTCTTTATGAATATTTCGTTAAACGCACAAATACAAAGAATCGAACCTCCCTTTTGGTTTTCCGGAATGCATAATCCAGAAGTGCAAATTTTATTCTACGGTGTAGATATTGCACAATGTCAAGTCTCGACTGCTAATCCGGCTGTGATTACCAATGTGAAACGTACTGAAAATCAAAACTATATTTTCATTACCATTAATACCAAAAAAGTTACTGGAACTGCAATCGATTTTACATTTAAAAATAAAAACAAAACAACGTTTACTCAAAAATATGAGCTAAGAGACAGAAGAAAAAACTCCGCTCAACGCAAAAGTTTTGATGCTTCAGATATGATGTATCTTTTAATGCCGGATCGCTTTGCCAATGGAAATAAAAACAACGATAACGACAGTAATACAACCGAAAAATACAATCGTGAATTACCCGGCGGGAGACACGGTGGAGATATTGAAGGAATTATTCAACACCTGGATTACATTCATTCATTAGGCGCAACAACTATCTGGAGTACCCCACTTTGCGAAGACAATGATGCGGAATATTCCTATCACACTTACGGGCAATCAGATGTCTATAAAATAGACCCACGTTTTGGCACTAATGAAGATTACCTTCGATTATCAGATGAAATGCATAAACGCGACATGAAATTAGTTATGGATTACGTGACTAACCATTGGGGATTGCAACATTGGATGATGAAAGATTTACCCACTAAAGATTGGATCCATCAATTTGATAATTACACCCAAACCAATCATAAAAGAAGCACGATAAGTGATACTAATGCTTCAAAAATAGACAGAGACATTTGCATCAATGGATGGTTTGTACCCTCCATGCCCGATTTAAACATTATGAATCCTTTGGTCTTCAAGTACCTTTGTCAAAATGCGATTTGGTGGATTGAATATGCTAATTTAGATGGTTTTAGAATTGACACCTACAACTATTCGGAACCCGAAGGCATTTCAAAATGGACTAAAGCCATTACCGATGAATATCCTAATTTTAATTTGGTTGGCGAAATCACACTCCGCAATCAGGGTTTACTTTCTTATTGGCAAAAAGATAGCCCGATAGGTCAAATTCAAAAATTCAATTCTCATTTACCTAGTGTGATGGATTTTGCCCTTTCTGATGCTTTGCAAATTATTTTTGACGAAGACGATGGCACCTGGGATAGAGGAACAACAAGAGTTTACGATATTATTTCCAGAGATTTTTTGTTTCCAAATGCCAGTAATTTACTGATTTTTGCTGAAAATCATGACACCAAACGCTTCAATCAAATTTACAATAATGATTTTCGAAAATACAAAATGGCAATGACCATGCTGGCAACCATAAGAGGAATTCCTCAATTGTATTATGGTTCCGAAATTGGTATGGCTGGAGATCAAAATATAGGTGATGCCGATATTCGTAAAGATTTTCCCGGTGGTTGGGACGGTGACGAAAACAATGCTTTTATCAAAGAAGGCCGAACAGAATTTCAAAACGAGTATTTCGATTTTACCTCAAAATTATTCAATTGGCGAAAAACCAACGATGCGGTTCATTTTGGAAAAACCACTCACTACATTCCTGAAAACAATGTGTACGTCTATTTTAGATACAACGCCACTAAAAGCGTTATGGTTTTAATCAACAACAGTCCTGAAACCATAGCTGTTGATACCAAGCGATTCCAGGAAAACATTAAACACTACAAAACAGCAAAAGAAGTTCTAACCGACGCCACTTTTGATTTATCAAAAGATATTACTATCGAAGGAAAATCGGCTTTGATTTTAGAATTAAAATAATCATTCAAAAACATAAAAATGAAAAAGATACTAGCAATTGCTTTGGCTTTTTCAGCTCTAATAAGTTGTAAAAAAGACACCGAAGCAAAAACAAATACTATTAAAGAAAATGAACAAATTGCCAGTTTTCAGCATGAAATGGAAGAAAACAGCGTGATTTACGAAGCAAACATTCGTCAATATTCTCCTGAAGGAACTTTTAACGCCTTCACTAAGGATATTCCAAAATTAAAAGAACTTGGTGTAAAAATAATTTGGGTAATGCCTATTTTTCCAATTTCTCAAGCAAAAAGAAAAGCAATAGGTGGAGACAATGGCAAATTTGTTTCAGAAATGCCAAAAGAAGAACAATCTAAATATCTAGGAAGTTACTATGCCGTTTCGAATTTTAAAAAAGTAAATCCCGAATTTGGAACCATTGAAGATTTTAGAAATTTAGTACAAACAGCTCACGAAAATGGAATTTATGTCATCTTAGACTGGGTTCCAAATCACACCGGTTGGGATCATGTTTGGATTAAAGAACATCCGGAATTCTATACACAAAATGAAAAAGGAGAAATTATTGACCCTATTAATCCTGAAACTGGAAAAGCTTGGGGCTGGACTGATGTTGCCGATTTAAATTACAACAATAAAGGCCTTCGCAAAGCCATGGCAGCCGATATGTTGTATTGGATAAAAGAGGAGAATATTGATGGTTTCCGTTGTGATGTAGCAAGCAATGTTCCAATGGATTTTTGGGAACAAATAATTCCACAACTTCGTAAAGAAAAGAACATTTTCATGCTGGCAGAAGCCTGGCAACCGGAATTAATGAAAGCCGATTTATTTGATATGTGTTATGCCTGGGACGGACATCACATGATGAATGACATCGCTCAAGGCAAGAAAACAGTAAAAGATTGGGATAAATACATCATTGATATAAATAAAAAATATGCCGCTGATGATATTTTAATGACTTTTATTGACAGTCATGATGAAAATTCCTGGAATGGAACAATCAAAAGCCGCTTAGGCATTGCCGAAGAAACAATGACAGCACTTTCCTATTTAGCTCCAGGAATGCCTATGATTTACAGCGGAAATGAATACAATTTAGACCATAGTTTAAAATTCTTTGAAAAAGATTCTATTCCAAAAACAAAAGGAAAACAATGGGAATGGCGTGCAAAATTAGGCAAACTCAAAAACGAGAACAGCGCACTTAATGGTGGTAAAAAACGAGCATCATACAACAGACTTTCTACTTCAAATGACGAGAAAATTTTGGCTTTTGAAAGAACAAATAAAAACAACAAGGTAGTTTTTATCGCTAACATGTCGAATACTCCTCAAATTGCAAAGATTAATTTAGAAGGAAGTTTTACTGATTATATGACTAATGAAAAAATAACGTTGATCAAAGACCAGAAGATTAATTTGAAACCTTGGCAATATTACATTTTAACAAAGGAATAATTGAATCCCTATCCTTTCTATCGAAGAAAAATATACTTTGATTTAGAGTTAAAATAAATTTCGAATAAAACAATTACAATAGAACACAAAAGCACCAATTGAAATCGATTGGTGCTTTTTTTATTTTAATTACCTTTGTAAAAAATCAAAACTATGCTCAAAATAGGTCATCGCGGAGCAAGAGGATACGAAGCTGAAAACACCTTATCCAGTTTTCAAAAAGCAATTGATATGCAAGTTGATGGCATAGAACTCGATGTGCACTTAAGTTCTGATGGCGAACTCATGGTCATTCACGATGAAACCGTTGACCGAACCACTAATGGAAAAGGCGAAGTCAATAAATTTACCAGAGCTGAATTGCAACATTTAAGCATTGAAGGGAACAATAAAATACCAACATTAGTCGAAGTTTTTGATTTGGTTGACCGACGTTGTTTTATCAATATCGAATTGAAAACTTTTGAAACTGCTGCCAAAGTAGTCCAATTAATCGAAAAATACATTCGTGAGAAAAACTGGGAATACACTGATTTTTTAGTTTCCAGTTTCAATTGGGATGCTCTGGAAGAAGTTAATTTTGTCAACTCTAAAATCCCAATCGCAGTACTTACTGAAACAGATTTAGACAAAGCTCTGGCTTTCGCCAAAATAATTCAGGCTAAATCCATCAATCCTGATTTTCAATTATTGAATATGGAAAACACGAAAAGACTACAAGACAATGGCTTTGATGTTTATCCTTGGACAGTCAACGAAATAGCCGATATAAAAAAAATGCAATCATTTAACGTAAACGGAATCATCTCTGATTTTCCAGATAGAATATGAATCAAAAATTTGACATTATAATTGTTGGCGGTGGCGCAGCAGGATTTTTCACAGCCATCAATATCGTAGAGAAAAATCCGAAACTAAAAGTCGCTATTTTAGAACGTGGTTCCGAAGTACTGCAAAAAGTACGCATTTCGGGCGGCGGACGTTGTAACGTAACCCACGCCTGTTTTGAACCTAACGAATTAGTCAAATTCTACCCGCGTGGCGAAAAAGAATTGCGAGGCCCTTTTCATCAGTTTTGTTCCGGTGATACGATAGAATGGTTTGAAAAACACGGTGTAGAATTGAAAATTGAAGAAGACGGACGTATGTTTCCCGTTTCAAATTCGTCCCAAACCATTATTGATTGTTTCCTGAAAGCCACTCAAAAACTAGGAATTACAGTTCTGACAGGACAAAGCGTACAATCGATTTTCAAGAAAGACAATCTCTGGAAAGTGGAAACCCAAAACGAGAATTTCCTTGTCGAAAAACTAATCCTTGCCACGGGAAGCAACCCTAAAATTTGGGAACTTTTGCATACATATGGTCATGCAATTGTAAGCCCAGTCCCTTCCCTATTTACTTTCAACATCAAAGATGCCCGAATAAAAGAATTACCTGGAGTTGCTGCTCAGGTTTCGGTAAAAGTAAAAGACACCAAGCTGACTTCAACCGGACCTTTATTGATTACACATTGGGGAATGAGCGGTCCTGCAATTTTGAAATTATCGGCTTGGGGAGCCCGAATTTTACACGATAAAAATTATCAATTCACCATTTTTGTGAATTGGTTGAATGATATCGATAAAGAAGAAACCGAAAAAATACTGAAAGACTTAAAACAGGAACACGCCAAGAAAGCGGTTTCTAAAAAATCTCCTTTCGATTTCTCAAATCGTTTGTGGGAAAGTTTGGTTTTAGCTTCCGGAATTGAAGCGGAAACCAAATGGGCTGATTTATCAAAAAATCAATTGCAAAATCTAGCCAATCAATTGACAAATGCTACTTTTCAGGTAAATGGAAAAAGCACTTTTAAAGAAGAATTTGTCACCGCTGGAGGAATTGATTTAAAAGAAATCAATTTTAAAACCATGGAAAGTAAACTCCATGAAAATCTTTTTTTCGCTGGCGAAATAGTTAATATTGATGCCATTACTGGTGGATTTAATTTTCAGAATGCCTGGACAAGCGGATTTATTTTGGCTAATGGAATTTAACAAAATTTTACACTAAACCCTAAAAATACTTTAGCACAAATACTGTAATTTTACTTACAATTTTTAAAACTAGATGAAAATAAAATTACTTATCCTACTACTTGCTTGCTTAAGTCAATTTACTTATTCTCAAAACCATAAACTACTTCGAGGAAAAGTTATATCTGAAAACTTCTTATTACAGAATGTAGACGTTATCAATAAAACAGCCTTAACTAGTACTACTACCAACGAAAAGGGAGAATTTATCTTAGCTGCAAGTGTAAATGACAGCATTCTATTTTATAACAAGGAGTATCATTTAAAAGGAATAAAGTTGACTTTAGTTGATCTGGAAAACAATAATATTATTGTTCGAATTGAAAAAAAACCTGAGGAACTAAAAGAAGTTGTGATCCATCAAGTTAATGTGGACTGGGCATTTGATAAAAAATGGGAACAGCTGAAAAGAGATGAAGTTGAAGTATACAGAAAAGCAAATACTTTAAAAAACCCAGGCGTATATAATGGAACGATAGAGAACGGAATGGATTTTGTCAAAATAGGAAAAATGCTTTTTGGTAGATTATTCAAAGGAAAAAAAGAAAAAGCTATTAATCCCGAAGAATTTAAGGAAGTTGCTAAAACTAATTTTGACCAAAAATTCTATACCGAAACCTTAAAATTAAAAAAAGAAGAAATAGAACCCTTTCTTACTTTTTGTAATTTTGATCCCAAATCAAAAGAAGTACTATCCGAAAACGCTAACGCTCTTATTTTGATGGATTTTTTATACCAAAAAAACATAGAATTCAAGAAGATACATACTCCAGAATAATCCTTTTACACGATCATTTAAATTGACATTGCAATTGCAACTCTATCGATTCAACCACCAAATACTGGCATTCAATACTGCCGCAAAACTTACCCAAGCTAAATAGGGTAAAAACAAATAGCCTGCTATTTTATTGATTTTAGCAAACTGAATGTAGGTTTCATAAATCATCAACCACAAGACGATAATTTCTAAACCAGCTAACATGGGGTTATGCAATCCAAAGAAAAGATACGACCACAAAGCATTCAGTGCTAATTGAACCGCAAAAAACACCAATGCTTTTTTTACTGTTTCTCTTTCATAATCGATTCGACCCCAAACTAATCCTGCAGCCACTCCCATCATAATGTACAACATAGACCAAACGGGTGCAAAAATCCAATTAGGCGGATTAAAACTTGGCTTAATCAATGTTGGATACCAATCTAAAATAGCGGAACGTGTTACAATTCCAGAAAAATAGCCAATGGCCAGACAAGTAACAACAACTATGAGTATTTTGGTAATCTTATTCATTTGGTTCAATTTGGTTCAAAAATAATCAAAAACTTCGTACTTGAACAAATAAACGAATCAACCTATAAAGCAAAAAAAGTATCTTTGCGCAAATTTTATCATTCATGTTTACAGCAAACGATTTTATTCCACCTTCATATTCTCAATCAATAGAAAGCGGTCATTTTCAATGGAGCGCACCCAGCAATATCGCTTTAGTGAAATATTGGGGAAAAAAAGACAATCAGATTCCGGCAAATCCTTCGGTGAGTTTTACTTTGAATAATTGTAAAACGATTACCAAATTGGCTTTCGAGAAAAAACACTTCGACAAGCTCAGTGTGACGAATTCAAAATTTTCATTTGATTTACTTTTTGAAGGAAAACCAAAAGAAGCTTTCAAACCAAAAATCCAAAAATTCTTTGAGCGAATCGAAATCTATTTGCCTTTCTTAAAAGAATATCATTTTACCATTGATACAGAAAACACCTTTCCGCATAGTTCTGGAATTGCTTCATCGGCATCAGGAATGGCAGCTTTGGCAATGAACTTAATGAGTTTGGAAAAAGTCTTAAATCCCGCAATGACGGACGATTATTTTTATCAAAAAGCATCTCTGTTGGCTCGATTAGGTTCAGGAAGTGCTTGTCGAAGTGTAAAAGGTCAAGTGGTAGTTTGGGGAAATCAAGCCAATATTGAAGGAAGTTCGGATTTATTTGGTGTGGAATTTCCATATAGCATTCACGAGAATTTCAAAAACTATCAAGACACCATTTTACTGGTTGACAAAGGAGAAAAACAGGTTTCGAGTACTGTGGGACATGATTTGATGCACGACCATCCTTTTGCCGAAAGGCGATTTGCACAAGCGCATGAAAACTTAGACAAACTGATTGCCATTTTTGAAAACGGAAATCTGGAAGAATTCATTAAAATAGTCGAAAGTGAAGCCTTGACTTTGCATGCGATGATGATGACTTCGATGCCCTATTACATATTAATGAAACCCAACACCTTGCAAATCATCAATGCGATTTGGAAATTCAGAAACGAAACTCAAATTCCAGTTTGTTTTACCCTTGATGCTGGTGCGAATGTGCATGTTTTATATCCAAATAAAAATAAAGAAACCATATTACAATTTATTAAACACGAATTAGTTGGCTTTTGTCAAAATGGGCAGTACCTTTGTGACGAAATTGGATTAGGTGCAATGCTATTGTAATTTTTGTATCTTTATAATATTAATATCTTGAAGTTATGAATATTCAATTAGAGAAACTAGAATTAATAAAAAAAGTCTTGGAGACTAATGACGAATCTATTATTGAATCTATCAAATCTATTTTCAAAAAAGAAAAGAAAGATTGGTGGGATAATTTGACAGAAGAGCAAAAATTTGAAATTGAAGAAGGAGAAAGACAAATAGAACGGGGAGATTTTGTTCTTTATGAAGATTTGATCAAAAAATACAAATAATGAAAAGAGAGATAATCTTTTCAAAAAATGCTGAAAAAAGTTTAATTGATTTATTAGGATATTTAGAATTAAAATGGTCTATAAAAATCAGAGACAAATTCATTTCAAAACTAGACAAGTCAATTTACTTAATTCAAAATGAACCAGAAGTTTTTCCAAAATCTCAAATAAACAAAAACCAACACAGATGTGTTTTGTCTAAACAAACGACTATTTATTATAGCTACAATTCCAAACAAATTAGAATATTAGCACTTTTCGATACTAGACAAAATCCGTTAAAAATCAACAAAATAAAACAAGTTCAAAGCTAATGAAAGGACCTTTATTTTACTCAAAAATATTACTCTTTGGAGAATACGGAATTATCCGTGATTCTAAAGGATTATCTATCCCTTATAATTTCTATAATGGCGCATTGAAAAAAGAGGAAAATCCTTCAGCTGAAGCTATTACTTCCAATAGTAGTTTGAAACGTTTTGCAGATTATTTAGAAACTTTGGAAAACGAAAAAACAAATTTGGTTTCTTTTGATTTAAAGTCTTTAAAAAATGATATTGCAACTGGAATGTATTTTGATTCCAGCATTCCACAAGGTTATGGGGTGGGAAGTAGCGGTGCACTGGTAGCTGCTATTTATGATAAATACGCACAGAATAAAATTACCATTCTGGAGAACTTGACTCGTGAAAAATTACTGCAATTAAAAAATATATTTTCCCAAATGGAGAGTTTTTTCCACGGAAAAAGTTCAGGTTTAGATCCATTAAACAGTTACTTAAGCATTCCGATTCTTATTAACTCTAAAGATCATATTGAAGCAACTGGAATTCCAAACCAAAGTTTTGACGGAAAAGGGGCTGTGTTCTTGTTAGATTCAGGAATTATAGGTGAAACCGCTCCGATGATCAATATTTTCATGGAAAACTTAAAAGACAAAGGTTTCCGTGCTATGTTGAAAAATCAGTTTGTAAAATATACCGATGCATGCGTAGAAAACTTCCTTGGTGGCGACATGAAATCTTTATTCATGAACACTAAAAAGTTATCTCGTGTGGTTTTAAATAACTTCAAACCCATGATTCCGGAACAATTTCATGAAATCTGGCAAAAAGGAATTGAAACTAATGATTATTATTTAAAACTATGTGGCTCAGGCGGTGGAGGTTACATTCTAGGTTTCACAGAAGATTTAGAACGTGCTAAAGTATCATTAAAAGATTATAAATTAGAAGTAGTTTACCAATTCTAATTCTCTTTTCTTAAAATCTTACCTCATTATTTGTTTATTAGAAACTTCAGTTTTTCTGACAACAATTCAATTGTGTTATAGCAATTAAAAAACCTCTGTTCTTTTATCAAAAAGACCAGAACGACTATAATTAATTCGATTTAAAATAAACAAAGCCCTAGATTTCCCTAAGAAAAATACATTACCTTTAAGTCGCTGGTTTTTTACAACAATCATTAAAAAAACTATATGCTTAAAAATACTATTATTAAAAAAATTAAGCTAGGTAATGTTTTCATTCCTTTACTTATAGTTATTGTTTCTTGCTCATTATTGATTATTAGTAACTACTTAACGATAAAAATATTATCTGCATCAAGAGCTTATATTAATGGAGAATCTCATTATTCCAAGGGGCAAAAGGACGCAACTCTTCATCTCATTACCTATCTTTTTACTAAAGACATTGAGGAATGGAGCTTGTTTAATAGCGAACTAAGTGTGCCTATTGGAGATAAAACGGCACGATTAGGCTTAATAAACAACTCCCCAATTGAAACTATAGAAGCAGGCCTTAGAGCAGGAAGAAACAATCAAAAAGATTTTGATGATTTAATATGGCTTTTTAAAAACTTCAAATCAGTTTCATTCTTTGCAAAAGCAATTAAAGAATGGGAACAAGGAGATCGACTAATTGAAGAATTAGCCATTATTGGTAATGAAGCACATCTTAAAATAACCACTAATAATTTAAGCCTTAAAGAACAAGATCTGTTATTAGAAAAAATAAATACTTTAACTGTAAAAATAACTAAAAACGAACGCAAATTTTCTGAAACACTTAGCTCGGGAACACGTTTAATTAAAAATCTTCTTTTAGCTATAAATGTCTTTTTTACCTTAATTATAATAGGGAGCGTAAGTATTTATTATTTAGTTATGGTCAACAAACTGCAACGTGCCAAACAGCAGACCGATGAGACAAACAAAAATTTAATTATAGTAAACAAAGAACTAGACAAGTTTGGCTATAGTGTATCACATGATTCAAGATCTCCTATTACGTCCCTAAAAGGTTTAATAGAAATCATGAATTCCGAAAATGATATTGAGCAAATAAGAAGGTATTTAGCCATGATGGATGAAAGTCTCGACAAACAAGATCAATTTATAAAAGACATTATTGAATATTCGAGAAACAAAAAAATAAAAACAAACGTAACAACAGTAAGTTTAAACAAGATTATTGATGATACAATTACTCAAAACAAATACCGACAGGAAGCAGACAACATTATTATTTCAAAACAGCTAAAAATTAATATTATTTACAGTGATGAATTGAAGTTAAAAATCATCCTTAATAATCTATATACTAATGCTATTAAATATTATGATGATAAAAAAGAAAAGCCAACTATCACTATCACTGCCTATGAAGACGTAGATAACAATAAAATTATAATTGAAGACAACGGCATTGGCATCAAGCAAGAATACCAAACTAAAATATTCGACATGTTTTTTGTAACCAATAACAACAATAAAGGTACTGGATTAGGACTATACCTTGTAAAAGACGCTGTTGAAAACCTAAAAGGAAATATCGAGATCACTTCAGAAATCAACAAAGGCACTAAATTCACTATTACATTACCCAAAAAAGTTGCTTCCTAAATACTTTATAAACCCATTAACCAAAAAGAAAATACTAAACTGATTCTTTTTTAGTTCTTTTTAAACAAATCAAGCCCGTTTTAAAAACAAACTATTAAATTTGATAAAGAATATTTAAAACCAATCAATAGATTAAAAAATGTTTAGTAGAAAAAACAAACTTTTAGCGTTAAAAATCATCAGTTTGTTCTCTGTCGTTAGAGGCTACAACATTCCAATAATAATTTTAGCACAATATTTATCGGCTATTTTCATCCTCGCACCTGAAATAAGAGCTTTAGATATAGTACTCGATTTTAATTTATTCCTGATTGTATTTACTTCCTCTCTAACTATTGCATCTGGCTATATCATCAACAACTTTTACGACAGTAAAAAAGACTTAATCAATCGTCCTAACAAATCCATGCTAGACAGATTAGTCAGTCAAAGTACCAAGCTTAAGGTTTACTTTACATTAAACTTTATTGTTGCTTTAATTGCTCTAATAATTTCATGGCGGGCTTTTTTATTCTTTTCTGTCTATATATTTCTCATTTGGTATTATTCACATAAAATCAAAAAATACCCTTTTATAGGAAATCTTATGGCTTCATTATTAGCCGTATTGCCTTTCTTCGCCATTTTATTATATTATTATACTAAACTTCCTTTGTACGAAATAGAAACATACAAAAGTCAATTTGTGGTTATTTCTGCTCATGCCACTTTTCTATTTTTATTATTACTAATTCGCGAAATGATTAAAGATTTAGAAAACATAAAAGGAGATTTGGTTGACAACTACAACACAATTCCTATTATTTATGGGGAAGAAACTTCAAAAAAAATAATAAGCTTTCTGAGTCTTTTGACCCTGTTTCCTGTCTATATTTTAATCGAAATATACGATGTGGGCTATATGGATATTTATTTCTATAGCTGTCTAATCATTTTAATTTTCTTCTTGTTGTATTTATGGAAATCAAATACAAAAGCCCAATTTTTACTACTTCATAATGTGCTGAAATTTCTAATTGTTTCAGGCGTTTTTTGTATTATTTTAATCAACCCAAGTGTTTTATGGCACGGAAAAAAACTGTTACTGTCTTTTTAAAATACAATTCAACACAATAGAATCTTCTTATTAACGAGTTAGTTAGCGTTTTATAATTCGCATTTATCAATTAGCAATTATATAAATACTATCTTTGCAAAAATTATAGAATATTATGAATAATAAGGAAGGCAATAATAAAAGAGGTGGTTCTAGACCAAATAGTTCTAGACCAAGTTCTAATAAGCCAAAACCTGCGATGCAAAAAAGAGCACAAGGACCTAAAAAAACAAAGCCAAATACAAAAGTTGCTGAGGTTGCTACTGACAAAGTAGAAAAAAAACCGAATCAAGCTCCTAAAAGACCTAAAGTAAAAGACGAAATTCGCTTAAACAAATACATATCTAATTCTGGGGTTTGCTCACGTCGTGATGCAGATATTTATATCCAATCAGGAAATGTAAAAGTAAACGGGATTCCTGTTACCGAAATGGGATACATGGTTAAACCAGGAGATGATGTAAATTTTGACGGAGTAAAATTGACACCGGAGAAAAAAGTATACATCTTATTAAACAAGCCAAAAAACTTCACTACAGCTCTTGACGAAGGTCAGGAATTTAGAAATGTACTAGAATTAGTAAAAGGTTCGACTACTGCTAAAATTGCCGCTGTAGGGAGAATGGACAAAAATACTACTGGTCTTTTATTGTTTACCAATGACACTGATATGATTAGAAAATTTTCGCTTCCTAATCAAAAATCATCTAAAATCTATCAGGTTTCTTTAGACAAGAACTTGAAGTTTGAAGATTTAGAAAAAATGAGCAAAGGATTAGTACTAGATGGACACCGCGTTTTTGTAGAAGAAGTAAGCTACATTGAAGGAGAAGCAAAAAGCGAAATAGGACTTAAATTAAAAACGTCAAACGTAAAAGTGGTACGAAATATTTTTGAACATTTTGATTATGATGTATTAAGAATAGATCGTGTTGCATTTGCCGGTTTAACTAAAAAGAACCTACCTAGAGGAAACTGGAGATTACTTACTGAACAAGAGATTATCAATTTAAAGAATACTTAATATTTTCTTTAGAATAACAAAGAAGCCGCTTCAATTTATTTTGAAGCGGCTTTTGTATTTTATTGATGGTCTGCATAAATTAACAAAATAATCTAAATAAATAATGACACTATCAATTTTTAACTATTTACTCCCACATACATAGGATATTCATCAGGCATTGTAAAGTACTCTTGAAATATAGTATGTTCTGCATTCAAAAAATTATAATCATTGTTAACAGCTTGTTCTATCATCCATGGCTCATCTTCAGTAATTATTGGCATTACTGTCGCAGAAAGATTTCCACTAGTATTATATGCATAAACTTCAACATTAGCACCTGTTGCCACAGTCAACACTCCATATTGAGGACCATAAGCTGGAGGACAAGTATAAGTGTCGCTACAACTTCTAGAATCAACAACAAGACTTCCATTTACGCGAATTTGTAACACAGTGTTACCACTTACTTCCCATCTAATTGTTTGGGCTGACATTTCAGCAAAAGAGAAGCTTAATAATAGAACAAAGAAAACGGTTAATTTTTTCATAATTTAAAAATTTGGTTAAATAATTATTTAATAGATGAGTCACAATTTTTATAACTCACTCAAATATAATAATTTATTATAAATTAACAAGTATTTTCTTTTATTTTTTTATATTATTTATTATATAATTATTTTATTAAAAAAAGGTTTGCAAGCATAACACTTACAAACCTCTTCATTACAAATTATTCAATCTAGAACTTACCAATTAAAAGGTAAGTACCAATTATTTGGATTCATTAATTTAGCTCTAACATTTGTAGCTTCTGCATTTCCTTCTTTATTCAATTTATCGTAGATTTTATCTGCTAGGAAAGCCGGATCATTTCTACGTCTTGCAATACGAACTAAATCTTCCCAACGGTTACCTTCATACGCTAACTCTAAAGCGGCTTCAGCAATAATATTATTTTCAGTCGTAATCATATCATCTCCAATTGCTCCAACTGATTGTAATCTAGCACGTCCACGTATACCTGTATTACGGTGCCAAGGCGCCCTAAAACTAGGAAAATCACCCATACGAGCATCAAAATCATACGGAAATCCAAGTTTAGTCTGTTGAATATCTGTCACATCTGTAGGAACAACTGCAGGAGTATAAGCTGCTTTAATTCCTTGATTTAAAAGAGCATAAGCAATTTTTTGTTGATTGTCTCTATTAGCAGCTTCAGCATAACGCAAATGCAATTTGGCAGCACGATATAAAAACCAATCTCCATCTTTTTTAAACTGATTATTAGCTGCTTCATATTTATAAATATACTTCATAATGACAGGATCACCACCTACCATATTATAAGAAAATTTTTGTCCACGTGCATCATACGGATAACCAAACACCGCACCAAACACCTGATTATTAGAACTCCATAGATCAATTGCACGTTGTGATGGTTTTGCTAAATAATTCCCCGCAGATTTAGAAAAGAAAGCAATAAATGGATTTGCAGGAGCAAAATCACTATCAAATGGTAAAGACCAAATCCATTCTGTATTCCACAAAACATCTCTATCTCTTCCAAAAATAGATCTCCAGCCTTTAGTATTACTATTAACCAAAGTAGTTGCGTCTGTTTCATAATCTCTCAAATAACCTACAGCTAAATCATCATTAGTAATAACTTCCGGAAATTTAACACGATAATTATCTAAAGTATTTGCACCTCCAGCAGGAACCTCCTCCATCACATTCTTGTAATGAGAAGCAGCTGATAGATAATTCCCTTTCCAAAGCTCTAAATCTCCTAACAAACATTCTTTATTGATAAAGAATTTTCTTGTATCATAACCATCAACAGTTACTAATAAACTACTTTGAGAATCATAAATATTTTTATAGGTCAACGCTTCAGTAGATGTTACTAACTTATCTAAAAGTTGATCAAAAGCTAATCTCGGATATTTGTTTATATTTTTCACATCGTCTACAGTTTCAATAGGCTCTGTAATATAAGGCACCGTTCCATATTGAATTCCTAATTGCAGATAAACCCAAGTACGAATACAGGCAATATCAGCATAACGTTGATCATATTGTGACTGTGTAAATTTCTTATCAGCCAACATGATGTCGAAATTTTTTAACGCATCATTACAATTTTGAATTACTTCATAAAATTGCCTAGGATTGATATAAGTATTTTGAGCCGAAACATTATGCTGTGAAAGTTCTTTCAAATAAGGACTAGAGTTTCTAGTTGTTGTCATCAAATCGGCACGCATTTCATTAAGAATTACGTACTTTTCTGCAAGCCCCATAAATTTACCATATATCCCTAATACTGCTGCATCAGCATCATAAACGTTACGATATACTTGGTCTCCAGAAAGCTTGTCTTGAGGTTGTACATCCAGATAGTCCTGGCAGGAACCAAAACTAAATAATAGCGTAAAAGCCGACACTATGGTTACGATACTTTTTGTTGTTGTTTTTCTAATTGTTGTTATCATCTGTATGTTCTTTCTATAGTGTATATAATTAAAGGCCTAAACGCAATCCAAGTTGAAAAGTTTTAAACTGTGGAGCTAAACCAATATCGGTTCCTTGACCAAAGATTGATGAAGTAGCACTAAATTCAGGATCATAACCTAGGTACTTAGTAAACGTAAACAAGTTATTAGCTGTAGCATAAAGCTTGATATATTTAATATAATTTTTATCATTTACTTTAAAATCATATCCTAATACTAAAGTTTTCAATCTTAAATAAGAACCATCTTCAATCCATCTGCTTGAAAATTCAGCATTCCCCATTGGATCTCCCCAGGTTGCTTTTGGCATATCTGTTTGTTGTCCTTCAGCTCTCCAACGATTTACTACTGCAGTACTTTGGTTTTCGTAACCACTCATTTTTTCTAGATTGTAACGCAATCCATTATAGATATCATTTCCAACAGAAAAATTAAATAATCCCTGAAGGCTAAAACGTTTGTAGGTAATATTCGCTGAGAAACTACCCGCCACATCAGGATTAGGATTCCCAATAATCATTCGGTCATTGTTATCAATAACTTTATCTCCATTTCTATCAACAAAACGCATATCTCCGGCAGTAAAAGGAACTAATTCCCCATTGGTTAAGCGTCTGTTTAAACCTGCAGCATTAGCATCAGCAGTTGTACTGTAAACTCCATTACTTTGCAAACCAAAGAATGAATTGGCGTTTTCGCCTACAGATGTCAAATAAGTTGCTCCGGCAAATTGAGTAATAATGTCTCCATTAGGCAATGCCTGAACTTCATTTTTATAGTGACTAACATTTAATCCTAAATCTAAGGTAAAATCAGCTGAGTTAACAATACGCGCTTTGAATGCTAATTCAGCTCCCAGAGTTCTCATTGCACCACTATTGGATGCAACATAATCAAATCCACTTAAATTGCTGATTGATTCATAAACAATCATGTTTCTGGTTCTATTAGCATAGAAATCAAATGAAGCATTAATACGCTCATTAAACAAGCCTAAATCAGCTCCTACGTTGAACTTTTTAACTGTTTCCCATTGTAAATTAGGATTTCCAATATTTCCTCTTACTAAACCTTGCATTCCCAATAAATTTTGAGAAATGTAATATTTTTGCGCTGTAAAGTTTCCTATATCATCATTCCCACTATAACCATAAGTTGTTCTCAATTTAAGATAATCAATGGCTTTTACATTTTTCATAAAACCTTCTGAAGAGACTAACCAACCCGCAGTTAAAGATGTCATTAAAGCGTATTTATCTGAACCATCTTTTTTATCTCCAAATCTACTTGATCCGTCAACCGCATAACTAGTAGTCAGGAAATATTTATTACGATAGTTGTAATCAGCACTAGCGTAAATATTAAGCCAGTTCCATTCTCCTAAAACTCCGCCTACCTGACGCAATAAGTTAGATCCTGCACCTACACTGGTAAAATCATCAGTAGAGGAATTATAACCCAAACCTAAATCACTTTCTGATTTGTTACTTTGAGTTCTGGCTCCAAAACGTACATCTAAATTATGATCATTATCAAAATTTTTAAAATAATTAGCATAAGTATCAGTATAAAAACTCTTGTATTGCTGAACCTCACTTCCTGAACGGTTGGTACCAATTGCAGTAGGAAGCACGACATTAGCAACTCCATAGTCTGGAATAAAGAAAGCTTCTCTCTCTTTGTTAAGTGTTAAACCAATGATAGTATTTATATCCCAGGCCTTGTTTAGGGCGTATTTGAATTTTAAATCTCCAAAGAAACGGTAGTTTTTATTGGTTCCGAATCCATTCTCCAAAATTGCATTTGGGTTACTTACATTAAAATAATCCACATCTGCTAAATTAGGAGAAAATTCACCTGCATCATTCACATCATTAGTTGCTAAAAACGGAGATTTAGTCAATGCTAAATACATAGGACTTGTTTTATAAGCTAAACCCTGATCCCATTGATTCCCCATATTTGTAATAAAAGACAAATTAGCATCTACAGTTAATTTTTCTGTTAATCTTAAAGCCGCATTTAAGCGAGTACTAAGACGTTTTGTATTCGTTTGATCTACGATACCTTTAGCATCAAGATAACCTACAGACAAACCAAACTTTGCTATATCATCTCCTCCACGTATTTTAAGAAAGTAATTTTGACTTGTACTTGCTTTATAAACCTGATCCTGCCAATTAGTTTGATTATGATACTTATAATATCCTACAGCACCAACTTCGTCATTCATATATGGTAAATCGGCAATTTGTTGTTGCGATAGACCACGAGAAGCTTCTAATTGAGATATATGAGTACGGTATTCGTCAGCATTTAGCAAAGGAAACTGATCAGGAATCTGATTAACAGCTCCATATGTAGTAAAATCAATTTTAGTTGATAATTCTGTTGGACGAATCGTTGTGATTTTTATCACTCCATTAGCACCTTTTGTACCATATAGTGATGATCCGTCTTTAATAACTGTTACATCTTCTATGTCTTTAACATCTATATTAGACAAAGGAGAAGAAATATTGTTTTGTATAATTCCAGAACCATAATCTTCATCATCATAAATCATTCCATCAACAATAATCAAAGGCTTGTTAGTAGCATACAATGAAGTAAAACCACGTAGCGATAAGTTACTTCCTGCTCCTGGAGTTCCAGAATTTCTAATAACATTTAATCCTGCTACTTTTCCCTGAAGAAAACCACCTACAGATTCATTAATAGGATTAGACCATTGATCTTTACTAAAATTTACAACACTAGCAGCATTAGTATTGTTGTATTGCATTTTATCACCTGACGCTAAATTAGCCATCTGGTAAGCAGGAGCATAATTAGACTCGTTTAAAAATATTTCTAATCCTGATTCCTGCTCTCTTAAAGCATAAAGTCTGGTTTGAAAATTCTCACCACTAATTCTAAGAAGAGTTTCTAAATTTGGAACTTTAATTTCAAAGCTTCCGTCATCATTAGTAATTACTGCTGAAAAGCCATCGACAGCAACATTTATCCCTGATAATGGGGCTTTTGTTTTGGCATTCTTCACAACGCCCTTTACTAAAATTCCTTTGATATTTGAGGTTTTATTTATGGTTGGGTTTACAGTAGCAATTGAATCCTGAACTTCCTGTGCATGCAATGGTACATAAAGTCCACCAGCAAAAAACAGGCTCACTAGACAACTTAGTTTTATAATTTTTAGCATAACTAATTTTTTATAGAATATTATTTAAGGACAGGAACAAATTTAAAATAATCAAGACTGAGTGAAGCGGTTGTTGAATTAAGAGAAATTAATGAAATCAAATCTATATTGCCTGATTTTGTCAATGTAAAATCCCCTAAATAAACTTCACTATATAATTTTATTGGTAAATCCATGTAAGGAAATGCCATCAAAGCCTTAGTGTGATCATAAACATTATCTTTAATATAGGTCCCTACTACTAGTCTTTGTTGAAATACATTACTTTGTTCATTTACTGCTCTCCAATACACCTTATAAGTTGTACTATATAAATCTTTAGCATTATAATTCAATGTAAAAAGCCCCGTTCCTGTACTAAGTACCGCAACATCATTATAAAGTGTTCCAAAGGGGTCTTTTCTATCACGATAAAGAATCCTAAAGCGAGCACCAAGGTAACTAGTGTTTTTCTCTCCTTCTATTTTAGTAGTCAACAAACGTTTAGTTAGAGCAACATCAACCTTTTTCATTATATAAACTATACCGTTACTTAAATGAATTGGTTCTCCAACAATTTGAGTTTTATCTACAGGAACTTCAATACCAAATCTGGACGTTAAAGTTGCAGGTAGATCATTAAGTTCATACTTTTTAGGAAAAGCCATGTCTCTTAATGTAAAATATTTAGAATAAATAGCTGTTGAATCTATATTTACATTATTTGATGTCTTAATTAGATACGGTTTCATTTTATTCACTTCAGCATTATATCCATCATCTTGCATTAAGAATAAAGTGTAAGAATTTTTTTCGTTATTCAAATTATACACATTTCGTAAATATGAATTAGATAAAGAATCTGCAAGATATCCAGGAGCTGAACCTGCCTTTGCGGCAATATCATCATTATAAATACTAAAATCTTTAAGACTCAACAAATACGCACTCATAGCAGAAGAACTTGACTGAGCATTAATGTACTGCCAAATATTTAATTTTGGAGTCAATGCTTTATTAATAATATGATACACTCCGTTATTAGCATAATGATCTGCATCAATAATAGTGGCATCATCAATCAAAGTAGACCCTTTGAATAAAAGGTATTTATCCCCTAACATCTTAATTTTTTCCTGTGCCTTAGTTCTAATTGAAGAATAAGCAGTAAGAGCAATATGGTTGGCTACAAATTTTTTGAGTGCTTCAGGATTATTAAGTATTGCGTTGTCTACTTGCCCCATAGCTTCATTTGTTGGCACAAAAACAGTGTAAGTCTTTGAAGCGGCTAAAATTTTATCGTAACCAGTTTGGACTAATAATTTTCCAAACTGGGATACTTCAGCAGTATTTGTGATTGCCTCGTTGAGCGTAACACTTAGATTTACATCGCCATTATTTTCGCGATCCTCCCAAGGATTAGAACAGGAGACTAAGGCTATAGTTAGCATACTAAGCAATAGTCTTTTATAATTTAAATTTAATAAGGCCATTTTTACTTGATTAAGTTTTTAATTAGAATTTTCGATTATTGAGTAACGAAACCATCTCCTCCTTGTTGAAATTTTGGATACAATTGATCCATATCTACCGGACGAAATTCCGCTACATCAAACCAAGCTGCAGCCGAGAATGAAGATTGACTCTGTAATTTCAACGTATGTCTTGCAGTAGTTTTCACATCTATTATACCTACTAATCTACAATTCATTTTGGTACTAGTTGGAGAAATATGGCGTTTGTATCCTTGAGATTCTAATGTTCTTTCTGCTAAAGTGCTATTTACAAATTCCGTCATATTAATTTGTCGAGGCAATTCTTCATTATCAAAAAATACTTTTACAAGCCCCACTTTAGTAGTTTGCCCTCTGTAAGAAATCCATACTTTGTATTTTCCTTTAATAATTACAGGAGTTTTAAAAGCAATATTTTGAACCGAACCATCTCTCATACGAGTAATTTCGAGAACATCAGCATGCCAGCCAAAACCAACTGTTCCACCTTTGGCTGGATCTTTATAATAAGAAACATTAGAAGTTCCATCCCAGGTGATATCAGAAAGCTCAGACTTTTCCAAAGTTTTAAAACCTGCAACACTCGTTCTAAAAATAGCTAACTTTCTAAATTCATTTTGATCACAAAAATCAAAATAAACTGGAGCAGGATTACGCTTTTTGATAGCGAAATTTCCATCAACATAATGCAATACTCCATTAGAACAAGTTACATCACTTAAATCCCTAATAACAGTAACACCTTTTTCTAATACCTCATTAAAAACTTCTTGGTTTAATAAAATCGTATCGTCCTCTAGTTTAGCACTAATAACCTCAAGAGGAGCCGATGTTTCTAGAGCAGAACTTACAGCAATATCAGCTAAATATTGTAATCTTGGCACAATATGGTAGCTAACAAATAAATTCAAACTATCTTTTGGATCTAATGGATTGTTTAGATGACTGTATCTTTGCTTTAAATTATCTAAGGTGTTTAATTTTATTGTTGTCCCAGAAGGATTTTTCCATGTTGTATTTTCAAACACATCATTAGTTTGAGCTAAAACGGTAAAATAACTAAGTATGTCAGCGCTATTTGTTAACGGCTTATTTAGTTTATCATACCAACCAGTAGCTTTTAAAACTTCTGTAAACAATGAAAGTTTTGGATTAGCTTCTATAGTTTGAGCTACAGTTTTATCAGCAACTCGTAATACTTTATCAATAACATGAATTACACCATTCCCTACTTCAATATTGGAAGCAACAATACTAGCACTCTTATTAACTGTTACACTAGAAACACCATTTTTATTAGTTGCACCAGTTATTAAAAACTGACCATATAAACTTGGCGTAGCAATTTTACCATCTGTAAAAGCTGTAGTATTTACTTTTTGATCTAAAATATGAAGCTTTGCTATATTTTGCAAGTCTACTAAAGGAACATCTTTCAATGAAGTTGCACCTATATCCATTAGATATTGCTTTACCGCTTCATTATTAGGAAGAAAAACCGTGTAAGTTCCATAAGTATTCATGAATGAAGCATAATTAGTAATATCAAGAATCTCCAAGAACATTGAATAATCCTTATTTTCTCTAAGATAAGCAGTAACATTCAACGTCTCGTCTGTAGTTTCTTTTATTTTTTGTTCAGTACAATTTTGAAACACTAAAGCTATTAAAAAAACTAAAGTAAGTCTCAACAGGCTAGGCAATCTTAATAATCTTTTCATGACTTAATCTTTTTTATTATTTATAAAATGGATTTTGTACAAGCGCTTTATTAGTATAAAGTTCGTACGTATTAATAGGTAAATAGTGGCTATTTGGATCTTTTAATTTTGCAATAATTGATTGTTGTTTATCAGCAGGTGCACTTGAAATAGCAGCATTAATTAAAATATCCTTTCTTTCATAATTGTTTCTTCTTGAAACACGAAGAATATCAAACCAACGTTTTCCTTCGAAAGCAAATTCACGGGCACGTTCGGCTAAAATAAAATTTGTTACTTCGTTTTTACTACTAGCAGCATTTAGATGTTCATCAGTCAAATCAATTGCGTTACGTTTTCCTCGTATCATATAAATAATCTCAACTGCTTTGTCGACTTTTTCTAATTCATTAAGTGCTTCAGCTTGCATTAATAAAACATCAGCATAACGATACACAAACCAATGCGTATCTGAATCTTGCAACGCTTTACGATCGTCATTATTAAGACCTATAAACTTATAAATAACATTTGATCCTGGAGTTATAGATGTATTCTCTCCACGTATATCTTTTTTACTAGCATTAGTAAAGTCTATACCAAAAACGCTCTCTAAAGTTTCTGCTGAAGCTAAAAACTGAGGCCTTTGAAAAAAGACACTGTAAAATGGCCCTAAGTTAGAAGTCGTATATTGAAATTCAAAAATACTTTCAGTAGAATTTCCTTTGGCAAATACGGTATTAAACCAGGTATTATTAGAAGCTTGTATTAAACTGAATTTACCTGAACTGGTTACCTTAGTGGTAGCGTCGAGAGCTTCCTGGTATTTCTCTGTCCACAAATAAACATCTGCTAACATAGCATTAATAGCATAAGTAGTAATACGTCCTTTATTTGAAGGATCATTCCCATAATCTTCAACTGCATATTCATCAGCTAGTTTCAAATCTTTGATTACCTGTGCAAAAATCTCACTTTGTGGACTAACAGGGATTTGAAAATTTTCTTTATCACTTAAGGTTGGAGTTAATTTTAAAGGTACATCTTTGAAAGTACGCGCCAATGTAAAGTACAAATACCCTCTAATTGCCAATGCTTCCGAAAGAAAATTATTTAATTGTGTTTGGGTTAAAGTTGGATCCTCACTTTTAACTGCCGGAGCTAATTCAATAACCGTATTACAATAATTTATTGTTCTGTAAAAAGCAGCCCAACTGGTTAAATCATTCGAAGCAATAATGTTAGAGTTCATGATATCTCTTTCATCCTCAGTAACGTTCGCACCGGGTGCAATCATATCGCCTCTTAATTCACCATACATGAACAAATATTGAGACATTGTAAAATTATCACTTACACCTGGAGGAGAACTCAATAAAGAAGAATAAATTCCTACCACAGCAGCCTGAATATCTTCTTTAGTCTTCCAGAATTCATCACGTACAATTCCATCCTGAGGACGTAAATCTAAATAATTATCGCACGAACTTGCCGAAACAAAAAGTATAAAGATTGCTAATATTGTTTTTATTTTAGTTTGCATATCAAAATTTTTATTTAAAAACGAGTTGTAAGACCAAATGAGAAACGTTTTGTAGGTGGTGTAGCAGCATTATCAATTGCAATACCAAAAGCACCACTTCCCATACTTACCTCTGGATCCTGACCTCTGTATTTTGTAAAGGTATACAAGTTATCAGCTGTAAAATAGACTCTTATATCATCTAAGTTTAATTTTTTCAATAATTCCTTACCCAAATTATAACTAAGAGTAACTGAACGTAAACGAACAAAAGAAGCATCTTCTACATAACGGTCAGAACCTAACCAGTTATAACCTGCACCGAAAACCGCTCTAGGCATATTAGTTACATCCCCCGGATTACGCCATCTGGACAAAACTGCTGTACTTTGATTATTATATCCATACATATTAGTAGTTTTCATATCTGTTCCATTAACAATATCGTAGTTTAGACGATACGTAAAGAAAAGATTGATTTTCCATTGATTGTTAAAACTTATATTTGGGCCAAAACCTCCTGCTAATTTAGGATTACTGTTTCCTAAATACACTACATCGCGGCTATCAATATTACCATCTTTGTTAATATCTTCATAAATTGCATCTCCAGGTTGAAATGTATAATCAGTTAATGGATAATTAAAGCGCATAAAAACTTCCTGACCATTTGGACCTAAAATTACATTTCCACTTGCATCTCTGGCTTTAGTTGCATCAAGATCAGTATAAACCCCTTTAAATCTGTACCCATAAAATGAACCAAAAGGATTATCAACCTGAAGGAAACGTTTAAACTCTCCATTTTTATCTGTATTCCCACTTTGACTTGGATAATAATCTGATATTTCTGTAATCATGTTTTGATTTGCAGAAATATTAAAATTAAAGTCAACTTTCCATTTTTTAGTTTTAAGAGGAGTTGCATTAATACCTATTTCCCATCCTGTATTTTCCATAGAACCTACGTTTTGATCAGAGATAGTGTTATAACCAGAAACGCTACTTAAATCAAGATCTCTAAAAAGAAGATTTTTAGTGGTAGTTTGATATATTTCGGCATCTATACTCAAACGTTTGTTGAACATTTGAAGATTAAACCCTAAGTTTTTACCAATTTTTGTCTCCCATTTCAAATTAGTCAACTCCATATTTACCGGAACAATACCATTTATGCCTAAATACGTCGTTTCATAGTTATCATAAATATTAAAAAAACGATAATCATATTTAGGAGCTCCACCTGATTGACCATAACTCAATCTCATACTTAAGTCATCTATTTTGTCCAAATCCTTCATAAATGACTCCCCTGAAATTCTCCAACGAGCAGATACTGAAGGAAAATAACCATATCTATTTTGTCCTGTGAACTTTGAATTACCATCAGCACGAACACCTACATTTATGATATAGCGATCTAACAAACCATATTGAGCAGTAAACACCGCCCCTACATTTCTTGCCTGACTGTTATTAGTCGATAATGCCCCTGTTTGTGTTCTGGAGGGATTTGATGGATCTGTCAATAAAGACGAAGCTGTATTAGATGTCGATGCCAAATGTGCCGTATAACGGTAGTCATTCGATTGTAATGATACTAAGGCTTGAAAAGTTTGGTTTTCACCTATGCTTGGTGTATAAATAAAATTGGTCTTGGTAACAATACTGGCTTCATCTGAATCGATATCAATAGCTCTATTCACTACCGTTTCAGTAAAAGGACGACCTGTTGCGTTTTGAGGTAAAAAAGCTTTTGTTTTTTTACCACTATAATCAAACTGTAAATCAAAAGTCGACATGAATACTTTAGGAACAATATCTACACTCAAATTAAAATGGGGTACAATACGATCCTCAGCCTGATTATTAGTTGCCAACTCTGCCATAGCTAGTGGATTATAAGTTCCTCCGTAAACCCCTTGTACGTTAAAGGCTGGTGAGAAATAATTAGGCGTAAGATTTCCTCTTTCATCGTACTCATAAATACTCATATTAGGCATTTTAGTATAGGCAACATCTCTTAAACGATCTTTACTATCTGTACCATTAACATAATTTCGTTGAGTATCTGTATGCGTATAAGCTAAATCGGTCTTAAACTTAATACGATCAGACACTACATAATCCAAGTTTAATCTTGCATTTAATCTCTCTAAACCAGTACCTATTGTAACCCCTTTAGACTTGTAATAACCTACTGATGTAAAATACCTTGCTTTTTGCCCTCCTCCTTGTAAAGAAAGATTATGATCACCTGTAACACCTGCTTGAGTAATTGCATCAATCCAATTGGTATTTTGACTGTAGTTTTTATAATAATAAACTTCTTGTGGATCATATTGAAATTCTTTCACATTCAAAGTATTCAAAGGCACTCCATTTCTATTCATGAATTCTTCAGGAATCAATTGCGAATATTGATCTCCACTTAACATTGGAATAGTTGGAGGTAACTTAGAGTAAGTTCCTCTATAAGTATAAGTGATTTTTGGTGCACTTACTGAACCACGTTTAGTAGTAATTAATAAAACCCCACTGGCAGCACGAGACCCCCAAATAGCTGTGGCAGCCGCATCTTTTAAAATAGTAATGGTTTCAATATCTGAAGGTGCAATATTTAATAGAGCTGCATAACCTTGTTCATCAGCTGATCCAAAATTAAAGTCATCCGGTACTGAAGTTTCATAAGGCATTCCATCAACAACTATTAAAGGATTCGAAGAACCTGTAATAGAAGAAGTTCCACGAATACGTATTTGCATTCCAGCTCCCGGATCTCCACTAGTCGCTACGATATCCACACCTGACAAACGTCCTTGTAAAGCCTCATCAATAGAGGCTGCCTGAGTATTTTCCAGATCCGCAGCATTGATACTAACCGAACTCGTAGTACGATCACGATCTGCAATTCTCATTAATCCATTATCTGATGATTTAGCAGAAGTAACAACAATCTCTTTTAGAGATTCGACTGTTGAAACTAACTTGATTTTAATTGACGGTCTTCCATTAATCGATACAACTTGAGACTTATAACCTATGGTGGAAATCAACAATTTATTGTTTGGATTTTTAACACGAATAGCAAAATTTCCGTCAATATCGGTTACAACACCTCCTACAGTACGATTTTCAGCATCCTGCTCAGCAATTGTAACCATAGGAATGCTTTGATTATCACCCGCATCAATTATCTGACCACGAACTAATAAAGCAGCATTGGGCTGTTGTTGTGCTAATGCCGGTAAAGCTGCCAGAATAAATAAGGCAAAAGTAAAACTGCTTAATATATTTGTAATTTGTTGTCTCATTTTATTCCGTAAATTTAAGATAGTTGTCTACTAAATGAATTAAAGATCTATCTGCCAGGTTATTACTTAATACTTTAATATATTTAGCATCTCTAAAATTTTTGTCTTTGAATGACAAAGTACCTGGAGTGCTCTCAACCGTTACATAGGTTTTATCACCAAAACTATTTTTTCTTAAAGTTTCAACCTGTCCCATTGTCAAACCATCATCAGAGGCTGTTTTTCCTGACAAAATATGATAACGGATAAAATCAGCAACTTGTTCTTTCTCAGATTCGGTTGTGGGACTATAATTTGGTACTCCAGTTGCAACTATTCCAGGCAAAACACCATCTTTAACAGCTTGAGTAATTGCTGTATTTGAAGGAATAACAAAAGTATAAGAGGTTCCTAAAACTACGCCATCAATTTTTCCAGCAGCAAAGAATATTTTTGAAGCTTTAAGATAATTATAAAAGAAAGAAAATTGCGAACCCGTTGCTTCGGCCAAACGTTGAATTTTCAACCCTGGCGCTTCTTCAGTATACTCAAGTACTTTGTCTATATAATAAGTTCTACCGTTTTGTTGGTCTTCCTGTCCAATAATATTAACTCCGACACCACCTACAACCTCATTTCCTGCTGCATATACTTTATTGTTACTCCATTTTATATACTCTCCTGGAAGATCTAAATCACCTGAACGAATAATCCCTGATGAAGCTGCAATATTATCCAACTCTCCATGCGGTGTTAATACAATACCATTATAAAGAACACGTAGAAGACGAAATCTAGCAATATTCGCTGCATCAGCTACACCAGTTGCAGGAGAAGTGTATTTCCATTCTTGACGACTAATATTATAATCAAAACCAAGTGAAAGAAGTACTGCATCAGAAGGTAAAAACAAAGTATATTTAGTATTAATATTACTTATCATCTGTTTAAGACCTGAACCGTCATTAAACAATCTCGTAGCAAAAGTATATTTAGGATCTAAATAAGCCGAAGTATAAACACTATAAAATAAATTAGACTTTTGTACTTTGTTAGCTCCATAGAAAAAACCGTTACTCAATATTTTGGCATCTACTATGTCACTATTGAAATTAAACCTCAAACTTTCTCCTAAAGCATTACTAGAAGCAACTGTTTTAGATGGCCAAACCGCATTTTGAACCATATGTGCATTTATAAAATCTTGAAAAACATATTTTGGAAGCGAACTCATAGTAAAATGCTTAGTCAAAATTTTATTTATAAATTCCTGTAAGGCTGCGTTTTCAGGAACAATCATAGTATAAGCATCACTTTGCCCATCATTATCAGCTTGTTTTAAGTAATTCTCATTATTTGGTGAAAAAGACAAGCCTTGATCATATACCTTCACATATGCATTGTCTGATTTACCAGTGAAATTGCGATAAGTATTTGTAGCATCTTGATTAAACACATAATCAACAAGATTGTTTTCTAATATACTTCGAAAAAGGCTGTATTTAGTATTTGCTTTTTTACTGTCTTCCTCTAAATACTGATCTAAATTCAATAAAGGAAGATCCACTTTATCTACCTCGTGAATAATACCATTTTCAGCTATAATATCAGCTTCTTTTACATTACCATCTAAAACATTAAACCCTGTATAATCTACAGATGGATAAAAAAAGTTAAAATCATATGCAGTTAAATTCCTCGCTGCAAAAAATTCCTTTGTAAAATAAGATATATACTTATTGTTGTTATCCCCCGAAATATAATAGTTAGTACCTGTACGGTTATTACGATTAGAGCCTACTACTACTTTTTGTTGACCATTAATTGTTTTAGTTAGAAAACCATCATAGTATGCTGTCCTTCTTCTAAACGCATTATCTTTCACCCAACCTGTAGCCGATTGATAATCGGAAAGCTGATCTTCTCTAAAAGCATTGTAAACCAATGCATATTTTACAATTTTAGATGCAGTAGCATCATCAATCTTGCTAACATCAGATATTCCAGTCTCTTGAAAATACTTAGTAAAAGCCTCATCATTTGGAGCAAACATAGTCCAATACCCTGCTTTACTCAAAATATCTTTATAGCCTGCTTTTTCTATTAAAGCAGTAAAATTTTTAAAATTACCTCGGGAATCCAACTGTTGGTAAATAGGATCTTCGAGATAATCTGGACGAGCATAATACTCATCAAATGCTTCTCGACTACAACTAGCCAATAGTGCCAGAAGTGGTAGGATTAATAAATAGTAGTTAAATTTTCTCTTCATTATTTGGTTAGCTTATAAAGTGGTGAATAAATATTTGTGTTTTTTTTAACTAATTATTGCTAAGTTTTAACTTTTCAAATTTATAAGTTCATCTCATTACATCTATCCTGCTGTATCCTGTTTTTTACATATATAAAAAAAAATACTAGAATAAATATACATATCATAATCAATTAACTACAATTTTGAATATAGAAAAACTATTGTATTTACCAGGCCCATAGAACATTTAGAGCCTCTAAACAAGTGTACAAAAAACATATATATTAATTTAACATATATTTTACATTTAAAAAACAATAGCTTTTAATAATCATAATCACAGCTAACAAAACTGCCTTAAATTAACACCCAATTTTTTGTTAACGATTTTTCAGAAATAAGCAACCAAAAAACACGCCTTAACCACTTATCTCCAAATAAATCCAAATTACACTATGAAAGATTGCCATTCTCGTAATAAAATATATGTTTTCAATAACAAAATCAATTAAATTTTACCAAAATACCAATAAAGATATATAAAACAAATGAATTTCTCACAAAACAAAAGAAAACATTCAAGAAACACCAAAACAAACTTTATCAACACAAAAAAACATAATCTGTCTATACCATAATTATTATCACACTTCAAAAAACATTTCAATTAAAAAAAACCTCAAGCTATTTTAAATTAAAAAATAAATTTTATATTTGCATACCGGAACAGAACAGCATAGAAATGGAAAGCAGTTTTACTTTTACAATTAATCACGAAAGCGATATCCCAAAATATCAGCAACTAGTCAATTCAATAAACAACGCCATTGCAGAAAACATACTTGCAAAAGGAGAACAACTACCTTCAGTAAATTCTATTTGCAAAAACAATCAATTATCAAGAGATACTGTTTTTAAAGCGTATTCCATTTTAAAAGACCAAAAACTAATTGATTCGGTTCCTAACAAAGGCTATTTTGTTGCTGGAGAAACCCGAAAAGTATTATTAGTCCTTGATACCTTCAAAGCATATAAAGAAGTACTATACCATTCCTTTGTTAATAATTTAGCAGATAATATTATTGTCGATGTGCAATTCCATCATTACAATATTGACAACTTCAAAAACATTATTAATAATAGTATCGGGAAATATTTTAAATATGTAGTAATGAACTTTGACAACAAAGAAGTGTCTACTACCTTATCTGCAATATCAAACGAAAAATTATTATTGATAGACTGGAACATTCATTCAAAATCCAAAAACAATTATGTATTTCAAGATTTTGGAAAAGCTTTTTACGAAGCACTAAAACAAGGAGAAAATTTATTTAAGAAATATAAAAAAATCGTTTTCATTTATCCAACGTTTACCTTTCATCCCAAAGAAACAATTACTTTTTTCAAAAAGTTCTGTATTGATTTCAATCTTAATCACAACGTAATTACCAATCCAAAAGACTTCTTTATTCAAAAAGACATTGCCTACATCAGTGTAAGCGATCGAATTTTAGGAATATTTCTAGAACAATGCCGAGAGAAAGGTTTAGAACCTGGCAAAGACGTTGGTTTTTTATCTTACAACGAAACTCCAATGAAAAAATTCATATACAAAGGGATTTCAGTAGTAACAACAGATTTTAACGAATTAGGAATTAAGGCTGCAGAGTTTGTTACCAAAGACGAACCAATGCAATATTATGTACCAACAAAATTAACCATAAGAGAATCATTATAAATTATGTATTATATAGGATATGACATAGGAAGTTCCTCTGTAAAAGTCGCAATAGTAGAAGCAGCGACAGGAAAAAAAATCATCACACTTCATGAACCTGCGGATGAAATGGCAATTACTGCCTACCATAAAGACTGGGCCGAACAAGATCCGGAAATGTGGTGGGAATACTGCTGTATAGCGAGCAAAAGAGCCATCAAAGAAGCTAATATTGATGCTTCAAAAATAACCGGCGTAGGTATTTCATACCAGATGCACGGTTTAGTTGTTATAGACAAAGAGGGGAAATCCTTGCGAAATTCTATTATTTGGTGCGATAGCCGAGCTGTAGAAATTGGAGACCATGCTTTTGAAGATTTAGGAGAAGAACAATGTGCCACTCACCTACTGAATTCTCCAGGGAATTTCACAGCATCCAAATTGACTTGGGTAAAAGAAAACGAACCTGAAATTTACGACAAGATTTACAAATACATGTTACCAGGTGATTTTATAGCTTATAAGTTAACAGGCGAAATAAACACAACCAAAAACGGCCTGTCCGAAGGAATGCTTTGGGATTACAAAGAAAACGAAGTAGCCGAATGGTTATTGAGATATTATGGAATTGACTCATCAATGACCCCAACAATAGTAGACAATTTCACAAACCAAAGTTTCTTGAACGAAAAAGGAGCAAAAGAATCAGGACTTCCTGTTGGAATACCAGTGGTATATCGTGCGGGTGACCAACCGAACAATGCCTTATCTCTAAACATTCTAAAACCAGGAGAAGTTGCAGCTACAGGCGGAACATCGGGAGTGATTTATGCCGTTACCGACAAATTAAAATCGAAAGAAACTTCTAGAATCAACAGTTTTGTACACGTAAATTATACCAATGAAAAACCTACGGTAGGTAAATTATTGTGCATCAATGGCGCTGGAATTCAATACCGGTGGTTACGCAATCATTGCGGAATGGATTCTTACGAAAACATGAACGTAAAAGCCGAAGACGTTTCGGTAGGTTCTGACGGTGTGGTTGTGATTCCTTTTGGAAATGGAGCAGAAAGAATGTTTAACAATAAAAACATTGGTAGTCATTTCTTAAATCTAAACCTTAATAAACACGGACATGGACACCTGTACCGCGCTACTCTGGAAGGAATTGCCTTTGCTTTTGTTTACGGAATGGAAATCATGAAAGCCGATAATGCTCAAATAAATGTTATTCGAGCTGGAAATGACAACTTGTTTCGCTCAGAAATTTTTTCGAATACTGTAGCCACATTAATTGGACACGAAATAGAAATTTACAATACCACAGGAGCTGTAGGAGCTGCGAGAGCAGTAGGTTTAATTGATGGTGATTACGAAACTTTTGGCGATAATATCATCAAAAACGACCACGTAATGACATTTATGCCTTTACAAAACAGCACTCCTTATTTAATAGCATATCAAAATTGGAAAAAAGAACTAGAACTAATTATAAACAAATAAACTAAAAACAAAAAAATGGCAATAATAGGAAGTAAAGAATACTTTAAGGGTATTGGCGAAATCAAATTTGAAGGAAAGCAATCTGACAATCCGTTAGCATTCAAATATTACAATCCAGACCAAATTGTAGCTGGAAAAACAATGCGTGAGCATTTTAAATTTTCAATTGCTTACTGGCATACCTTCTGCGGTCAAGGTTCAGATCCATTCGGACCTGGAACACAAAATTTCGCATGGGATCAGTCCAACGACCCAATTCAAGCAGCAAAAGACAAAGCCGATGCTGCTTTTGAATTCATTAGCAAAATGGGATTTGATTATTTTTGTTTTCACGATTACGATTTAGTTCAAGAAGGAGCAACATTTGCAGAATCAGAAAGCAGATTAGCAACTATAACTGAGTATTTGAAACAAAAGAAAGCAGAATCAGGAATTAAATTACTTTGGGGAACGGCAAACTGTTTTTCAAATCCACGTTACATGAACGGTGCAGCTACAAATCCTGATTTTAATGTGTTAGCCAGAGCTGGTGGACAAGTTAAATTAGCCTTAGATGCAACTATTGCTTTAGATGGTGAAAATTATGTTTTCTGGGGAGGACGTGAAGGTTACATGTCTTTGTTAAATACCGATATGGGACGTGAGTTAGACCACATGGGACAATTTTTAGTAAAAGCTAGAGATTACGCACGTGCACAAGGATTTAAAGGAAACTTTTTCATTGAGCCAAAACCAATGGAACCAATGAAACATCAATATGATTTTGATTCGGCTACAGCAATTGGCTTCTTGCACAAATACGGTTTAGAGAAAGATTTTAAAATCAATATCGAAGTAAACCACGCTACATTAGCACAACATACTTTCCAACACGAAATTGAAGTAGCTGCTAACGCTGGAATGCTTGGAAGCTTAGATGCAAACCGTGGTGATTACCAAAATGGATGGGATACAGATCAATTTCCAAATAACATCCAAGAAACTACTGAAGCTATGTTGGTTTTCTTAAAATCAGGTGGTTTACAAGGTGGTGGAGTTAATTTTGATGCAAAAATCAGAAGAAACTCAACTGATATGGAAGATGTATTCTTAGCTCACATTGGTGGTGCTGATACTTTTGCAAGAGCCTTATTAACAGCTGATAAAATCATCACTTCTTCTTCTTATGACAAATTAAGAACCGAAAGATACAGCTCTTTTGATGCTGGAAAAGGGAAAGACTTCGAAAACGGAAAATTAGGCTTAGCCGATTTATACAAAATTGCTTTAGAAAATGGTGAATTAGATTTAAAAAGCGGAAAACAAGAGCTTTTTGAAAACATTATCAACCAATATATTTAAATAATTACAGTCCGGTAAAAACCTATTTACCGGACTTTTTTATACAATTTCAACCAACCAACAACCAAATTATTTATGTCAAAAACCACCATCGTCATAAGTATACTTTTTATACTATTTTTTACCCCAAATTTATCCAAAGCACAAGAGAAAACAGTGGATTTTTCATATCTGGATTACAAACTCCCTTTTGAAAGAAGAGTTGACATCCTTGTTAATCAAATGACTTTAGAAGAAAAAGTAAGCCAATTACTTAGCGACTCTAAAGAAATTACTAGATTAAAGATTCCAAAATACAATTGGTGGAACGAGAGTCTTCACGGTGTTGCCCGAAATGGCTACGCTACTGTTTTCCCACAATCCATAACAGTGGCGGCATCTTTTAACAAATCTTTACTGGAACAAATAGGAACTGTAATCTCTGATGAAGGTCGAGCTAAACACCATGAATTTTTAAGAAATAACAAAAGAGGTATCTACACAGGTCTCGATTTTTGGTCACCAAACATCAATATTTTTAGAGATCCCAGATGGGGACGCGGACACGAAACTTACGGTGAAGACCCTTATTTAACTGGAGAATTAGCTTCAAAATTCATTATAGGATTGCAAGGAAATGACCCTAAATATTTTAAATCTATTGCTACAGCCAAACATTTTGCTGTGCATTCCGGTCCTGAAAAACTGCGTCATTCCTTTGATGTAGATGTTAGCGATAGAGATTTATACGAAACCTATTTCCCTGCATTTAGAAAAACCATCAAAGAGGCAAAAGTATACTCTATAATGGGAGCTTACAACCGTTTTAGAGGAGCCTCTTGCTCGGGTAGTGATTTCTTATTGAATAAAGTACTAAGAGACCAATGGGGATTTGAAGGTTATGTAGTATCTGACTGTGATGCAATAAAAGACATACAAACGACACATAAAATCGCCAATTCAGCTGCTCAAGCCGCTTCTATAGGACTAAATGGAGGCTGCGACTTGAACTGCGGAAGTTATTATGAAAACTTGGTCGCTGCCGTAAAAGAAGGATTAGTTAATGAAAAAGAAATTGATATTGCTGTAAAAAGAGTATTTCTAGCTCGTTTTAGACTGGGTATGTTTGACCCTGAAGAAATAGTGCCTTTTTCTAAAATTCCAATTGATATTGTGTGTTCAGATGCGAATACTACTTTGGCACGAAAAGCAGCTCAGGAAAGTATTATTTTGTTGAAAAACAACAATCAAACACTCCCACTTTCGAAAAATAAAATAAAAAAAATTGCCGTTATTGGTCCAAATGCTGACAACTGGGAATCATTAGTTGGAAACTATCACGGTACTCCAAAAAACCCAATTACCTTTTTAAAAGGCATCAAAAATAAGGTAGAACCAAAAATCGAAATTTTATACGCTGAAGGATCACATTTATCAGACAGTACTTTGAATTTAAAACCAATTCCATCAGTATATTTTGAAACCGAAGACGGCAAACAAGGACTAAAAGCTTCTTATTTCAATAATATGGAACGCAAAGGAAAGGCGATATTAGAACGCATCGATGACAATATTGATTTTTCATGGGAACACAAACCTATCTCTAAAGACCTTGCTGATAACTTCTCTGTAAAATGGAACGGATTTTTAGTACCTGCTGTTAGCGGAAAATACCAATTAGGTATTTTTTCGAAAAGAGGAATGAAGATTAACATCAACGGAAAAGAAATCACTAATAGCAAAGGTTCTGTTCACGAAGGTCGTTATGCTACAAAAACGATGACACTTCAAGCAGGACAAAAATATGCTATCGAAGCAACGTTTTTTAGCGATGAATCAGATGCTTTAGCGCAATTATTATGGGCTATGCCAGAAGAAAACAAAATTGAAAAAGCCGTAGCTATTACAAAAGAAGCCGATTTAGCAGTGGTAGTTTTAGGACTTTCACAACGTCTGGAAGGTGAAGGTGGTGACCGAACTGACATTGAATTACCTGAACAACAAAACAAATTATTAAGAGCTGTAAAAGCAACTGGAAAACCAGTAATATTAGTTATAAATGCAGGTAGTGCTATAGCGGTAAACTGGGCTAAAGACAATATCGATGCTATTCTAAATGTAGGTTATCCAGGTGAAGAAGGTGGAAATGCTTTGGCTGATGTTCTTTTTGGAGATTACAATCCAGCAGGAAGATTACCTATTACCTACTATACTTCAATGAAAGAATTGCCTCCTTTTGAAGATTACAACATGAAAGGCAGAACCTACCGTTATTATTCAGGCGTACCATTATATCCATTTGGTTACGGATTAAGTTATACCCAATTCAAGTATTCTAATTTAATTGTTCCTAGTCAAATAAAAGCAGGAGAAGACATAAAGATTACGGCAACGGTAAGCAATACCGGAAAAATGGGTGGTGACGAAGTGGTTCAATTGTATCTAACTGATAAAAAAGCGTCTACTCCAAGACCCTTTAGACAATTAGAAGGATTTGAACGAATTTATCTAAAAGCTGGCGAAAGCAAAGAGGTAATTTTTACATTAAATCCAAGACAATTATCTTTAATAAACAACAAAGTTGAAAGAGTAATTGAGGCTGGTGATTTTGATGTATTTGTGGGTGGCAAACAACCCGATTTTGACAACAATAACAATGCAACATCAACCGAAGTAATCAAAGGAAAGTTTAAAGTAATTGGAAACAAAAAACTAACTGAACTTTAAAATTTCAAAAACTTATCTTATTTTCAAACTGCCAACAGTATATTTTTTTAATACTGTTGGCAGTTTTTTTATATCACAAAGTTGATTCTTTCAAAAACAGGACAGTACAGGATTCTAATATCAAATCAAAGGTTTAATATTGATGTATTAATAACATTAAAATTAATTCGGTTTAATTTATTGAATATTATAAAAAAGAGTAAAACTTGATTTTTAATCAAGATAAAGAAAAGAGAAATTTAATCCATTTAGGACAAATAATAATTTAGTTTTTAGTTTAGTTTTAGAGTGAGTTTTTAGTTTTAAGCCCTAGCATTTTTGTTAGGGCTTTTTTAACTTATCTCCTAGGGCATTCAAAAAAACCTTAAAACAAACTAAATTTATCAGATAAGTGTTTCTTCTCACAAAACACAAAGCAGTTGATAATATAAAAACAGAAAATAAATAAACAGAAGATGATCTTCCCAATCAAAACCTTTTTTAATCTTAAAACAAAAGCAAAATACAGCTTGCCTTTAGCATTGCTGTTATTCATTGTCACCACAACTAATGCACAAGACAATAGAAGTTTTCAGGTTTTTCAATTTCCTGCTAATAAGATTCCAACGATTGACGGAAATAGCGAAGATTGGAAAATGGTACCTAAAAATTACGTTGTTGGAATGGATCAATTATGGGACGACAGTGGAAAACAAGCCAAAGCCGACCCAAAAAACCTGGATGTTAGCGTAAAAGTAGGCTGGATAAAAGGACTTAATCGTTTGTACTTTCTATATGAAGCTTATGATGATTATTGGGATTTTTCTCTGCCGGGATTACATAACGATACTTTTGAACTTATCGTCGATGCTGACCAATCGGGCGGACCGTTTATTGATCGTTTTCATCCAAATCCAAATCTAACAAACACAATGGAAGCTTACTTTTCCTATCACGGGGTCCATGCACAAAACTATCATATTTTTACTCCTGCCGTAGAAAAAGACTGGACTATGGTTTGGGGCAGTCAGCCTTGGATTAAAAATTTGCCTTATGCAAATACTTCTTACCATTATGATTTTAAACCGGGACAAGGGGGAAAACTAACGTTGGAATTCTGGATTACTCCTTTTGATTATGCAGGAAATGATCCATCAAGAGCGGTGGAATCCATCTTAGCAGAAAATAAAAACATTGGTCTGTGCTGGGCAATAATTGATTATGACGATGTTAATAAAACGGAAAACAACGGTTTTTGGAACCTTTCAAAAGAGCACAAAATGTATGGAAATGCTTCCTACAGCCTGCCTTTTAAACTAATGCCTTTGGAAAACCAATTCAAAAAAGATATTGAAGCCAAATGGTCTTTTAAAGTTGTAAATATTAACAAAAGAGAAGTGGCTTTCATCGATGAATCGGAAGGCGAAATCGAGTCTTGGAATTGGGATTTTGGTGACGAAACCACCTCGACAGAACAAAATCCAATTCATCAATATAAAGAAGCTGGCAAATATGTTGTAATTTTAAAAATTCAAGGTCCAAAAGGCACTTCCCGATTGTCAAAAGTCTGGGATGTTGCTGTAAAATAATAGTTAATAAAAACAATCAAACTAACCACCAAAATTTTAGTAAAATGAAAACTAACCCATTCACCACTGGAATTAAAATAGGCGTTGCGGCAGCCATAATGGTAATTCCAACGCTTGCAAATGCACAGCAACCCGCTAACGATGTTACAGCACCTTTGCATCTTTTGCAACCGGATTACCCAACTCCTTATGGAGCAAAAACAACGCAGGAAATCAAAGCGACTATAGATAAAATATACGCTTTTTTAGAAAAAACAACTCCTGCCAGTCTGATAAACAGCAAAACAAAGCAGGAAGTAACCGACCTGAAAAAACTGGATGAAAACACCATCTTTTCTCCCGGAACTTTTAGGCTAACCAGTTACGAATGGGGTGTGACTTATGCAGGAATGCTTTTGGCGACTGAAGCTACAGGAGATCAAAAATATGCCGATTATACTAACAAACGTTTAAAACTAATCGCTGACATTGCCCCTTATTACAAAAAAGAACTGCAAAAAAACAATAAATTTCCATCACCAGTACATGGCTTTTTAATGCCACACGCTTTGGATGATGGTGGTGCTGTTACTGCCTCGATGATTAAAGCGCAAAGAGCCGGATTAAAAGCCGATTTGAGACCATTAATTGATGATTTCATGGGTTATATCAGTAATAAAGAATTTCGCCTTCCTGACGGAACGTTGGCCAGAAACAGACCGCAGCCCAACACTTTATGGTTAGACGATTTATTTATGGCTGTTCCTGCCATAGCACAAATGGGTAAATTAACAGGAGATGTTAAATATTATGATGATGCCGTTAAACAAGTAAAACAATTCTCAGAGCGAATGTTTAACAGCCAAAAAGGATTATACATGCACGGCTGGGTACAATCAATGGAAGAACATCCTCAATTTCATTGGGCTCGTGCCAATGGCTGGGCAGTAATGACGATGGTGGAATTATTAGAAGTTTTACCAAAAGACCACCCAGGATACAATGCTGTTTTAAATCAATTAAGAGCACATATCAAAGGACTGGTTTCTTATCAAGACGGTACCGGTTTCTGGCATCAATTGATTGATCGAAATGATACTTACTTAGAAACATCGGCTACTGCTATCTATGCTTATTCTATCACCCGTGCTATCAACAGAGGTTATATTGACAAAGCAGCTTATGCTCCTGCGGCATTATTAGCCTGGAATGCCGTTGCTACAAAAGTAAACGACAAAGGAGAAGTGGAAGGAACCTGTGTAGGAACCGGAATGGGATTTGACCCTGCCTTTTACTACTATCGCCCAATAAACGTCTTTGCAGCTCATGGTTATGGACCTGTAATTTTAGCTGGTTCTGAAATTATTCTGATGCTTAAAAACAACGAATTCGAAATCAACGATAGCTCATTACAATTAAAATCCCGTAAATAATTTTTTAAAATACAATTCATGAACAGCCTTATCATCAACAGCGTAGTTGCATTATCAACATGCTTTTTATCTTTTGGACAATCAACAAAAAAGAAAATAGATCTCTCTGCTACACCTAATTTTGTAGTTATCGTTGCTGATGATGCTGGCTGGAATGATGTGGGTTATAATGGTTCAGAAATTCATACTCCTAATATCGATTGGTTAGCTAAAAATGGTGCTCAACTCAATCGTTTGTATGCAGCTCCCACCTGTTCTCCATCAAGAGCTAGTTTTTTTACAGGAAGACCTTCTAGTCGTATGGGAATTGTAGCACCTATTAGTGACAAAAGTAATTTAAGTCTCCCAAGTGATGTTACCACTTTGCCACAAGCCTTACACCAACAAAATTACCAAACGGCTTTGTTTGGCAAATGGCATTTGGGATTAAATCCATCCAGTGGTCCTAAAGTATATGGATTTGATTATTCCTATGGTTTTTTACATGGGCAAATTGACCAATACAGTCACGAATACAAAAACGGAGATCCAAGTTGGCACAGAGAAGGAAAATTTATTACCGAAAAAGGACATGTAACTGACCTAATTGAAAACGAAGCGATTACCTGGCTTAAAACCAAAAGAGATCCTTCTAAAAACTTTTATATTCAGCTGAGTTATAGTGCTCCGCATTTTCCTTTGCAAGAAGAAGACAAATGGAAAAAACCGTATTTAAAAACCATAAAAAACAATTCTAGAAGAGATTATGCTGCCGCTATGTCGCATCTAGATTACAGCATCGGGCAAATATTAAAAACTTTAAAACAACAGCATTTAGACAAAAATACCGTTGTTATTTTCATGAGCGACAATGGCGCTATGGACAAATGGATTCCGGGAAACCAATACCAAGGAAGACATACTGCAAATGACGTTTTAGGAAGCAATTATCCGCTACGAGACTGGAAAACTACTAATTATGAAGGTGCCGTTAGAGTGCCTGCAATCATCTATTGGAAAAACAAAACGAATAGTTCATTGAACAATAATTACATCTCGGTAACCGATTTAATGCCGACTATTTTATCATTGGCTGGAGCCAAAGCAATTCCTAAAACAGTTGAAGGAAAAAACATTTGGAATTCGATTATTACTAAAGATTCAATCCCAAATCAATCCATCTACATTCGTGGTCATTTACAGGAAAGTATTACCGAAAAACCTTGGAAATTAATTCGAACAAGACATAAAAATGCTCCCGCCATTTTTGAACTTTTCAATATCGAAAAAGATCCTGAAGAGAAACAAAATCTGATTCAGGAACATGAAAACTTAGCCAATAAACTAAAAAATAAGCTAGAGGATCAATTCCAAAAAGATGCAAAAGAAGTAAATTCAGGCGGAGAATAAATTAATATGACAATCCGTTACTTGTACCAATTTTGAAAATGGCACACGAATGACACGGATTTAAACTGATAAAAACAGATTTTTATATAACAATCAGCGAAAATCTGTCTAATCAGTGTCATCCGTGTGCCATTATTGAATTTTTAGTCCGCTTAGCGGACAGTCATATAAACTAAAACAGCTATAACTTGTTCGAAAATCAAAACATAAATTATCCAAAACTATCCCGTTTTTATCAATTTATAAAATTTCAGTTTAAAATCAGGCAAGTACAGGATACCTTTTCGATATGAAATAATGATTTTCGGAGATAAAATCAATTGTAATGAAACAATACCATATCATTTTAAGCTCCTTACTCTTCTTGCTTTTTTCATGTAAAGAAACGGCTCAAGTAGCAAGTCATTCTGCTAATTTTGAACCTGAATGGATTAACAAAGTGGGCGCTAAAGAAAACACTTTTAAATCTAAAATTTATTATGCGAACGATTTTGGAGCAATAAATGATGGTAAAACACTGTCGACTAAAAACATCCAAAAAGCCATAGACGAATGCAGTAAAAATGGTGGTGGAACACTTACGTTCAAACCCGGAAATTACTTAACTGGTTCGTTATTCATCAAAGAAAAAGTGCATTTTAATGTTCCGAAAGGAGTAACTATTTTGGGTAGCGAAAACATTGCCGATTACCCAGAAATCGATACCCGTGTGGCTGGAATTGAAATGAAATGGCCTGCGGCTTTAATTAATGTTTTAGACCAAAAAAATGTAACTCTGGATGGCGAAGGCACTATCGATGGGCAAGGAAAAGTCTATTGGGATTATTATTGGAATTTACGCAAAGAATACGAAGCCAAAGACTTGCGATGGATTGTAGATTATGATGCTAAACGTCCAAGAACCATTTTAATTACGAATTCTAAAAATGTTTTTGTTAAGGATTTAAACATTCAAAGAGCTGGATTTTGGACGGTACAGGTATTGTATTCGGAATACATTACCGTTGATGGCATCAAAATAAGAAACAACATTGGCGGACATGGCCCAAGTACTGATGGAATAGATATTGATTCGTCAAAATGGATATTAGTTCAAAACTGCGATATTGATTGCAATGATGACAATTTCTGTCTAAAAGCAGGACGCGACTGGGATGGATTAAGAGTCAATCGCCCTACCGAATATGTCGTGGTACGCGATTGTATTGCCCGTCAGGGTGCCGGTTTGTTTACTTTAGGAAGCGAAACTTCAGGAAGCATTCGTCATGTTTATGTTTCCAATATTCAGGGATATGGTACTAAAAACGGATTGAACATAAAATCAGCTACTAACCGGGGCGGGACAGTAGAAGATATTTATATGGAAAATATAAAAATGGAAAGTGTAGGTACTTTTATCTCTATTTCGATGAACTGGAATCCAGCTTACAGCTATTCAAAACTTCCCGCTGGTTATACTGAAGAAACTTTACCTCCACATTGGAAAAAAATGCTGACGAAGGTTGAACCCGAATCTAAAGGAATTCCTGTTTTTAGAAACATTCATTTGAAAAACATCGATATCAAAGGAGCAAAAAAAGCCATTTCGGTAGCAGGATTAAAAGAATCTATTGTCGAAAACATCACACTTAAAAATGTCCATATTACAGCCGAAAACGCAGGAAATATTGCGTATAGTAACAATTGGATTTTAGACAATGTAACGATTAACGCACTCGATCATTCTACATTAAAAATTGAAAATTCAAAGAATGTAGATTTTTCAAATGCTGCAAACAATACTAAAAAGTAATCGATTGATAATGAAATCTAAAATCGCTGTTTCCCTCATACTCCTCTCTTTTTCTTTGCCAAATTTGACCGCTCAGAGTCAAAATTTATGGCATGGAGAAAAACGAAAAATTCATTACGCACCTGAAGGCAAGAGCTTTGTTTTAAAAAATGGAACCCGAAAATTCAATCGTGCCTTATATGGAAGCAATACCGCTTTTAGAGTTGAAGCTGGAGATTTACCCGAATTTGCGATGTACATGCCAGGAATGGGCGGTAATTTCAAACTGGGATTAATCAACGGAAAAAGCAGCAAATGGCTCACCGAAGCCGATAAAATAAATACAAAATACACTCCCGGAACGGTTGAATACCAAATAAAAGATACCTTACTTTCGAATGCAACTTTGACAATTCAAATTGTTGCCTTGGCTGACAGCGATGGTTTTATTCTAAAAATTATCGGCAATAACGTTCCTAAAAACACTTCGCTTATTTGGGCTTACGGTGGCGCCAGTGGTAAGAAATTCTCCCGAAATGGCGACATCGGCGGCGATCCGGAATCAGTGTTTTATTTACAACCCGAATATTGCATCAACAATCAATACCAAATCAACAAAAACAGCTTTAATGTTTCCTATGGTTCTGCAAGTAGTAAAAAAGCAACGGAAAACACTCAAGTAATTAGTGGAATTTTTCCAGATTCGAATACCCATTTGGCCAGTGCTAATTTCTTAAAAACCCCTTTAGAAAATTATACTTCAAAAGTAGATTCGGTTCCAATGATTATTGGACAATTGAATCAATTTTCGAAAGAAGGAAATTATTGGTTATTCGAAAACAAACCCAAAATTGAAAACACAACTCAAAATGCTATTGCCGAAAAATTCAAAAAAGCCCTTGCTCAAAGCGAACAAATGGCTAACCGAATTAAAGTAAACACACCTGATCCTTATATCAATACTTTGGGTGGTGCATTAGCAATGGCTGCCGATGCTATTTGGGAAAATCCGGCTTATTTACACGGAGCTGTTGCTTGGAGAATGTATTTAAACGCTTGGCGCGGTGCTTATGTTGCCGATCCTTTGGGCTGGCACGACAGAGCCAAAACGCATTTCGAAAGTTACGGAAATTCACAGGTTACAGAACCCGAAACTGGTCCGGTTGTTCCTGATACAACAAGAAATTATGCGCGCCAATTAGAGAAAATGGGAACTTCAATGTTCAGTAGCGGTTACATTAGCCGTAATCCGAACAACGACAAAGTGGCACATCATTACGATATGAATTTGGTTTTTATTGACCAATTAGTGCGTCATTTTAAATGGACGGGAGATATTGATTTCCTAAAAAAAATGTGGCCAGTTATCAAAAGGCATTTGGCTTGGGAAAAAAGAAATTACGATGTTGATGGCGACGGATTGTATGATGCTTATGCGGCTATTTGGGCGAGTGATGCACTGCAATATAGCGGCGGAGGTGTAACACATACATCAGCATATAATTATTTTGCCAATAAAATGGCTGCCGAATTAGCTCAAATTGTCGGCGAAGATGGTTCTGTTTATGCCAAAGAAGCGGCTCACATTTATCAAGCCATTCAGGAAAAATTATGGAAAAGTAATAAAGGAACTTTTGCCGAATATAAAGATCTTTTAGGCAACCAACTCACACATGATACTCCTGCTATCTGGACGATTTATCACGCCTTGGATAGCGAAGTTGCCAATCCTTTTCAGGCTTACCAAGCCTTGCGATATGTAGATACTGAAATCCCGCATATCCCGGTTGCTGCCGAAGGTTTAGACAAAAAGAATCTGGAAATAGTATCCACCACCAACTGGCAGCCTTACGACTGGTCGCTAAACAATGTAGCTTTGGCTGAAATTTTACATACTTCATTGGCGTATTGGCAAGGCGGACAGTCAGAGAAAGCATACCAACTTTGGGAAAGTGGTTTAATCGAAAGCATGTATTTGGGAGCTTCTCCTGGTGGATTTGAGCAATTATTGTTTCAGGATGCCATTCGTGGCGAATTGTATCGCGATTTTGCCGACCCGGTAGGAATGGCCGGACGAACTTTAGTCGAAGGGCTTTTCGGAATTCAGCCTGATGCGCTTAAAAATACTTTAACGATTCAGCCGGGTTTACCTAAATCATGGAACCATGCTTCTCTTGAAATTCCTGATGTAGCTTTTGCTTTCGAAAGAACAAACAACACCGATGTTTACCAAATTACACCTCATTTTTCAACAAAAATGAACTTGCAATTAGTAATCAATGCTACTCATGAAAACATCAGTAAAGTGACTGTTAATGGAAAAGAAGTACAATGGAAAATGATTGATGGAACTATTGGAAGTCCAAAAATAAGTATCGAAAGCCCTTATGATGATGCTTACAAAATCGAGATTGTCTGGAGTAACGAAACTTTAGAACAAGCCACGACAGTTTCTTCCATTTGCGAAGGCGAAAACATTCGTGTTACAACAAACAAAGCGACTATTTTAGAGATAAAAGACACTCAAAACGCATTAGCAAACACTGTTGTAAGCAATAATGAAATCAATGCTGTCGCTAATGTTATTGGCAACAAATCTTTCTTTGTCAAATTGAAACAAAAAGAGATGATTTGGTGGCAGGCAATTGACCTCAAAATCACTCCTAAATTTGAGATTATTTCGAATTCGATAAAAGCAGAAAATGCGGTGGTAACCGTCAAAAATAACTTACCTAAAACAGTAAATGGTTTCCTTATTTCGAATCAAAAAACAAACAAAACCAAAATTAGTTTAAAAGCCAATTCAGAAAATAACATTGAAATTCCTTTAGACCAATTAGTTTCAGGAACAAATCAAGTGGAAATGAATTTTGAAGATGGAACTCAAACAAAATTGAGTTTCACCAACTGGGATATTGCAAATAATTCTAAAACCAAATGGGACGCTGTAAAACTAGAAGGGGTTTTTAATGATAAAATCATAAATATTTTTGAAAATAAATACCTCAGCCCAAGAGCGCAATCGCCAAGTCTTCAAATCCCAACGCAGGGAATTGGAAACTGGTGCTATCCACTTATAAAACCTATAATTGATGACACTGGATTGAGAGCGAAAGCCGGAACGAACAATCAAATTAGCAGCCCGCAGAGAGTTCCGTTTGCTACGCCTTCTGATATTGAAAAGAAAAATATTGCCTTTGTTTCGCAATGGGATAATTTCCCTAAATCAGTTGCCATTCCCCTTTCGGGAAAAGCATCTCACGCTTATTTGATGATGGCAGGAACGACTAACCCGATGCAAAGCCGATTTACGAACGGTGAAATTGTAGTAACTTACACTGATGGAAGCAACGAAAAATTGGAACTGAAAAATCCAGAAAACTGGTGGCCAATAGAGCAAGATTATTACACCGACGGTTATGCTTTTACGACCAATGCTCAAAAACCGCCAAGAGTTTATCTAAAAACGGGAACGATTAGCAGAGACTTTAAGGATTTTAAATCAATAAAAGGTTTTAGTGATTTTGGTATAGAAGGCGGAGCTGGAACAATTATTGATATACCGTTGAACAAAAATAAAACGCTGAAAAATTTAGAAATTAAAGCCATAGCCAATGAAGTAATTATTGGAATTATGAGTTTAACATTAAATAGGAATTAACTATGAAATGAGCATGACCAGATTTCGATGCTTGCACGAATAAAGATCTATGCGAATTCCATATTCCTTTAAAAATAAATATTATCTACATATGAAAAAAGTATTCATTGCACTCTCCTTGTGTTTGTTGATAACCACAGCAAAAGCACAAGAAAAAATTGACCGAAAAGCATTGGTTACAAGGCACAATGTTAATATCACAAAAATTGATACACTGGGTTCGTTATCTGTAGGAAACGGAACTTTTGCATTTACCGTTGATGCTACAGGTTTGCAAACTTTCCCAGATTATTATCAGGCGGGTGTTCCGTTAGGCACACAATCTGAATGGGGATGGGATGCTAATCCGAATACCGAAAACTATAAAATTGAAGAAACCTTAGTCAATTTCCAACAAAGCGGAAGACAAGTTTCTTATGCTGTTCAGCCAAAAACTCCAGATCATGTAAAAAATGCAGTAGAATATTTCCGTGCCAATGCGCATCGATTGCAACTGGGGAATTTAGGATTTGAATTGTACAAAAAAGATGGTTCGCTGGCACTGCCATCGGATATTAAAAACATTAAACAAACGCTGAATGTTTGGACTGGAGAAATCATAAGCACCTTTACATTCGAAGGAACTCCTGTAAAAGTTTGGACGGCTTCGCATCAGGAAAAAGATGTTATTGGAGTTAAAGTGACTTCTGATTTGATG
>JBDLTG010000052.1:0-10183 GCA_039805885.1 Bacteroidota bacterium
AATTGAACGATTGCTTTTTAAAACTTCATTTACACACCGAAGTTTAAAATCGTAATTATACTTGACTTTTCTTTCCATAAAAATACCCCCAAATAGTGTCTAACTTTTTGGGGGCATTGCATTAATGAATGCGCTTTTTTTTATAGTATCTAGTTCCCCCTTCGGGGGCTAGGGGAATATTATCCTTTCAAACTTGCTGACATATACTCTCTGTTCATACGAGCAATGTTTTCTAGAGAAATTCCTTTAGGACATTCTACTTCGCAAGCTCCTGTGTTAGTACAGTTACCAAAACCTTCGTCGTCCATTTGGCTTACCATGTTCAATACACGATCAACCGCTTCTACCTGACCTTGTGGCAATAGGGCAAATTGAGAAACTTTTGCAGCAACGAATAACATAGCCGATGAGTTTTTACAAGTAGCTACACAAGCTCCACATCCAATACAAGTTGCAGCATCAAAAGCAGCATCAGCGTCTTTTTTGTTTACCGGAATTGTATTTGCATCGATAGTGTTTCCTGAAGTATTTACCGAGATAAATCCTCCTGCGTGTTGGATTCTGTCAAAAGAACTTCTGTCAACCACTAAATCTTTTACCACTGGGAAAGCAGCTGCACGGAATGGCTCGATAGTAATAGTATCACCATCTTTAAACATACGCATGTGCAATTGACAAGTTGTAACTCCTCTGTCTGGCCCGTGAGCTTCTCCATTGATGAATAAAGAACACATCCCGCAAATTCCTTCGCGACAATCGTGGTCAAAAGCTACTGGCTCTTCACCAGCATTGATTTGTTGTTCGTTGAATACGTCAAGCATTTCAAGGAATGACATATCAGGTTCAATTCCGTCGATTTTATAATCAACCATTGCTCCTTTATCTTGGGCGTTTTTCTGACGCCATATTTTTAATGTAAGTTTCATAATTTTGTTATGGGTTATAAGTTAAGAGTTAAATGTTATAGGGCTACTACTCCATTTTTGTCCTAGCTAAATAATTTATATATCCATTTAATATTGCTTTGGTTTTTTCAAACCTTTCTCTAAATTCTTGCAACAAATCTTCTTCAATATAATTCTCATCTAAAGCGGTAATGACCTGATTTAATGATTCAGTTAATGAACCTCGGGCAATTCTACAGAATTGAATATTTTCTTGATAATGATATCTTCCAAAACCTTCGGCAATATTATCACTAACAGATCTAGAAGATCGTTTAAGCTGACTTGTTAAGGCATATTTTTCGTCAATTGGAAATTTCGGAAGAATATTACGAGAGACAAAGATTCTCAATTCTCGCGCTACTTTCCAGCACTCTAAATCTTCGAAAGACTTTAAACTCATAACCCTTAACTCTTATACTTTTATTTATAACTTCTTTGAACTAGTTTGATGTTTTCGTAAACTAATGGCTCTTTGTGTAAAACAGCATCGCTAGGTTTTCCTTTGTATTCCCAAGCAGCTACGTATGCAAAGTTTTCATCATCACGTAAAGCCTCACCTTCTTCGGTTTGGTATTCTTCACGGAAGTGACCTCCACAAGACTCTTTACGGTGTAAAGCATCTTTAGCAAACAATTCTCCTAATTCTAAGAAATCGGCAACACGAATTGCTTTTTCTAATTCTTGGTTGAATCCTTTATCAGTTCCAGGTACTCTTACATCTTTATAAAACTCTTCACGTAAAGCAGCAATTTCAACAATAGCTTCGTTTAATCCTTTTTCGTTACGAGCCATACCTACTTTATCCCACATAATTTTACCTAATTTTTTGTGGAAGTGGTCTACTGAATGCGTTCCTTTATTATTCATAAAGTTAGCGATCAATTCTTTTACACTTTTCTCAGCCTCATCAAACTCAGGTCTATCAGTAGAAATTTCTCCCATTTTGATATCCGGAGCTAAATAATCTCCAATAGTGTAAGGCAATACAAAATATCCATCAGCCAAACCTTGCATTAAAGCAGAAGCTCCAAGTCTGTTTGCCCCGTGGTCAGAGAAGTTAGATTCTCCGATAGAGAAACAACCAGGAATTGTAGTCATCAAGTTATAATCAACCCAAGTTCCACCCATTGTATAGTGAACCGCTGGGTAAATCATCATTGGTGAAGTATAAGGATCCTCATCTACAATTTTATAATACATTTGGAACAAGTTCCCGTATTTACTTTTTACAATTTCAGTACCTAATTTAGTTATCAATGCAACATCATTAGCATCTAAACCTTTTACATAAACCGCTTCAGTACCATAACGTTTAATTGCTGCAGCAAAATCCAAGTAAACTGCTTCTCCTGTTTTGTTAACACCAAAACCAGCATCACATCTTTCTTTTGCAGCACGAGAAGCTACGTCACGTGGAACCAGGTTACCAAAAGCAGGATATCTTCTTTCTAAGAAATAATCTCTATCTGCTTCCGCTAAATCAGTTGCTTTTTTCTTTCCTTCACGAATAGCTTGCGCATCTTCAAGTTTTGCAGGAACCCAGATACGTCCGTCATTACGTAACGATTCTGACATCAAAGTCAATTTAGACTGATGATCTCCTGAAACCGGAATACAAGTTGGGTGAATTTGAGTATAACAAGGGTTTGCGAAGAAAGCTCCTTTTTTGTGGATTTTCCAAGCTGCAGTAGCATTAGATCCCATTGCGTTAGTTGATAAGAAGAAAACGTTTCCGTAACCTCCAGAACCAATAACAACTGCGTGAGCTGAATGTCTTTCTATTTCTCCTGTAACAAGATTACGAGCGATAATTCCTCTTGCTTTACCATCAATAATTACTAATTCTAGCATTTCGTGACGGTTGTACATTTTGATTTTTCCACGACCAATTTGACGGTTCATTGCAGAATAAGCTCCTAACAATAATTGTTGTCCTGTTTGACCTTGTGCATAAAATGTACGAGAAACCAAAGTTCCTCCAAATGAACGGTTGTCTAATAATCCACCATATTCACGAGCCAATGGCACCCCTTGAGCCACACATTGGTCGATAATATTAGTAGAAACTTCAGCTAAACGGTGTACGTTTGCCTCACGAGCTCGGTAATCTCCTCCTTTTACAGTGTCATAAAACAATCTGTAAACTGAGTCACCGTCTCCTTTATAATTTTTTGCTGCATTGATTCCCCCTTGTGCTGCAATTGAGTGCGCACGACGTGGTGAATCCTGAAAACAAAATGCTTTTACGTTATATCCTAATTCTGCTAAAGTAGCAGCAGCAGAACCTCCAGCTAATCCTGTTCCAACAACGATAATATCTAAATTACGTTTGTTAGCAGGGTTTACTAAATTAATATGATCTTTATAATTTGTCCATTTATCCGCAATTGGACCATTTGGAATTTTTGAATCTAATGCCATTATAATTGAATATTAATGATTGAAATGATGAAATAATGCAATAAATACGAATCCTAAAGGAACGATTACAGAAAACCATAATCCGAAATTCTTCATTCCTTTTGTGTATTTATTATTTTGTCCTACTGATTGGAAAGAAGAACTAAATCCGTGTCTTAGGTGTAAAGACAACAACACAAATGACAAACTGTATAAACCAGTACGCACTGGGTCTACGAATTTTTCAGCTAACTCATGAAAATAACGAGTTTCATCAGCTGGATTAAACTCTACATACTTATAAACCATCTCTGGAACCCAGAAATCATAAAAGTGTAAAGCTAAGAAAGCTAAAATTACTGAACCTGAAATGATCATGTTACGTGATGCCCAACTTGCATTGGCAGCTCCATTATAACTTGCATAATTTACAGGTCTAGCTTTTCTGTTTTGAATATCCAAAACAAACCCCATAATGAAGTGAAAAACTACTCCAACGATAAGAATCGGCTGAATAACAAATTGAACCAAAGGATTTGTTCCCATAAAATGAGAAATCGCATTGAATACATCGGCGCTAATTACCGAAGTCATATTGATTAAAAAATGCTGTGCTAGAAACAACATCAAAAAAAGTCCTGAAAGTGCCATAGCTACTTTTTTTGCTATTGACGATTTCAATAATCCAGATTTTGCCATAATATTTTAGAATATAATTTAAAAAGTATACAAAAATAGAGTAATTAGTAACGAACTACAACCTTTTCGTTCTTATTTAGAAACGTTATAATGTTCTTACTCAAAACAGCTTAAAACAGACAACAAACCAAAAATAAATAATTGATTTTCAATATATTACATAAAAAACAGCAAGAAAAATCAACAAAAACAACAAGAAAAGCAAATTAATTATTACCATTCAAAAGCCGAAAAAATACACATTTAATAATTTTTAGAATAAAATGCTTTTAAATCAACAAAAAACACAAAAACAGACTATTTTGTGTAGTTAAAGAAACAGCAATTCCAAAGCGGCATTTTATCTTTGTGAATTCTAAAAAAATGAAAATGAAAACAGGAATTGACGCAATATCATTTGACGTAGCCAAACTACATTTACCCATAAAAACATTGGCAGAAGCCAGAAACATAGAGCCCGAAAAACTAGAAAAAGGATTAGGATTAATCCAAATGACTTTACCAGATGCACACCAAGACAGCGTAGTTTTTGCAGCAAATGCATTGACCAAACTGATCCAGGACAACCAAATCAACCTTAACGAAATTGCACGTATTTATGTTGGAACCGAAAGCGGCATCGATAACGCAAAACCTATTGGTTCATTTCTAGTTGATTTGATGGAACAAAAATTTGGCGAAAATACTTTAGCCGAATGCGATGTAGTCGATTTTACCTTTGCCTGTATTGGCGGTGTAGATGCTATGCAAAATTGCATTGATTTCATTCGATTAAATCCAGACAAAAAAGCAATTGTTGTAACTACTGATATTGCTAAATACGATTTGAATTCTACTGGCGAATATACTCAAGGTGCTGGAGCAACAGCCATGTTAATTGCTGCAAACCCAAGAATTATTGCTTTCGAAAACAATTGGGCAACCAATACTAAAGGCGTTTTTGATTTTTTTAAACCTCATAGAACAGTTTCAAAAGAAGCCATAACTGGAAACACAAATAACGAATCCTGGTTTGATAATTTAGAAGCTGAAATTGAAATTCACAAAGACCAGCCTGTTTTTGATGGACAATATTCGAATCAGTGTTACATGGACAGAACCAGAAATGCTTATTTCTCGTTCAAAAAATTAAAACAAACTTCAAGCACTTTGTACCAAAGCTGGAACAGCATCATCATGCACTTACCATATTCTTTTCAAGGTCGCCGTATGTTATCTGAAATTTATGCTTTGGATGCCGAAAACACCATTATTTCTGGCGAAGAAAATCCTGCTGAATACCAAACCAAATTGAAAGAAACCAGCAAAACTCCGGAATACAAAAACTTTGTGGAAGAAAAATTAATGCCAGCCGAATTAGCTTCTTCTCTAATTGGAAACCTATATACAGGTTCTATTTTCATGGGATTCCTTTCTACTTTAGCGCATTTTTATGATTCGAAAACGGAAATCACAGGAAACACTTTTGGATTCCTTGCTTACGGTAGTGGTTCTAAATCAAAAGTTTTTGAAGGAATTATTCAAGACGAATGGAAAGCAGCTTTAGCCAATGTAACTCTTTTTGAAACCTTAGAAAAAAGTTTCGAAATTGATTTTGATACTTATGAAAAACTGCATAAAAAAGAACAAAAACAAAGCATTCAATCACCAAAAAACGAATGGATTTTAGACCGAATCGAAAAAGAGATTCCAAATCTTATTGGTGCTCGTTATTACAAATGGATTGATTAAATTTGTGTAAATAAAATTCAAAAAATGAAATACCATCAGATTGATCGCCATTTATTTATAAAAAATCGCAGCAAATTTACAGCTCAAATGAAGCCTAAAAGTTTGGCGATTTTTAATTCCAATGACATTTATCCCGTTAGCGCCGACAGCACTTTGCCGTTTGCACAACATCGCGACATCTTTTATTTAAGCGGAATCGATCAGGAAGAAAGTATTTTATTGCTGTGCCCGGACGCTCCTTACGAACACCAAAAAGAAATGTTGTTCTTAAAGGAAACCAGCGAATTGATTGCTATTTGGGAAGGCGCCAAGTTAACCAAAGAAGAAGCTTTTGCTGTTTCAGGAATCAAAACTGTGCATTGGCTACAGGATTTTGAAAAAGTCCTGTTCGAAATGATGACCTACACCGATACGATGTACATCAACACCAACGAACACTACCGTTCTCATGTAGAAACCGAAACCCGCGAAGCCCGTTTTATCAAATGGTGGAAAGACAAATACCCTGCTCACGCGGTTGCCAAAAGCAATCCTATTTTGCAACGCCTTCGCTCTGTAAAAGAAAAGGAAGAAATTGATTTGATTCAGCATGCTTGCAACATTACCGAAAAAGGGTTCCGACGCATTCTTTCATTTGTAAAACCCGATGTAACGGAATACGAAATCGAAGCCGAATTCATTCACGAATTCATTCGCAATCGTTCCAAGGGTTTTGCTTACACCCCGATTATTGCTTCGGGAAACAACGCCAATGTGTTGCATTATATCGAAAACAACCAACAATGTAAAGCAGGCGATTTAATTTTGCTTGACGTTGCTGCCGAATATGCTAATTATTCAAGCGATTTAACCCGAACCATTCCCGTTTCCGGTCGTTATTCCGAAAGACAAAAAGCGGTTTACAATGCCGTTTTAAAAGTAAAAAACGAAGCCACTCAAATGTTAACTCCGGGAACGCTCTGGAAACAATACCAAGCAGAAGTTGGTAAAATCATGTCTTCAGAATTATTAGGCTTAGGACTTTTAGACAAAGCCGACGTACAAAACGAAAATCCGGAATGGCCGGCTTACAAAAAATATTTCATGCACGGCACTTCACACCACATGGGACTCGACACCCACGATTACGGAATTCTGACCGAACCGATGCAAGCCAATATGGTTTTTACCGTAGAACCAGGAATCTACATTCCCGAAGAAGGTTTTGGAATTCGTCTGGAAGACAATGTAGTGATTCAGTCATCAGGCGAGCCTTTTAATTTGATGAAAAATATTCCTATTGAAATTGAAGAAATTGAAAGTTTGATGAATTCTTGAGTTAGAAAATAGAGACAAGAAGAAAGAACAAAGACGGTTTACGAAAGTGAGCCGTTTTTTGTTTTGCTCAGATACTCTCGAAATGATAAAAATCACCACTTCTTAGGCAATTGTATTTGAGGTAAAGGCTGGCAAAGTGTTTTGTTAACAATTTTTTCTCTCATTAATTTCTTCTTATTAAAATGTCTAGATATATTTTGAATAATTTCTGTGTAGTTATCAGTTCCATCATTTTTTTTCATGATAAAAAACCTTTATCGATATACAATTAGGATGTTCAAAAATTGTATTAAGCATAGTTCTATCTGATAAACCGCAAGAATGTCCCATTATGTAAACTTGGAATTTTTGATCACTTTCTACAAAATCTAAAAGACTTTTATAATTTGAGTTTTGTAAATATTGAAAGGACTTGAAATTTCTTAAATATTCATTATCATCTATATTTTCAATCATTTTATAATCATCGTCCATTTCGTCTCCAAAACCAAAATTCACTAAATTAGTTGGATTCATTATTTCTCCATGAATAAAATTAATTTCAGTTTCAACTCCAATATTTTTCAAATATTGAAAGTACATTTTTATAGTTGAAGTATAATTAAAACATAAAAATTGAATCCTATATTTTACTAATCCAGGTTTATCTTGTAAATATTCTTTCTTCAAATCTTTATGATGAGAATTAGGGAATTCTTCTAAAAACAAGTTTAAATTTTCTTTCCCCACAATTGGATTAGGAAAAAACTTATCACATATTTTAGAGAAATCCTCCATCATATTATGATAATCATTAAAATCATACTTATACATAACTCCTCTTATTAAATATCTTTCTAAAAGATTTTTAACTTGCTCAAATTCTTCATTAAGAGCTATAGTTTTTCGTTTTTTTTCTTCAATATTCATAGATGTTGATTTGACTATCTTTTTTAACTCTTTATAATATTCATTTTCAACATCTACCCAATTTTGTGAATTTTTAATATTGATTAATTTAAAAAATGAATTTTTAAATTCAAATATTTTTTCTCGATTTGCATACTTACTTGTAAAAAGAGTTATACAAGATTCATCGAAAACAAAATCAGTGTAGTCTAAAACACATTTTTTTATAGAATTTCTAAAATCTATAAAATTTTCAATTATACCATAATTAGAATAATATTTATCATACAACTCATGAGTACTGACAAATGTTTGATATTCTTCGTTCTTAACATTCGTTTTGAAACCTTTCCAGAAATCATCAATAAAATGTTTATAAGAAGTTGGCAATCCATGTGCTAAATCAAATCCGTTTCCAATAACAACAAGTCGGTTCATATCTAAAATCCTTTTCTCAAATATACTATTTTTAATACAATCATAGCTTTAAAAAATCCCCAGAACTTATATGACTTATGTGTTTTAAAATCCTATTTTTGCTCCATAAATTCAAACAAATTGAAATCCATACTCTTTAAAAAAACCAATATTTCTTATACTGATTCCGGCAAAGGAACAGCTATTGTTTTATTGCACGGTTTTTTGGAAAACCAAACCATGTGGGATGCTTTTGTTCCTGAATTTTCCAAGAAATACCGCGTCATAACCATCGATTTATTAGGTCATGGCAATACCGAATGTATGGGTTATGTGCATTCGATGGAAGACAATTCCGATGTGGTTCACGCCGTTTTAGCTGAATTGCGCATTCGAAAAGCCATTTTTGTTGGGCATTCTATGGGCGGTTATGTGGCTTTGGCTTTCGCCGAAATGTATCCTGATTATATTAAAGGATTGGTTTTATTGAATTCGACTTCCAGAGCCGACAGCGACGAAAGAAAAGCGAATCGAAATCGTGCCATTAAAGCGGTGAAACAATCTTTCACAAATTTCATCTCACTTTCCATTGCCAATTTATTCAGCGAAGAAAACCGGGAACGATTAAAAGACAATATTGAATTGGTAAAAAAAGAAGCTTTAAAAACCCCATTACAAGGTATTGTTGCTTCACTGGAAGGCATAAAAATCAGAATGGACAGAGAAGTTTTATTACACTTAACTCCCTATCCCAAAATGCTGATTCTGGGAGAAAAAGACCCTGTTTTACCTTACGAAGAAACCAAAGAACAAACAGAAGAAACAGCCGTACAATTAGTCACTTTCCCTGACGGACACATGAGCTATATTGAAAACAAAACCGAATTGACTACCGTTTTATTGGATTTTTTCAAGAAGATTTAAATCTAAGTTTTGCGCTCTTTGCGTGTCATCCTGAGCTTGTCGAAGGACATTGCTAACTTGGCGGTTAAACTTTTTCTGCAAACGCAATGGTTTCGTCTAGAATCTCTTTCAACAACAACACAATTTGTTCCAGATAATTAGTCATTATTTCTTGATTAATAATTTGCTGAACTTCTTTGTCTACTTTAAATTGGAACGGTAAAAATCCTGATTTTAGATTTTTAAACGAAATTATTCCCGCTTCTATAGATTTTCCGATGGTTTCGGGTTCGTACATAAACGCATACGCCAAAACCTGAATGATTTTATCATTTTTAAGCTCCTGAGTCAATCCACTCCATGTTTTCAAACTAACGCTTGCTTTTTCAACTTTGCCCGTCTTATAATCTATAATGCGGATGATTCCGTTGCGCTCTTCAATTCTATCGACATTTCCTTTAATCAATACTGGAAAAGGCAAATCGGGATGATTTAAAGTCCTTCCAAAAGTCTGTTCCAAAGCGATAATTTTAATCGCATCCCCAGCCTTAATGCATTCCAATTCTACTTTTAAGAAATTAAATACATTTCTTTTAGCTACTTCAAAAGCCAGTAGATTGCGACCTTTTTTGATTTCGCCTTCTTTATAAACAATTTTAAACTGTTTTAAAACTTCATCATCAATGAGTTTAAAACAAGTATCAATATCCGATTCGGAAATAAATTTCCCTATGAATGGTTCGTATAATGCTTTTAAAGTCTCGTGAATTATGGTTCCTAAAGTATTCAACGCAATATTTTCCTCAACTTCTTCGACCTCCCGGATTCGCAATATTTTTTGGAAATAAAACTGAATTGGATTCCGAATATAACTCGTCAAA
>JBDLTG010000053.1:0-91635 GCA_039805885.1 Bacteroidota bacterium
GAATAAGTATATCCCGGAGTCCCTCCTGAAGGAGAAACCGAAGCAGAACCATTAGTTCCTCCATTACAAGACACATTAGTTTGTGAACCTGATGCGGTACTGATTGCCGATGGCTGTGTAATTGTAAATGTTTGAGTAACTGCACAAGAATTAGCATCGGTTACTGTACAAGTCCAAGTTCCTGCTGTTAAGCCAGTAACAGAAGCCGTTCCGTCACCTGTTGGGGTACCTGGTGTCCAGTTATATGTATAAGGAGCTGTTCCACCAGTTGCTGCACTAACAGCAGCAGCACCATTAGAACCTCCATTACAAGACACATTAGTTTGTGAAGCGGCAGTCATAGCAACATTACATACAGGAGCAGAGAATAATCTAAAATTGTCAATTCCCCACTCTTCATTATTTCCCTCTGAATAGACACGTATGCGTAAAGCCAATGTAGAACCCGTTCCACTAATAGTTTTCGTAAATTCACCAAAAGCATCAGCTAACATGGTGCCATCACCACATCCGTTATTATCAGTATCTTCATATAAATTTTTCCATGTCAGTCCAGGCCCACTGGCGCTCCCTTTGTTATAAAAGCGAATAAGATTTGTCCATGTTCCTCCGTCAATTTGATACTCTACAATAATATAATCCGTATTTGTTGTTGCAACTCCTGACAAACAAGCTTGTTTGTTATCCCAAGCTTGGCTTGTACTATTTGCAGCAAAAAGGCCTTTAAAACTTAATCCTGACTTACCGGTAATGTTAATTCCAGTCCAATTAATTTGTAGTTCATTTAAAACATCGTCAGTAGCTGCTCCTGCTGAAGGAAGTCCAGTTCCTGTCGCGTTATGATCTTCTCCTGCCCAGTAACTACTTCCCTCTTTACCTGAGAAAGCTACAACTTGCGAAACATTTGAACCATCGGTTAGTTTAAAATAACTTGTTGCAGGAGTCCCTGTTCCACCAGTTCCTTGTGGAGTTCTGGTTCCACTTGATGGAGCTGTTTCAAATGTTTCACTCCAAAATTGTGTTTGTGCTCTAGTATTTAATGAAAAAACACAAAGTAACCACATTAAAATAAAAGTAAAGTTCTTTTTCATAAGCAATTAATTTTTAATGATTTATTCTTTTATTAAATGAAAGTTAAATTTTGATGTTATCTCATCAAATGACTTATTGTTTTTAGGACAGTATTCAGGGTTAAACTTAGGATTATATTCCCATTCACTGCTATGCAAATTACATCCATCTTTTGTTAAATAGAGGTAACCTTTATAAGCCTTATAGCCATCCGCTGTAATTTTTATCTCTAATTTTTCAGAAATTTTACCCGAATTAGTAAAACCAGAATTTATTGTATAGGAACCATTTTTTGAATTTAGTTCTCTGTACGTGGGGAAAAACCTGTTCCTTTTTACTGACACATTCATCTTAGCATTAGTAATTGGTTGGAGTGTTTCAAAATCCTTAACGAAACCATTAATTGAAATTTTCTCTTTCGAATTGATAAGAGGCTTTAAGTCCAATATATCTGATTCTTTTTCACTTATTGAAGCATGAACCTCAGTCTCTGAAAAAACCAAAGCTCCAGTAGTGAAAATGGCTGTGCTTTTAACGAATTGTCTTCTTTTCATAATTTATCTAAATTTTTTTCCTAAAATATTTTCTTGAAAATTGAATTGTTTTGCAGTAATTATTCCAATATCTGTTTTTAACACCTCAATAGCAACTTGTTTGTCATCTGAACAAGCAACAATAATATTCCCATCTTCTGTTATCCCAAGTATGGTTCCTGGTATTGAATTTTGATGTTCTTGATTGTAAAGAGAGGCAACAATAATTTTAATTTGCTCTCCTTCAAATGAAGTATCTGCTCCAGTATTCCATGGATTACATGAGTTTATTAATGCTATTATCTCATCAGCTGTCATGTTTTTCCATTTAATACAGGTATCTGAAAACTCTGGTTTTTCATAATAATACGCATCTTTAGATTCTTGTATGGAACTTGGTATTTTTCCGGCATATTGAACCATATTGGCCATATTTAATGCAACTTGAGCTGTATGATTACTGAGTTTAACCGCTAACTTTCCATAGGTATCATCTTCCTCAATTTTTAAAGGATCTTTAAAAATAACAGGCCCTTCATCATATTTAGAATCCATGAAATGAACACTGACTGCGGTAGATTTTTCTTGATTTTTAAGAACTTCAAAAATTGGCATCGGGCCGCGATACTGAGGTAAAGGACCAGGATGAAAATTGATGAATTTTTCCTTTCCGCAGGAAAGAACATCTTCAGGAATCAAAAAAGGAAAACTTATCGAAAAAATAAAATCAGGCTTCAATTTTTCAATCCATGATTTCATTTCTGATATGCTTTTTTTATCTGGAAAAGATTTGAAATCTAAATTGTTATTTTCTGACTCCGTTTCCAATGCTTCAATGACCAAGCTGGAACTTTTTCCAATTCCTATTCCGCATAAATAATTCTCAAAGGCCAATAACTGTAGCGCTTTGAAAGCAAATTTGCCCCCACATAAGATTACTATTTTTTTTTGATCACTCATAAACTATATACACACATAACTATTATACCATGCAGAGCTTGCTGAACCTATTTCCAATTCGCTTATTAATTCGAAAGTTTGATCCGTGTCTTTTATTTCTGAAAGCAAATTAACCTTACACATCCCATCTTCTTCATTTAAAACAACTTCTACTTCATATAATGGCGAGATTGATGTATTTGTTTTTGAATTAAAACTTACTTTACCTCTTGGCCCCACAAACTCAAAACTTAATAAATCTGAAATTGTCTGGGCACTATTATTCTCATTTTTGTTTAAAAGGCCAAAGACTTTTATTACTATTTGTGCACTTTCCCATGCCAATAATGAAAATAAATTAGGAGTTCTTCCTGCTTTTTTAATAGTATTAACAAACAGATTATTTTCTTGAGAATCTATATTTTTAGACCAAGCAGCAACACCCTTTATTTTACAATTTGGGAAAACTGCTTTTTGCAACATTGTTTCTTCTACACCAAAAGGAGAAAGATAAATAGTCGTTTTTTTATCAGAAATCCAATCTTTAATATCTGAAAAATACCATTGTACGTAATCGCCACTAAAGAGACTTAAAAGAGCACTATTGGGAAATTCATCCAAATAATTTTTTAATGGTTCCATCGTAAAATCATCTTCCTTATATCCAGTGGCGTGATTAAAACCAATTTGACCTCCTGCTTGTTCAAAACTGTTGCACAAACTATAAGTTTGAAGGTAGCCACCATCATAATATCCGGTAACCATTCCTGCTGAAAAATAACCGTCTTCAATTGCTTGTTTAGAAGAAAGCCAAGCTCCTAATGAATTTTGCAAAGAATGATAGATAATATTTGGACAAGAAGGGTGTTCAGTAGGTAAATTAGCCCCTGAATCTAAAACAATAAGGATTTTATTGGCTGCTAAAAAAAGCGGACGAAGCAATTGAGCCATTCTCTGACCGATATAGGCAACTACTATCGTTACATTTTCCTCTAACAATAATTTTTCCGCACTTCGATAACATTGCTGCTTATCACTCCCAAAACCTATGTTTTCTGTAACTATTTTAATATCCTGGAATCCAAAATGATTTAAGCCCGAACGAAGACCCTCATACAAATCAAAACTAATTGTTTCATAATAAGTTGAACGAGGCAATAAAATTCCGATTGTGGGCATAGTATTAATTTTAATATATTATGAAATGTTTTTCAAACTAGTTTCTGCTTGGAAATATTCCTTCTGTAGCTATAGAATAATTTAATGTTAAGTAGGGGTTCTCTATTCCAATGGGTAATGTTGACCCAGTAATACCTGTTACACCAGAAGCTACTATAGGGGCTGCAGAACCATTTGTTGAAGTGGCATACAGCCCTGACGAAGTATTTGCTAAAAAAGCATTGGTAGGATTATTTGTATCTGCGCCTCCCTCCGACACAGGAACACTTATTGAAATTCCTGTTGCAGGGTGAACGTGAGCTGGCATATTAGATATTAATATAGTTGTAGATGTTACTCCTGCAATTTGTCCCATAATGTGACTCGGACCAGAGCCAACTGGAACACGGCTTTTTAAATCAGGCAGACCAAAAGTTTGCACACCGTTTCCTCCGTAAGTTGTTCCTAATAACGAGAATAAGGCGGTATTCTGTGCTATTGATAAAATTTGACCACTACAAATTTGATAACCTCTTGGAGCAAAATTAAATCCTAAAATTTTAATCTCACCTATAAATGGTTCTGTTGACATATCTTTTTTTTTATTAGTTTCTACTTGGAAATATTCCTTGTGTTGCTATAGAATAATTAACTACTAAATAGGGATTTTCTATATTAAGAGGAATTGATGACCCCGCAATTCCTGTTGCCCCAGAAGCTGCTAAAGTTCCGTAGTTTTTACTAGGTGTAGATGCCGTAGAATACGTATCGATAGAAGCTTGAGCCAGATAATTTCCCACGGGAGAGTTAGAGTTCCCTACTCCACTAGCTACAGGAAGACTTGCAGTGATTCCAGTTGCGGGATGGGTATGAGCTGGCAAGTTTGACGTTAATAAGGTTACTGATGTAACTCCAGCTGATTCTCCCATTACATAACTAGGAAGACCTGCTCCTTGACCTTGTCCTTTAGCAACACGTCCCTGCAAATTAGGAAGAGCAAAAGTGGTTTGACCATTACCGCCGTAGTATGTTCCAATTAAAGAAAACAAAGCTGTATTCTGTGCTATCGATAAAATCTGACCTTGACAAGTCATGTAGCCTCTAGGAGCAAAGTTGAATCCTAAAATTTTAATTTCACCTATAAATGGTTCTGTTGACATAATTTATTGTTTTAAAAGTTTTTAAATTATTTTCTGTTAAAAAAAAGTAAATATATGAAAATATATAATATATTGCTTACATTTAAAAAGTTGATTTTCAACTACAGGACAATAATTCATAAACACCTAACAATCAGTTAATAATTTTTTAATAATAGGCATGTCAACTAGGAAAAACACCTTAGAAACAACAAGAGTATTGCAATTTTTAGAAAAAATAGGAATTCAAATCATTGAGAAACAATTAGATTCGACCACCTTTTTACCAGGTCTTGCCCTAGCAACCGATGGGATCTATGTAGATTTTGACAAATTAAAATATCCAGGCGATTTGCTACACGAAGCAGGCCATTTGGCAGTTACAGATGGAAAAAGCCGAAAAATGATTGACACCAACATCAACAATGAACAATGGCCCACACAAGGTGAAGAAATTGCCGCAATCCTATGGTCTTATGCAGCTCTCACTCATTTAAATCTCGACCCTTCATTCGTATTTCACTCCAACGGTTATAAAGGGAATTCAGAATGGTTTATTTCAAATTTCACAAACGCAAATTACATTGGCCTACCTTTTTTAGAATGGGCTGGATTAGCTTTAGGCGACAAAAGAGCTCATTTACAAGAAAAGGAAGCTTTTCCAGTTATGCAAAAATGGATAAGAGATTAAATTATGGATAAACTTATACGATCAATAAAATTTTCATTTCTTTTCAACAAAGAACAATTAGTGACTGACACCAACAAAGTAATAAAACAAGAATGGATTGACCACTATAATTCTAACGATTATTCCGGAAAATGGACTGCTATAGCATTGATGTCAAAAGGAGGAAAATCAAATAACATTAATGCTTTTTCAAATAGCACAGAAGAATTTATCTCTACTGACATTTTAGATTTTTGCGACTATTTCAAAGAAATTATCGATGGCTTTTTATTTGAGAAGACCGCTGTCAGGCTATTGAATCTTGGTTCTGGAGCAGAAATTAAACCCCACACAGATCATTGTTTGGGTTATGAAGACGGAGTGTTTCGATTGCATATTCCGATAATTACAAATTCAGACGTTGAGTTTATTTTAGATGATCAAAGATTAATCATGAACGAAGGAGAATGCTGGTATTTAAATACCAATTTTACCCATTCTGTAAAAAACGGCGGTAAAAATGACCGTATACACCTTGTTATTGACGGAATTAGAAATGAATGGACTGACAATATTTTTCTTAAAGAAGCCTCTATAGAACATTTTACCAAACCAACTCCTGTTATTGATGAAAATCAAAAAAAACTCATAATTGCTGAATTAGAAAGAATGAATTTACCTGTAGCTAATGAACTTATCAAGAACTTGGAGAAGTGATTTATTGATAGAGAATAATATCGTAAATAGTCATTTTTTTTAAACTAATTAAAATTTGTTAACAGGATGATACTTATACAATTTACAGGCTTATCTGGCTCAGGCAAAACAACATTAGCTAAAAATGTTCATCATTTGTTAGTAGCAGAAGGCTATAAAGTAGAAGTGATTGATGGTGATGTTTATCGAAAAACTATTTGTAAAGATTTAGGATTCTCTAAACAGGATAGATACGAAAACATCAGACGTCTCTTTAATATAGGAAGAGATCTTGTTGAAGCAGATACTATTGTTTTGATGTCAGTAATTAATCCATACGAAAGCTTAAGGGAAGAATTGAGAGTGCATAAATTTGTCAAAACTGTATTTTTAGACTGTTCTATGGAAAATTTGATTAATAGAGACCCTAAAGGATTGTATAAAAAAGCATTATTGCCAGATAATGATAGTAATAAAATAAATAATTTTACAGGAATAAGTGATGTTTTTGAGATTCCTTCGAGAGCAGACTTAGTAATAAAAACCGATTTTGACACAGTATCTTTATCAACTAATAAGCTGTACAATTTTATCATTCAAAATTTACACCAATGTACATGATTTTTAAAAATTACATTTCTGAATCAAAAAAAAATTTTTTTTTAATAACAAAGCTATTGTAAGATTTATATATTTATGCTTCAAACGACATAAAACAACAAATTATAACTGAACTTTATCGAGTACTATCGGACATAAATCCCTAACTTATAGCAAGTCTGCAACCTAAATAAATTTTATGAAATGAAAAACATAAATCATCCACTTTTACATTGGATTCCTTATAAGTTAATTGAAAAAGATAATCTGGGGTATTTTGAATGGATCTATTTGGGAGAAAGAGAATATACAGATCCTTTTTTTGATGAAACTATTTCTAAATGTAAAAGCCATCCATATAACTCAAAAGTGGTGAGAGTAATAAGTACTGTAGACAATCTCTTGGATTGGTCTAAGGAATTAATTTCTGTTGAATTAAAATCGTTAGTATTTCATGTTTCTAGATGTGGTTCTACAATGTTGAGTCAGTCTTTAGCTACATCCCCAAAAAATATAATAATTTCTGAAGCGCCCATTATAGATCAAATTTTGCAAAGTGATATCTTTAATTTAGACGAAAAGAATATTCTTATCAGGGCCGTAATAATGCTCTTAGGTCAAGAACGATTTCCCCAACAAAAAAATTTAATTATAAAGTTGGATGCGTGGCATATATTTAATGCTGTTCAGTTGCGATCAATCTTTCCTGAAACACCTTTTATGTTGCTTTATCGACAACCAGCAGAGGTTTTGAAATCACATCAAAAAATGATAGGAATGCATATGGTTCCCGGCGTATTGGCACCTAGAATTTTTGGGATTACCACTCATACTATTGAAAAAATTGGCTTTAAACAATATGGCGCATTGGTTCTGGCGAAATATTTTCAGGCTTTTCTTGATCTTTACGAAACAGATAAAAACGTTTTATTGTGCAATTATAATGATGGAATGAAATCTGTTTTGGAGAGATTTATATCTTTTGTTAAAATTGAATATTCTAATGATGAAGTTATTCAAATGTTTGAACGTTTAAAAAAACATTCTAAAAATGTAAATACCGTTTTCAAGGGAGATTTTTTTACAGATCAAGCTTTGGTAGCAGATCTTACTCAACTTAAAATCTTGCATGAAAAATTAAACAGTACTGTATAGCTAAGATATCATTACCACCATCATGTTTAATCCTGCTTAAACGTTCTTTTTCAATAGCGACACATACACGACCGTCTTTAAGCAATACAGCCGAACCATTATGTGAAAGTCCAGTACCAATGATATAAATAGGTTTTTTCATATTTTGTAAAGATATTCGTTTTTTTTTCAACAAAAAGACACCTCTTTTTATTTTTTCTGATACGTAATAAACGAATTACAAATAACACTAACTTAAAATAAAAAGCAACACTACATACATAATAATTTGATTATTAATAATTTGATATCCTTTTTTTATCTAAATTTATTCACCCCAAGTTGTTCATTTTGTCTTACTTAAAAGCTGTACCAATGAAAAACTTTACTTTATTTATTCGTTTATCTCTTGTACTTAGTCTCGCATCTTTATTTTTAGTTACTAGTTGCCAAAATAATGATTTGATTGAAGTACAAGAATTAGGTTCTTTAACAAATTTTACTACCGAACCAATTAAAGGACAATATGTAGTTGTTTTAAAAGAAAACATGTCTGGGAAATATGCTACGCAAAAATACAGCGAACGGATTTTATCACTAAAAAAGGATTATCTGGCTCGTTTTTCGGATATTAAACTTACTTCAGAAAAAATAAAACAAACCTACGGATATGGTGTTAGCGGATTTGCCGCAGAATTAAATGAGGAGCAACTCTTATCTTTACGAAAAGACAGCCGCATTAAATCCATTGAACAAGATTATACCATAACCCTTAACCCTGACTTATCTATTTTGAAAGGAAAACCCAGCGGAGGCGGCAGTGGATCGCCTGCTCAAGTTACACCATGGGGAATTAGTCGCGTTGGCGGCGGACTTAGTGGAATAGGAAAAACAGCTTGGATTATAGATACAGGAATTGATTTAACTCATCCTGATTTAGATGTAGATACAAGTCGCAGTAAAAGTTTTTTAGGCGGTATTGACGCTAACAATCCTAATGACGGAAACGGACACGGAACTCATGTTGCAGGAACAGTAGCCGCAATTGACAATACAATTGGAGTTATAGGAGTCGCTGCAGGAGCTAAAGTAGTTGCTGTTCGCGTCTTAGATAGCCGTGGTAGCGGCTCTTATTCAGGTGTCATAGCCGGAGTTGAATATGTAGGCGCAAACGGTAAAGTTGGCGACGCTGCCAACATGAGTTTAGGCGGCCCAGTCAGTTCAGCACTCAACGATGCCGTTATCACTGCTTCTGCAAATGTTAAATTTGCAATAGCAGCTGGAAACGAAAGTGATGATGCAAACAATCACTCTCCAGCCAGCGCTAATGGCACTAATATCTATACCGTTTCCGCTATGTAAAAATATGATGTTTTTGCCTATTTTTCAAACTATGGGACTTCGGTAGATTTTTGCGCTCCTGGAGTTTCTATTCAATCTTTATGGAAAAGTGGCGGAATGAATACCATCAGCGGAACCTCAATGGCTGCGCCACATGTTTGCGGATTACTACTATTAGGTACTATATCATCTGGTGGTTTTGTTAAAAATGATCCCGATGGCAATCCGGATAAAATTGCCCATCATTAACTCATTTTATCAAATAGCTAAACAAGCTTGTTTTGAGACGAAAAAACAAATAATCGACAACTATTTTTATATTAAATTATTAAAAAACGCCTATTAAATTCAACTTTCTTATTTTTTTGGTTGTCGTAATATTTTATCAAAATAAACCCCTTTTTAAAAAACGGATACGTCTTATTTATTTTGAAATAAACCCACATTTTTAGAAACAACCTCAAGAACAAAATCTTATTGATTTTTTTATTTTCACCCCCACATTTAACAATTTATTAAACAAAACAACGCAATTAACCAAAAACCTCTAAAAATTCACAAAATACAAAACAGCCTTTATGCTGTTACAAACACAACTTTATGAATGAAAATAGAAATAAAAAAAACTAACTCTCTAAAACACAAGCAAGCAAAACAAAAGCACACAATCCTATTAATATAGTTTGGGTATCGTATATAATCGATAATATTAATTGAATACATGATTTCATTTTTATACTTTTGCGTTCTTGTTATCACCTTATTAAAAAATACGGTAGTACAAAACACAGAAATACACTAAAAAAAATTAAAAAATGAGCAAGACATTATTTGACAAAGTATGGGATTCGCATGTTGTGCGTAAAATTGAAGACGGACCAGATGTGTTTTTTATTGATCGTCATTTCATTCACGAAGTTACAAGTCCAGTAGCTTTCTTGGGTTTAAAATCAAGAGGCGTATCAGTATTATATCCTGAACGTACATTCGCAACTGCCGATCACAATACACCTACTATTAACCAACACTTGCCTGTTGAAGACGCTTTATCTGCTAATCAATTAAAAGCATTAGAAGATAACTCAGCAGAATACGGTATTTCTCACTGGGGATTAGGTCACATAAAAAATGGAATTGTACACGTAGTAGGACCTGAAAACGGAATTACTTTACCTGGTGCTACAATTGTATGTGGAGATTCACATACTTCTACTCATGGTGCTTTTGGTGCTATTGCTTTTGGAATTGGTACTTCTGAGGTAGAAATGGTTCTTTCTACTCAATGTATCATGCAACCGAAGCCTAAAAAAATGCGTATCAACGTAAACGGAAAATTAAGTAAAGGTGTTGGTCCAAAAGACGTTGCACTTTATATTATTGCTCAATTAACTACTTCTGGAGGAACAGGTTATTTTGCTGAATACGCAGGAAATGTATTCGAAGAAATGACAATGGAAGGTCGTATGACTGTTTGTAACTTAAGTATCGAAATGGGTGCTCGTGGAGGAATGATTGCTCCTGATCAAAAAACATTTGATTACTTAGAAGGCAGATTACATGCTCCAAAAGGAGAAGCTTGGACAAAAGCAGTAGAATACTGGAAAACTTTAAAAACAGACGAAGGCGCTAAATTTGATGCCGAATTAAATATCAATGCCGAAGATATCGAACCAATGATTACTTATGGTACAAATCCAGGTATGGGAATTGGTATTTCTAAACACATTCCTTCTGCTAACCAAGTTGAAGGTGGAGAAGAGACTTACAGAAAATCATTAGCTTACATGGGCTTCAATGAAGACGATGTAATGATTGGAAAACAAATTGATTATGTTTTCTTAGGAAGTTGTACTAATGGTCGTATCGAAGATTTTAGAGCTTTTGCTGAAATTGTAAAAGGTCGTAAAAAAGCGGATAACGTTACTGCTTGGTTAGTTCCAGGTTCTCACGTTGTAGAAGCTCAAATTAAAGAAGAAGGAATTTTAGATATTCTTACTGAAGCTGGTTTTGTATTGCGTCAACCAGGTTGTTCAGCTTGTTTAGCTATGAATGACGACAAAGTACCTGCTGGAAAATATGCAGTAAGTACTTCTAACAGAAACTTCGAAGGTCGTCAAGGTCCAGGTTCAAGAACATTGTTAGCTTCTCCAATTATGGCAGCAGCTGCAGCAGTTACTGGAAAATTGACTGATCCAAGAGAGTTGATGTAATCCCCCTAACCCCCGAAGGGGGAATCTTATGGGTAAATAAAAACACAATAAATATGCTCTCCTACAACTCCCCCTTCGGGGGTTGGGGGGACTTTAATAATAAATCAAATGGCATACGATAAATTTAATATACTTACTAGTAGTGCAGTGCCACTACCGATAGAAAACGTAGATACTGACCAAATTATCCCAGCTCGTTTCTTGAAAGCTACAAAACGTGAAGGTTTTGGAGACAACCTTTTCAGAGACTGGAGATACAATGGAGACGATACTCCAAAAGCAGATTTCGTATTAAACAACCCAACTTACAGCGGAAAAATCCTTGTAGGTGGAAAAAACTTCGGTTCAGGTTCTTCTCGTGAGCACGCTGCCTGGGCAGTTTACGATTACGGATTCCGTGCTGTAGTTTCTTCTTTCTTTGCTGATATCTTTAAAGGAAACTGTTTAAACATTGGAGTTTTACCAGTACAAGTTTCTCCTGAATTCGCAGATAAAATCTTTGCTGCTATCGAAGCTGATCCTAAAACAGAAGTAGAAATCAATTTACCAGAGCAAACAATTACATTGAAAGCTACAGGTGAAAAAGAATCTTTTGATATCAACGGATACAAAAAGAACAATATGGTTAATGGTTTTGATGATATTGACTATTTACAAAACATTAAAGAAGAAATTGTAGATTTTGCTAACAAGCTTCCTTACTAAATAAAATTATCATATATAAATGCAGCTGCTAAACATAATTCTTAAGGAATTCTTTAGCAGCTGCTTTTAGCGTTTTATAAAACACACAATAAAATGGTTTCAAAATTCTGAAATCAGAACCTTTTTTAGCATCAAATTTATAATGGGAAAAAGAAAAATTGAAATAATGGATACGACACTTCGTGATGGTGAACAAACCTCAGGAGTATCATTTTCTGCTGCAGAAAAACTAACCATTGCCCAATTATTATTAGAAGAGTTGCATGTTGACCGCATCGAAATAGCTTCGGCTCGCGTAAGCGAAGGAGAATTTGAAGGGGTAAAAGGAATTATGACTTGGGCAGAAACAAAAGGATACGCCGATAAAATTGAAGTATTGACTTTTGTAGACAAAGGACTTTCTATCGAATGGATGAAAAAATCGGGTGCAAAAGTGCAAAATCTTTTGACCAAGGGTTCACTCAACCATCTTACGCATCAATTAAAAAAAACACCGGAACAGCATTTTTCTGAAATTGCCGAAAGCATTGCTTTAGCAAATGAAAACGGAATTTTAACTAATGTTTATTTAGAAGATTGGAGTAATGGTATGCGTAATTCACCTGAATATGTTTACCAATATTTAGATTTCATTAGCACACAACCTATAAAAAGAATATTACTTCCAGATACTTTGGGCGTACTTATTCCTTCGGAAACTTTCGAATACATTTCAGAAATCACTAAAAGATACCCTGGAATTCATTTTGATTTTCACGCACACAACGACTACGATTTGAGCGTTGCTAACGTGATGGAATCATTAAAAGCCGGTATTCACGGACTGCACGTTACGGTAAACGGAATGGGAGAACGCGCTGGAAACGCACCTTTAGCCAGTACTATTGCTGTAATTAACGATTTCATGCCTGAAATTGAAATTGGCGTAAAAGAAACTTCTTTATACTCAGTGAGTAAATTAGTTGAAACTTTTACCGGTTACAGAATCCCAGCCAACAAACCAATTGTAGGCGATAATGTTTTTACTCAAACAGCCGGTATTCACGCTGACGGAGACAATAAAAACAATTTATATTTCAATGATTTACTTCCAGAACGTTTTGGAAGAAAAAGAAAATACGCTTTAGGAAAAACTTCTGGAAAAGCTAATATTGAAAAAAATCTTCAGGAACTAGGCTTACAATTAAACCAGGAAGATTTAAAATTGGTTACCCAAAGAATTATCGAATTAGGCGATAAAAAAGAAACGGTTACCAAAGAAGATTTGCCTTACATCATCTCTGATGTATTAGACAGTCATACCTATCAGGAAAAAGTTACAGTAGAATCGTATTTGTTGTCTCATGCCAAAGGAATGCGTCCATCAACAACAATTTGTCTGAAAATAGACGGACAAATTATTGAGGAACATGCCCAAGGCGACGGTCAGTTTGATGCTTTTATGAATGCTTTGACAAAGATTTATAAGACTAAAAAAATGACTTTACCTAAGCTTACGGATTACGCAGTGAGAATCCCTCCCGGAAGTAGTTCGGATGCTTTATGCGAAACCATTATTACCTGGGTAAACAACGGAAAAGAATTCAAAACAAGAGGTTTAGATTCGGATCAAACAGTAGCTGCCATTATTGCAACTCAAAAAATGCTCAACGTAGTAGCCGTTTAAATTAGAAAACAATAAATTAATATAAATACAAAATAATGAAATTAAATATCGCACTTTTAGCAGGGGACGGAATCGGACCAGAAGTAATTGATCAAGCAGTAAAGGTATCTGATGCAATTGCACAAAAATTTGGACATGAAATTACTTGGAAACCGGCTTTAACTGGTGCTGCTGCGATTGATGCAGTAGGTGAACCTTATCCTGATGCAACACATGAAATTTGTAAAAATGCTGATGCAGTTTTGTTTGGAGCGATTGGTCACCCAAAATACGATAATGATCCTTCTGCTCCTGTAAGACCAGAACAAGGTTTGTTAAAAATGCGTAAAGCATTAGGTTTATTTGCTAACGTAAGACCAACTTTTACATTCCCATCTTTATTAGATAAATCTCCATTAAAAAGAGAAAGAATTGAAGGGACTGACTTAGTTTTCTTAAGAGAATTAACTGGTGGTATCTACTTTGGTGAAAAAGGAAGAAGAGACAACGGAGATACTGCTTTTGACAACTGTGTTTATACCAGAGCCGAAGTACAACGTTTAGCTAAAAAAGGTTTCGAATTAGCAATGACTCGTTCTAAGAAATTATGTTGTGTGGATAAAGCTAACGTTTTAGAAACATCTCGTTTGTGGAGAGAAACAGTACAAGCAATGGAAAAAGATTATCCAGAAGTTACTGTTAGCTACGAATTTGTTGATGCAGTTGCTATGCGTTTAGTTCAATGGCCTAATTCTTATGATGTATTGATCACTGAAAACTTATTTGGAGACATCTTAACTGATGAAGCTTCTGTAATTTCAGGATCTATGGGATTAATGCCATCTGCTTCTATGGGAGCTGAAGTATCTTTGTTTGAGCCTATTCACGGTTCATACCCACAAGCAACTGGTTTGAACATTGCTAACCCAATGGCTACTGTTTTATCTGCAGCTATGATGTTTGAAAACTTCGGATTGATGGAAGAAGGAAAAGCAATGAGAGATTCAGTAAACAAAGCATTGGAAGCTGGAATAGTCACTGAAGATTTAGCTGATGGAGGAAAAGCATACGGTACTAAAGAAGTTGGGGACTGGTTAGCTGCTAACATCTAAAATAAAATTCACTTTCAGTTCCCTCTCCTTTGGAGAGGGCGGAGGGTGAGGAAATAAAAAAGGGGACAATTTACATTGTCCCCTTTTTTTATATAAAGAAAAAATATTAATATCCTCCTCTGTTTCCACCACGGTCATTTCCACCACGGCTGTTTCCTCCACCATAACCACCACGTGAATCTCCACCACGGCTGTTATTGTTAAAGCTTCTTCTTTCACCTTCTGGTTTTGGCTCAGATTTATTAACAACAATTGCACGTCCTTGAACAGTAGCTCCGTTCAATTCATCAATTGCTTTTTGAGCTTCAGCATCAACTGGCATCTCAACAAAACCGAAACCTTTACTTCTTCCAGTAAATTTATCAGTAATAATTTTAACAGAATCAACTGCTCCGTAAGCCTCAAAAGACTCTCTTAAATCTGCTTCCTCAATACTAAATGGAAGGCTTCCAACAAAAATATTCATATGTACTTATTTATAATAATTGTGACAAATGTAATCTTATTTTTTTATAACCCACTATAAATAAGCTTATTTATATTATAATTTAAAAAATAAAATAAAAAACTTTAATAAAGAATAGCAAAAATTTTGAAACCCAATAAAATGGGTTGATTAAACACTATTTAACAGGAACCTTATAAAAAACTCCATATTGAAAATTCAAAGTGGGTCCTGCTAAAGGATTATCAAAAGTATTCTCTAAATTAAACTTGAATGTACCCGAAATAGTCTTCCCCACTTGATCATATTCCGTAATTACAATTTGACCATCACCAACTCCAAAACCAGAAGAAAACGTAATACTTTCTTTGGTTAAAGGATCTTTAAAGACATAGGTTGCCGTACTCGTTGAAGTTGTACCTATATAATAAGTGCCCACCGCAGCCGAATTGGTCTTCAAAGTAACCACTTCAGTTGCAGTATAAGCTTCTATTACCAATGAACCACCTGAATTAACCGTAGCAATGGACTGAACAGCTCTCCAAAAAACATTGTCTTTCGTTCCTTGAAAAGCAGGATTATTGAACCTCACATCTTCCTGACAAGAAAACAAAGTAAAAAGTACAATCAAAAACAAAAAATGCTTTTTCATAAATATTACAGATTTACAAACAAAAATAGAACATTAAACCTAAAATAACAGAATTAAGCCAAAAAAAGAAAGAAAATAACCCGCTAAACAATTACGTATCATAATACTAAAATACTATTTGCTATATGAAAAATTAATGTATCTTTGCAGCCTTAATTAATCGAGGTCGAGTACCTCAAAATTTAATCATTAAAGATTATGTCAGTAAAAATTAGATTACAAAGACACGGTAAAAAACAAAAACCGTTTTACTGGGTTGTAGCAGCAGATGCTCGCTCAAAAAGAGATGGTAAATACCTAGAAAAAATTGGTACTTACAATCCAAACACAAACCCTGCAACTATCGAATTAAACTTGGATAGCGCTGTAAAATGGTTGCACAATGGTGCACAACCAACTGATACTGCTAAAGCAATTCTTTCTTACAAAGGAGCTTTATTGAAACACCACCTTGATGGAGGAGTTCGTAAAGGTGCCTTAACTCAAGATCAAGCTGATGCTAAATTAACTGCATGGTTAGAAGCTAAAGCTGGAAAAGTTGATGCTAAAAAAGACGGTTTATCAAAAGCGCAAGCTGATGCCAGAGCTAAAGCTTTAAAAGCAGAACAAGAAGTAAACGCAAAACGTATCGCTGCTGCTGCACAAGCTGAAGCTGATGCTATTGCTGCTGCAACTCCTGCTGTAGAAGAAGAAACTGAAGTTGCTGCTGAAGAAGCTGCTACTGAAGAAAACAACGAAGAAGCTCAAGCATAATTTAGAAGCGAAAATGCGTAAAGAAGATTGTTTCTATTTAGGCAAGATCGCCAAAAAATTTAGTTTTAAAGGAGAAGTTCTGATCTATTTAGATACGGACGAACCTGAGTTATACGAAAACTTGGAATCAGTGTTTGTTGAACGCAACAAACACTTGGTTCCTTTTTTTATTGAAAACAGTTCAATACACAAAAATGACTTTCTAAGAGTTCATTTTGAAGATATAAACACCGAAGCTGATGCCGATACTCTTATAGGTAGCGACATTTATCTTCCTTTGCAACTATTACCAAAACTTTCTGGTAATAAATTCTACTTCCACGAAGTAATTGGTTTCGAAGTAGAAGACAAACGTTTGGGATTTGTTGGAGAAATCCAATCTGTCAACGACACCACTGCTCAACCTTTATTTGAAGTTCTCAAAGACGGAGCAGAAATTCTTATTCCAATGATTGATCATTTCTTAGTTAAAGTGGATCGCGAAAACAAAAAAATCATCATGGATTTACCTGAGGGTTTGATTGAGATGTACCTTTAAGGGAAATTCCAAAAAAAGAAATTCCAAATTCCAAACAGAAAGAAGAAATTCCAATTTTTTAAATTCCAAATTCCAAAAATCGTAATAAAAATTATGTTAATTGATTATATTTGGGTTTAGATTGAAAATTGAGATTTAACACTTTATGGAAAAACCATTTGACTTAGAAGAAAGAACTTTTTTATTTGCTAAAGAATGTAGAATCTATATTCAAAAGCTGCCAAAAACAATTTCAAATATTGAAGATGGAAAGCAACTAGTAAGATCCTCTGGTTCAGTTGGAGCTAATTACATTGAAGCAAACGAAAAACTAGGAGAAAAAGATTTGTCTTTTCGTTTAAAAATCGCCAGAAAGGAAGCTAAAGAATCCAAATATTGGCTTCGTTTATTGCAAGAATTAAACCCAGAATTAAAAGAAAATTCAGAAGCTTTATTGTTTGAAGTCGAAGAATTAAGAAAAATACTTTCAGCTATAATAACAAAGACAACAAAGTCATAATTAGAAATTCCAAAATTGAAATTCCAAATTCCAATGTTTAGGAATGGGAATTCAAATATTTTAATCTAATTTTGGAATTCAAATCAATTAGAAGAATTATACCTTTTAAATTTGGAATTCCTCCCTTAGTTGGAATTTGGAATTTTTAGTATTGGAATTTCCTTCAGTTATTGGAATTTGGAATTTAAAAAAATTGGAATTTTACCTTATGTTTTCATTTAAGCAATTCTCTATAGCACAAGACCGTACGGCAATGAAAGTTGGCACTGATGGTGTTTTATTGGGTGCTTGGACTCCTCTTGAAAACAATCCTTTCAGCATTTTAGACATTGGAACCGGAACTGGAATTATTGCGTTAATGCTAGCGCAAAGAAGTTCCGCAGAACAAATCGATGCTTTAGAAATTGACGAAGATGCTTACGAACAAGCAACAGATAATTTTGAAAATTCCCCTTGGAACGACCGTTTGTTTTGCTTTCACGCTGGCTTGGACGAATTTGTCGAAGAACCCGAAGACGAATACGATTTAATTGTTTCCAATCCGCCATTTTATAGTGAAGATTACAAATCCAGTAACGACCAACGCGATTTGGCACGTTTTCAAGATGCAATGCCTTTTGAAGATTTGATTGAAGCTGCCGATTTATTACTTTCCGATAACGGAATTTTCTCCGTTATTATTCCTTTCAAAGAAGAAGAAAACTTCTTGGCTTTGGCCAATGAATACGAATTATTTCCCCTAAAAATTACTCGCGTAAAAGGAACTCCCACCTCCGAAACCAAACGCAGTCTTTTGGCTTTTAGTCGAAATGAAACCTCCAATTTCCCTATTGATGAATTAATCATCGAAACCGCACGCCATATTTATACTGCAGAATATATTGAGTTGACTAAGGATTTTTATTTGAAGATGTAAAAAATATCTGTTCTAGATAAATACATTTAGAATTATAAATAAATTCTTAAATTTGAATAATTATCAAGTCAACTTGTACAAACAGATTGCCGAGAGAAAATCAAAAAATGATGAAATTAATAATCGATGTTTCCTATGAAAAAAATACTGCAAAAGTTGTAGGTGGTTTTTTTGAAAATTGGAATGATGAAAAACTTATAAAGATCTCTACTAAAACGGTAAATAATGTAACCGAATATATTTCTGGAGAATTCTACAAAAGAGAATTACCTTGTATTACAGAATTTTTGAATGATTATAGTTTAAAAGAAATCGAATTAATAATCATTGACGGATTTGTTTTTTTAAACGATGATAACAAAAAAGGATTAGGAGCTTATTTATTTGAAAGTCTTGACAAGAACATTCCAATTATAGGAGTTGCAAAAACAAGTTTTCATAATAACAATAAAAATGTAATCGATATATTTAGAGGTAATAGCAAAAAACCTTTGTATATAACTTCAATTGGGATTGAGTTATTAAAAGCATCTGATTTAATCAAAAATATGTTTGGAAATAATAGAATGCCAAATATTATAAAACAAATAGATACAGAAACTAAAGAATAATGGAAAATACAATTCTAGAAAAATATCCTTCAAACAAACGTTTATACAAAAGCAGTGATTCAAAATTTAATGGATGGAGAAATAACTCTTGTATATTTGGAATGGCACACCATAATGATCCACTTCCTTTTATTGATTCCATACCTTCCAATATTACAGGATTCTATTCTTATTTTGCAGAAGGTAGTTACGATATTCTAAAAAACTTAATTGAAAATAAAATAAATGAAAATTTAGAACATTTAACATTAGGTTTTGAGCATAGCAATGCAAAATATGGATATAAAGATTATTCAAAAATTTCTGAACTTTTATCTACTGTAAAATTCCCTAAACTAAAATCATTTCAATATGGAATAGATTATTTATTAGTTAATGAGGAGCAATATGACCCACATTTAGGTAATTTAACAAATGTATTAAATAATATGCCGTCTATTGAAAAGCTTGATTTATGCGGAAGTTTCGAATTAGTAAACAAGATTTCTTTAAAAAATATTAAAGAAATTTTTATTACCGATTATGATACCGAAAGTACAAATGGTATCATTAGTGGTCAAACATTAGATTTTTTAATGAATTCTGATTTTGAAAGCCTAGAAAACTTTCAAATTGCCTTAGAAGCAAATAATAATTTTGTCTATCATTTCAAAGAGGATATTTTATTAAAAAATATCGATAAACTCAAATGGGTTGCAATAGATGGTAAATTTCAAAAGGGCACAAAAGAAAAACTTTTTAAAATATTAAATACAAAAGTTGAAAAACTATCTTTAGAAATCATTGAAGAGTAAACTTCTACTAAAAAAAACAAGCTTACAAAAGCAATAATTTACAAAATATTAAACTTCAAAATAGATCTTCTTTCTTCTTATTTTTTTACATAGCTTTGTTAGACCCTCAATTTTCAAATTATGAAACCAGACTTATTTCAAGCGCCAGATTATTACAATGTTGACGAATTATTGACGGAAGAGCATAAATTAGTGCGTGATGCCGCACGCGAATGGGTCAAACGAGAAGTTTCTCCCATTATTGAAGACTATGCTCAAAAAGCGGAATTTCCAATGCAAATCATTAAAGGTTTAGCTGATATTGGTGCTTTCGGCCCTTATATCCCTCAAGAATATGGAGGTGCAGGCTTGGATCAAATTTCTTACGGTTTGATTATGCAGGAAATAGAACGAGGCGATTCTGGTGTTCGCTCTACGGCTTCCGTTCAATCTTCTTTGGTGATGTATCCTATTTGGAAATACGGAAGCGAAGAACAAAAATTAAAATACCTTCCTAAATTAGCTACTGGAGAATTCATGGGATGTTTTGGCTTGACCGAACCCAATCATGGTTCCGACCCAGGAAGCATGACCACCAATTTCAAAGACGCTGGAGATTATTATATATTGAACGGAGCCAAGATGTGGATTTCTAACGCTCCATTTGCTGATATTGCGGTAGTGTGGGCAAAAAACGAAGAAGGAAGAATCCATGGATTGATTGTAGAACGTGGTATGGAAGGATTTTCAACACCTGAAACCCACAACAAATGGTCGCTTCGAGCATCAGCAACAGGAGAATTGATTTTTGATAATGTGAAAGTTCCAAAAGAAAATTTATTACCTAATAAATCCGGATTGAGCGCACCGCTGGGTTGTTTGGATTCAGCGCGTTATGGCATTGCCTGGGGAGCAATTGGTGCTGCGATGGATTGTTATGACACCGCTTTGCGTTATGCCAAGGAGAGAGTCCAATTTGACAAGCCTATTGCAGGTATGCAATTACAACAGAAAAAATTAGCCGAAATGATTACCGAAATCACCAAAGCTCAATTATTAACTTGGAGATTAGGAGTTTTAAAAAACGAAAATAAAGCGACCACTGCACAAATTTCGATGGCAAAAAGAAACAATGTAAACATGGCCATTACCATCGCTCGCGAAGCACGTCAAATTTTAGGAGCTATGGGAATTACAGGAGACTATTCAATTATGCGTCACATGATGAATCTCGAATCGGTGATTACTTATGAAGGCACACATGATATTCATTTATTGATTACCGGAATGGACGTCACCGGACTTTCTGCTTTTAAATAATCTCTTTTTTCTAAAATAATCAAAAACCACATACTCCGTAAATTCGTAAATATAAATACAAGAGTTTTAGAATTTAAAAAAAGGAATACTTATTAAAGTATTGATAAAATTGATATCAAATTCTCTTGAAAAATGTTAGCTTTTTTATCTTTACGTCAAATTATTTTACAATGAACACTCAACATATCAACAACAGCATTAAAGCTCAAAAAAGCACGCTGTTACAGCACCCACTTTACAGCAAAGTAAAAACTATAGAAGACTTACATATCTTCTTAGAAAATCACGTGTATGCCGTTTGGGACTTTATGTCTTTATTAAAAGCCTTACAATCAAGATTAACTTGTACCACTACGCCTTGGTTTGCCACCACAAACCCAGAAACAAGATATTTAATAAACGAAATTGTTCTTGCTGAAGAAACCGATTTAACACTTGATGGCAGACATCAAAGTCATTACGAAATGTACATCGAGGCGATGGAAGCCTGTGGAGCTGACACCAGCAAAATCAACATTTTCTTATCTGAAATTCAATCTTTACAAAACATATTTGTCGCTATAAGAAAGAGCGACTTACACCCCAATATTAAAGCATTCCTGGATTTTACTTTCCGGGTAATCGAAGAAGGAAAACCGCATGAAATTGCTGCGGCATTTACTTTTGGAAGAGAAGATTTAATTCCGAGTATGTTTCATGCTATTCTAAAAAATTTCCAAGAGCAATTCCCGGAAACGGATTTAAGTAAATTGATTTATTATTTCGAAAGACATATCGAATTAGATGCCGACGAACATGGTCCAATGGCTATGCAAATGATCAATGAACTTTGTGAAGACGACGCTCACAAATGGGCCGAAGTAAAAGAAATATCCATTTTAGCACTCGAAAAAAGAATTGAACTTTGGGATGCTATCGAAGAAATTATCACAATGAAGGTTGAGATGGCTTAAATTTCAATCCAAGATTAGATAAAAAACGTAACTATTATTAGAAAAAGGAAAACCTTAATTTCATAATAATGAGAACAACAATAAAAATACTAGTTACGTTTTTTACCTTTGTTATAACCACAAGCTGTAGCAGCGAAGATCCAATTATGCAATCTGAAATAAAGCCACCATCAACAGATTCTTCACTACAACTTCCTAGCAAACCAGGAATCATTAACTATTTGGCTCTTGGCGACAGCTACACCATTGGCGAAAGCGTATGCGAAAGCTGCCGGTTTCCTGAACAACTTAAGAAAGCTTTAAAAAATTTAAATGAGCAAAATAATTTTTCTCTGGAAATAATTGCTCAAACAGGCTGGACAACAACTAATTTGATTTCGGCAATTGAAACCAAAAACCCAAGCGCTAAATACGATTTAGTAACATTATTAATAGGCGTTAACAATCAATATCAAAACAAATCCTTTTCGTTATACGAAAAAGAATTTCCTGAATTAGTTGCCAAAGCGATTAGTCTTGCCAAAGGCGATAAAAATAAATTGATTGTAGTTTCTATACCAGATTACGCTTATACGCCTTTCGGACAAGGCTCTAGCAATCCAGCTACAATTTCAACCGAAATTGACCGTTATAATGCCTTTGCAAAATCCTATTGCGAAGCAAATGCAATTAGCTACATCAACATTACCGATATAACACGCCAAGGACTAAGCAACACCAGTTTAGTTGCCAGTGATGGCCTGCATCCAGCAACAGATGCTTATGCCTTATTTGTACAACGCCTGCTTCCGAAAGCAGTTGCTATATTAAAAAACTAAAAGCGGCTGTTTTTCTAATCGAAAAACAGCCGCTTTTAATATTATTTCAAACGAGATATTAACTCTCAGGAGCTAATTCTAATTCTAAACCTTCTAAGTCAACGGTGATTGGAATTTGGCAACCCAAACGACTATTCGACTTCACATAAAAAGCTTCAGAAAGCATTGCTTCTTCATCTTCTCCCATTTCTGGCAAGCCTACATCATTTAACACATAACATTGACAAGAAGCACACATAGCCATTCCTCCGCATGTACCCTCAACAGGTAATTCATATGCTTTACAAAGTTCCATGATATTCATAGCCATATCTGTAGGGGCTTGCAATTCATGAATAACGCCTTCTCTATCTTTAATTTTTATTAATACATCCATTTTTTACTATTTGGAATTGATTGATTTAAGAATATAACAGTTTTAGTAAATAATAATACCAGACAAACGAATTGATTATCTATAGAATATTCACAACAGTTTCTATTTGCGGAGCAAACTTTTTAATAGTTGTCTCAACACCAGCTTTAAGTGTCATTTGGTTCACACTACAATTAGTACAAGCTCCTTCAAGACGCACTTTTACATGCTTATCATCTTCAATAGAAACAAGAGTAATATCACCACCATCAGACTCTAAAAAAGGTCTAATTTCAGCAAGTGCTTTTTGAACTTCAATTGTTAATTCTTCTGTTGTCATTTTCTTTTATTAAATTATTTTTTTACTGCTGAACAACCAGCCATAGTAGTAATTTTTATTGCTTCGGTAGCAGGTAAACTTTCATTTCTGTTTACCGTTTCTTCAACTACTTTACGTGTAATATTTTCAAAAACAGTTTCGATTACTGAACCTGTTTGCATAGCCGCAGGACGACCATAATCTCCCGCTTCACGAATAGATTGAACAATTGGAACTTCACCTAAAAATGGCACTCCTAAATCTTCTGCAAGATTTTTTGCTCCTTCCTGACCAAAGATATAATACTTATTGTTAGGCAATTCTTCAGGTGTGAAGTAAGCCATATTTTCGATAATTCCAAGTACCGGTACGTTAATCGCTTCTGACATGAACATAGAAACTCCTTTTTTGGCATCAGCCAAAGCCACAGCCTGAGGCGTACTTACCACTACTGCTCCGGTAACCGGAAGTGATTGCATGATTGACAAATGAATATCACCTGTTCCCGGAGGTAAATCAATTAACATAAAATCTAATTCTCCCCAATCGGCATCAAAAATCATTTGGTTTAGTGCCTTAGAAGCCATCGGTCCTCTCCAGATTACCGCTTGACTTGGCGAAGTAAAAAATCCAATTGAAAGTAATTTTATCTCATAACTCTCAATAGGTTTCATTTTTGATTTTCCATCAACAAGAATCGAAACCGGTTTCTCGTTTTCTACATCAAACATAATTGGCATAGATGGTCCGTAAATATCAGCATCAAGAATACCAACACTAAATCCCATTTTAGCTAATGTTACTGCTAAATTAGCCGTAACAGTAGACTTTCCTACTCCTCCTTTTCCAGAAGCTACAGCAATAATATTTTTAATTCCAGGAATTGACTTTCCTTTAATTTCAGCTTTCTCCGGAACTTCAACTTTTATATTAACTTTAATCTTGGCTTCGGCAGAAACTAAGTCGTGGATTGTTTTTTTAATATCGTCTTCGGCACGTTTTTTAATATGCATTGCCGGCGTATTCAAAACCAAATCAACCACTACCTCATCTCCAAAAGTGATTACATTGGTAACAGCTCCACTTTCTACCATATTTTTTCCTTCTCCTGCAATAGTAATTGTCTCTAAGGCTTTCAGAATTTCTTTTCTATCTAATTTCATTACTAAGTTTACTGTTTTTCAATTGCTAATCTCAGTCAAAACAATATTTTTATTTAAACTGATTTGAGATTGCAAAGATAACGGATTAAGTTCTTATTATAAAGTTTTTAAATTGTATTTATTAATGGTGAAATTAGTTCTAACTATAAAGCACTTAACTGTGATTTTTATAATCCAAAATAGCTAATCTCTTTTTGCCGGATCCCAAAAATATTTATCGAAATCAACAATTTGATTATCGACTACTTTTATGCCTTCGTTTTCTAATAATTGCTGCATCAAATTGGTTCCGTCAAAATGAAATTTACCCGTAAGCAAGCCTTTTCTATTCACCACCCGATGCGCAGGAACATCTTCCATTGTATGCGATGCATTCATAGCCCAGCCAACCATTCGCGCAGAACGGGCGGCACCAAGAAATTTAGCTATAGCACCATAAGAAGTCACTCTACCATAAGGAATTTGCTTAGCTACCTCGTAAACCCTCTCAAAAAAATTAGTGTTATTGGAATCCATCATAATCATTTCATCATTTTTTCATATTCCTGCGGAACTACTCCTGTCACCTCTTTAAAACTCTCCAAAAACGGATTATAAGAAGAAAAACCTGTTTTCTTAGATAAGGATTTTAAGGTTTTGGATTGCAAATACCCCTCTTCAATCAAACCAATAGAATCATAAATTTGGACTGCTTTTTTGAATTCAACAAAACTTACAATAGCATGATATTTAAAAAGATAAATCAAATGACTCTTTGGAATACCTAATTTAATTGCAAAATCACCTAAAGAAACTGATGGCTCTCTAAAACACAATCGTTTCAAAGCCATCCATTCAACTTCATGGATATAATTCAACAAATTCAGCTCTACCCTGGCTTTTAACCTCAAATCCTCCCAATTATGTATTACTGCTTCATTAGACAAAATCCAAAAATCATCAAAAACAAAATCATAGCATTCCTTACTTTTCAAATTATACGCCCTCACAGGATAACTATGAAGCACATTAGGAGTAAACAAAACCTTAAAAAATAAAACACAGCTTATAATTGCGGTTACCCACAAATAAGTTGTACCATCAGAATAACCGGCAACCCAAATATCCAGAAAAAGTGTAAACAACAATCGAAATATCGATAAGACACAAACAGCGAAGAAAAAGATGGTCCAATTTCGAATGAGTATTTTTTGATCATCAACAATACTCATTTGAGAATTATTAAACCATACTTTATTTTTTAATTCGAAATAAGCCAGAAGTAAATAAAACAACGAAATTCCTGAGAACAAAAAATAAAAGTAAACATGCAAAAAAGCAGTGTATTCATGGCTCAGAAGATTGGCAAAACCAAATAAAACCGGGACTATAAAAAAACGCAAATCTCCTAATCCGAAATCTTTTTTATCAATGACTAAATTTCTAAAATACAAATAAACACAAGGAAAGACAGCACAGCCAAAAGAGCGTAAAATCAAAACTACTGTTTTATCAATCGAGAAAGAAACCAGAACCTCTACACCATGAAAAAAAAACCGTACAGAAGTAAAAAGAAGTAAAAATAAAAAATAAAAATTAACTTTCCTGTTCGTTTTATATTGAGTAATCATAACAGTAAACGTCAGGAAACCTAACAAGCCCGTTATAAAAAACACAATACTTAAAAACATAATCGGCTATAAATTATTGAGATAAAAAATAAAGACATGCAATAATCCAACTTTTTTTCCAACCAGAAAAAAACATTTGACACATAGCTCCAAAAACCGACAATAGGATAATTATTTATGTCATTTTAAATACGTAAATTCCTAAAAACAACTATTTTAAATAATGCTCTAAAATATTGACTAAAGTGATTACTGCAACCAATCCTGTAATACCACCAATTATCTTATTCATATTTCGAAGAAGATAGTCGGCCTTTTTTTCAATTTTCTGAAAAAAGGCAATATAAAAATAAAAAACAAGAACAGAACCTAAAACCGCTCCACTAACAAAGGTAAAAACCGAAGTAACATCAAAAGAAAAGACAGTATAGGAATACAATGAAACACTCACAAAAACATAGTACGGAATAGGAAAAAAATTCAGAGCAGACAGCAACATTCCCAGAAAAAAACGCTTCTTTTTACTCTGCTTTTTAATCTTTGGCTGCTTGATTTTAGGCTGTTTTGCAATCCATAAAAAATACACAGTCAAAATACCAAAGATGCCAAATCCTACTTCGCGTAATAATAAAATAATATCCGGGCGGGCATTAATAATTCGGGCAAACAAAACAGCCAGATACACCTGAATAAAAATAACCACTACAGCACCTAAAACAAACCAAAAAGCATTTCGCCTTCCTTCTTTCAAACTCACCTTAGCAGCGGTCATGTTTAACAAACCAGGAGGAGTGATTCCTATAAAAGCCGAAATAAAACCAGAAAACAAGGATATAATTAAATTCATAGGCCTATTATCTTATAGAAATACCCGAAAATGTTCTAAAATCAGCGCAATTAATCTTTAATTTTAAAACGAATATAGGTGATTGCTTTGTTAATTTCTAAATATTGTTTTTCGTAAAAAGTTTGAAAAGCAGTCACTTCTTCAGGACTTCCTTCATTTACATAAACATTATGATTGGCATATAAAACCTCATGCCCTTCACCATGAAGCAATCCTAATGTATAACCGTGCATAAATTCACTATCGGTTTTAAGATTAACAACACCGTCTTTTTTGAGGATTTTTTTATACAATTGTAAAAACTCTGAATTGGTCATTCGGTGTTTAGTACGCTTGTATTTTATTTGAGGATCTGGAAAAGTAATCCAAATTTCATCCACTTCGTTTTCAGCAAAAATATGATTAATCAATTCGATTTGAGTGCGAATAAAGGCTACATTGTGCAAACCCGTCTCGACAGCCGTTTTAGCACCTCGCCAAAAACGAGCTCCTTTGATATCAATTCCAACAAAGTTTTTATCAGGATATCTTTCGGCTAAACCTACTGAATATTCTCCTTTTCCACAACCTAACTCCAATACTAAAGGATTGTCATTTTTGAAAAAATCAGTATTCCATTTTCCTCTCAAAGGAAACAAATTACCTACTACTTCTTCTCTTGTTGGTTGAAAAACGTTATTGAATGTTTCGTTCTCCTTGAATCTTTTTAATTTATTTTTACTTCCCACTGTTTTTTAAATATTTGCGCAAAATTAAGCAAATATATTAAGACCTAGAGCACCCTTTTGCAAAATAAAAGATGGCCTTTAGATTTCAGATTTAAAACACCTCATCGGCACATTCAATAGGGAATAGTGTTTCGTCATGTTGTGATAAATCCAATCCCATAATTTCTGATTCTTCCGAAACACGCATTGGAATGATTCTATTTGTGATTTTAAACAACAAATAAGCTCCAAAAAAAGTATAGATAGAAACTAATAGCAATGCCGTCATGTGGTGTCCAAAAACACTCCAACCTCCGTGTAACAAACTGGCGTCTTCTCCATGAGCAAAAATAGCCGTCAAAATCATTCCCATAATTCCACCTACACCATGACAGGCAAAAACGTCTAAAGTATCATCAATTCCTTTTAAATATTTAGAATACACTACATTATTAGACACTAAAGCTGCAACGAAACCAAAAAACATACTTTCCGGAACCGTTACATAACCAGCCGCAGGTGTAATAGCTACCAATCCTACCACAGCACCAATACAGGCTCCAAGAGCAGAAACTTTTCGACCATTAATTCTGTCAAAAAAGATCCAAGTCAACATTGCAGCTGCCGAAGATGTAGTAGTTGTTCCAAAAGCCATTGCAGCAACACCATTAGCTTCCATAGAAGAACCGGCATTAAAACCAATCCATCCAAACCAAAGCATTCCTGTTCCTAATAAAACAAACGGAATATTCGTTGGTACATGATTGCTGTTTTTTCTCTTTCCTAAAACAATAACACCTGCTAATGCCGCAAATCCGGCACTCATGTGTACTACCGTTCCTCCTGCAAAATCCTTAACTCCAAAGAAAGAACCTAAAATCCCTGTTGGATACCAAACCGCATGACACAAAGGAGAATAAATAAATATGCTGAACAAACAGATAAAAAGTAAATACGAAATAAAACGAACACGCTCCGCAAATGAACCTGTAATTATAGCCGGAGCAATAACGGCAAATTTCATTTGAAACAAAGCAAAAAGCATAAACGGAACTGTTTTTGCAATTTCTTTATGAGGTAAAACCCCAACAAAATCCATAAAAGTAAAGGTAGTAGGATCACCAACAAAACTATAAAAACCATCTCCAATATGAATTCCCATAGGTTCTCCAAAAGCCAGACTAAATCCAACTACAACCCAAATCAAGGTAACCACACCCATACAGATAAAACTCTGCAACATCGTAGAAATTACGTTTTTCTTTCCTACCATTCCTCCATAAAAAAAGGCTAATCCTGGTGTCATAATTAGCACCAAACAGCAAGAAGTAAGCATCCACGCAACATCAGCGGGTACAATTTGATCTGCAGTTCCAAATTGAGAATGAACAGCTTTAGATTCTAAAGGTGCCTCCCAAAAAAGTCCGGAAATACAAACAATACTAATAATAACAAAAGAAATGATCCAACGTTTCTCTATTTTCATACTTTCTTACTTTAACCCATTAATTTTGGGGGCAAATTTAAAAATAATTTACATTTCTAACATCCACACCCCTAAAATAAACAAGTTCATAACAAATAACCTTATTTTAACACACCAAAGACAATTTTGTTTAAAAAAATTATCAATTTTAAAGATTTTCAATCCTTTCAATGAGAAAAATACTTTCCGCAATCCAAAAAAATCAAACAAAAAACACTCTAAATTCCAAAAATCGAAAAAAAAGTTGTAATTTTTCATAAATCAAAGATTGTCATTTTGCTTTATTTCACACCATTAGATTTGAATTTCAGAAATAAACGCAGCACAATCTGTAAACCCAAAAAACTCCCGTATGAAGAAAATATTTTTCATTTTTTCTATTATTAGCCTACTCACTTTAAGCTCCCTTTTCTCTTGTAAAAAAAATGATGTAAATGCTCTAAACGCTCTTGCTTCTGATACAATTGAAAAAGACACAACCATTTTTGACAGCACTGCCGTTGATTCTTTTTTCGAAACCTATCCTCTGTTAAAAAAATATCAGGCAGATGTAAAGAAACTGTACCAAAAACACCAATACCATTATGTTTGGTTTGACAAAAACGGCATGAATGAATTTGCAAGTCTTTTATATGATAAAATCAACAATCTGGACGAAGAAGGAATCCAAATCAAAGTTCCGTACAAAGACAAATTAGTAGCACTTTACAGCAGTTCCGAAAACAATCTAAAACCAAATATTGAAACCGAACTCTTAAATTCATCCTTGTACTTTTTTTATGCCATGAATGTGTACCATGGCTTAGATGCTAAAAAATCAACAAAAATAGAATGGTATATTCCTCGAAAAAAACAATCCTACATTAGTTATTTAGATTCGCTTTTAAGCAATCCATCTTTAATCAACAAAGAAGAGAAAAACCTAATTAGCCAATATTTTCTGCTCAAAAAAGCACTTCAAAAATACCGCCAAATGGAGAAACAAGGCGGATGGAATACCATTAGTATTGACACCGCCGTTACTTCTTATAAAATAGGCGACAGTGCTAAAACCATTGCCGAAATTAGAAAGCGATTATTTCTTTCTGAAGATCTCAAAACAAATTCAGAAAGTCCTTTTTATGACAAGAAATTGTCAAAGGCCGTTTTAAATTACAAACTTAGAAGAGGCTTTCTTCCAAGTAGCATTATTTCAAAAGAACTGATCCAGGATTTAAACGTTCCTATTAGCCAACGCATCAAAACCATCATAATCAACATGGAACGCTGCCGATGGGTTTCCAGTGATATTCCAAAGGCGAAAGAATTAATTGCCATCAACATTCCTTCTTTCCAGTTATCGTATTTCAAGAATCAGGAAGTAGTCTTGCGCTCTAAAGTGGTGGTAGGTAAAACCATGAACAAAACCGTTATTTTTAGTGCTCCTATGAAATACATTGTCTTTAGTCCGTACTGGAATGTGCCTACGAGTATTCTAAAAAAAGAAATTCTTCCAGACATTGCTAAAAACCCAAATTATTTAGCCGAACACGACATGGAATGGTTTGAAAATACAGTCAGACAAAAACCGGGACCTAAAAATTCGCTTGGATTAATCAAGTTTTTATTTCCAAATTCGAATGACATTTACCTTCACGACACGCCTTCTAAAAGTCTGTTTGAAAGAGAAAACAGAGCGTTTAGCCACGGTTGTATTCGTGTGGCCAAACCCAAAGAACTGGCCATTGAAATCCTGAAAAACGACCCAAAATGGACTGCCGAAAAAATTGATTCAGCCATGAATAGTGGCAAAGAAAACTGGTACACGCTAAAAAACCGGATTCCAGTTTACATAGGTTATTTCACCGCCTGGGTAGACAACGATGGAACGATTCATTTTTATAATGACATTTACAAAAGAGACGAAATACTTGCTGCTTTATTATTTGAGCAATAAACTTTACTAAAATTTCAGCATAAAAAAAGACAGTTACTGTTTAAAAAGTAACTCTCTTTTGTATTTAACCCTTAACGGAATTTATTTAAAAGGCTTTTTGTTTTTCAAACGTAGTAGCCAGGGTTTTCTTGATTTTATCCAGCGCACCTCTAAATGCTTTCTCTACACTATCGGCATGTTCTGTCACTACAATAGGTTGCAATTTTGCAGGACGCACTTCAATTAAACAACGCTTGTCATTAACTCCAAATTTCGCACTGTTCTCATCCCCTACATGCACTTCAATACGGGTAATTTTTTCTTCAAAACGCGCTAAAGCGGCTTCTAATTCTGTAGAAAAATAAGCTTCTGCTCTCTCGTGACCTTCTACGTTTTTGTCTGTATTAAATTGGATTTTCATAGTCTGCTTTATTTATAATTATTTCCCTAAATTAACCAACAGCAAACCAAAAAACGAACGCATTAGTAAAACATTATGATTATAATTTATGCGGAAAAAAATTCAAATACAATCAAAAGAAGAAAAAAATATACTTTTTACGTCTTAAAATTCTGTATTTTAGTTTCATGCAAGTACTCGAAGGCTATCATACTTATTACATTTACATCATTACCAATAAAGCGAAAACCGTTTTATATACTGGTGTGACCAATAATTTAAAAATCCGTTTGCAACAACACCGCGACAACATCGAATATAACAATCCCACTTTTGCCTCTCGTTATCAAGTGCACTATTTACTGTACTACGAGAAATTCACTTGGATTCAGGAAGCAATCGCCCGAGAAAAAGAAATTAAAGGCTGGCGAAGAGAAAAGAAATTGGATTTGATTAAAACAATTAATCCCGATTTGAATTTCTTGAATGATTTGTTTCAATAGAGAATAGGCGTAATCACTAATCGGAGTTACTTGTGAAGATCCCTCATTCTTCGGGATGACAAGTTTGCGGAAGTAGATTACGATACAAAACCATACACACAAAGCATCAACACCCTGTTTGTCTTCCTGACGAAGGAAGGAACGCTGTTAGTATTTCCACAAAGTGACAAAAGAGTACGTGACTCAACTTATGAAGATCCCTCGTCCCTCGGGATGACAAGTTTGCGGAAGTAGATTACGATACAAAACCATACACACAAAGCATCAACACCCTGTTTGTCTTCCTGACGAAGGAAGGAACTCCGTTAGTATTTCTACAAAGTGACTACACACAGTACGTGACTCAACTTCTGAAGATCCCTCATTCTTCAGGATGACAAGTTTGCGGGTAGAGATTATGGGTAAATTAAATTGTAGAAGTTCTTTTGAAAACAAAAAACAATATAATTCGACAAAAAACACCACAAAGCAATCCCAGCCTTATCTTCCTTGACAAGTCTGTGGGTAGGGATTGTGATAAAACAAAAAAAACCGTCACTCGAGGCTTTAGCCGAACTGGCTGAAAGCAATCTCTCGACTGACGGTGTAAAATATTGTTATGGAAATAGTTCTTCCTAACTAGCCCCGATTGAAGCGGCATCCTCTTGTGGAGCTTGCGGAACAAGAGATATAACGGAAAGCGGGATGAGACGCCGTTGAAAAACGGCTTTGTTCTGCTCCTGAAAATTATTTTGGTAATTGGGTAATTCCCATGTTGAACAACGTAAAAGCCTGAATATCGACATTTTCCTGTATGCTTGCCGCGACTGATTTTCCCGCACCGTGACCGGCTTTGACATCGATACGAATTAAAACAGGATTGTTTCCGGATTGTTTGGATTGCAATTCGGCGGCGAATTTAAAACTGTGTGCCGGCACTACTCTATCGTCATGATCGCCCGTGGTAACAAGTGTTGCGGGATATTGCACTCCGTTTTTAATAGTATGCAATGGCGAATAGGCTTTAAGATATTCAAACATTTCTTTGCTATCCTGAGCGGTTCCATAATCGTAAGCCCAGCCGGCTCCTGCGGTAAAAGTATGGTAACGCAACATATCCAAAACGCCAACAGCGGGCAAAGCCACCTGAGCCAAATGAGGAAGCTGCGTCATTACTGCTCCTACCAGCAAACCGCCATTAGAACCTCCGCGGATGGCCAGAAAATTAGAAGACGTATATTTTTCGGCAATTAGGTATTCGGCTGCGGCAATAAAATCGTCAAATACATTTTGCTTACGCAGCTGCGTTCCCGCATCGTGCCATTCTTTTCCATATTCGCCACCGCCACGTAAATTAGGCACGGCAAATATGCCTCCGTTTTCCATCCAAACGGCATTAGCAATACTGAAATTTGGCGTCAAACTGATATTGAATCCGCCGTAACCATATAAAATCGTTGGATTTTTGCCGTCTAATTTCAATCCTTTTTTATGGGTAATGAGCATCGGAATTCGGGTTCCGTCTTTCGAAGTGTAAAATATTTGTTTGGATTCGTACTCTTCTGTTTTAAATTCGGCTTTTGATTTTTGATACACCCTCGATTTGCCCGAATGCGGTTCTAAAACACAAATAGTTGCTGGCGTAATATAATTGGTAAACGCAAAATACACCGTTTTATCTTTTTTCTTTCCACTAAATCCCTCGGCCGAGCCCAATCCCGGAAGCTGAATTTCGCGCAATAATTTTCCTGAATAATCATATTGTTTCACCACCGAAACTGCATCTTTCATATAATTTGCAAAAATGTATCCGCTGCAAGTGGCTGGCTCTAAAACCTGAGTCGTTTCGGCAATTAGATCTTTCCAGTTTTCTGGTTTTGGATTAGTAACATCTACGGTTACAATTCGTTTGTTGGGCGCATTTCTATCGGTTACAATCAACAACTTCGTTCCCTCATTATCGATAACAGTATTGACGCTATTAAAATCGGAAACAATAGTCACAATAGGATTTTCGGGCGTTGACAAATCCTGAATGTACAACTCATTTCCATAAGTAGAAGTTGCGGCTGTAATAACCAAATAACGATCGTCTTCGGTCACACTTCCACCAACATAGCGACGTTTTTGGTCTTCGCCAAAGATGATTTTATCTTCTTTTTGCGTTGTTCCCAGTTTGTGGAAATACAATTTATGCTGATCGGTTTTAGCGGATAATTCGCTGCCTTTGGGTTTTTCGTAACTCGAATAATAAAATCCTTCATTTCCTTTCCAGGACAAACCGCTGAATTTAACATCCACCAAAGTATCTCCTAAAACTTCCTTAGTCAAAGCATCAATAATGATGACTTTTCGCCAATCGCTACCACCTTCAGAAATGGAATAGGCGAATTTTGAACCATCTTTAGAAAAGGCTAATTCTCCTAACGATGTCGTTCCATCCTTAGAAAAAGTATTCGGATCAAGAAAAACGGTTTCTTTGCCCGCGGCATCTTTTCGACACAAAACCGACTGATTTTGCAAACCATTATTTTTGAAATAATAGGTAAAATCAGCTTCTATAAAAGGCACTCCCGTTTTTTCATAATTCCACAGTTTCTCTAGTTTTTCTTTTAGTTGATTTCGAAATGGAATCTGATCCAGATAAGCATTCGTTACTTTATTTTCCGCCTTTACCCAGGCAGCAGTTTCTGCCGAACGATCGTCTTCCAGCCAACGGTACGGATCATTTACTTTGGTTCCAAAATAATCATCGACTACATTTCCTTTATTAGTATGGGGGTATTTCATTTTTGTTGTTTTTTGTTCCTGTCCAAAAGAAACTATTGTACTTGTCACAGCCATTATTAAAAAAGTTTTTTTCATTTAGATTCTGCTTTAAGCTCTTACAAAAATAGAAAAATAGTTCGCGTCCCTATGGAAAGAAAAAGCCTTAATTCTAACTTTCTTTAGAAGAAGATTTGTATTACAATTACAACACAGTCCCTCATTTTATAAAACACTGAATTACAGCTGATTTTAAATCAAAACTATTAACGAAATAAATCAAAACCATCTCGTTTTTAGTTACATTTGGTAATATAAATATGATAATTATGAAAATCAAATTTTCGTTTCTATTGGCAACATTATTATTGCTTCTAGCCTGTGACAAAAAAACAGCGTTACTTTCTGGAGTTATTCTAAAAAACATGGATACTTTGGTAAAACCAGGTGATAATTTTGAAGCCTATGTCAACGGAAGTTGGATAAAAAAAACTCAAATACCTGCTGAAAAAGCTTCTTACGGCGCACTTGTAATCCTTAATAATAAAACGCAAGAAGACATAAAAAATATTATCGAAAATTCCTCAAAAGGCAATTTTGCTAATGGTTCAGATGAACAAAAAATTGGAGACTTTTACGAAGCCTTCATGAATACCAAGACAAGAGACCAAAAAGGAATTACACCATTGGTTTCTGAATTCAAAAAAATAGATGCCATTGCCAACTATAGTGATTTAGCTGCATATTTTGGTTATGCCAATAAATCAGGCAACCAAATCCCTTTTATAGTGGGAGTTGATAAAGACTTTAAAAAACCAACTCAATATATACTGAATACTTGGCAGAGTGGCATAGGCTTACCCGAAAGAGAATATTATTTCCTTAAAGATCGAAAATCAGAGGAAATACGCAAGAAATACCTAAGTCATATTGAAAGAATGCTTCATCTGGGTGGTGTAAAAAACGCCACTGTACTTGCTTCAAAAATCATGACTTTAGAAACCGCTTTGGCTTCGAAACATATGAAAAAAGAACAAACTCGAAATCTCGTCAAACTTTATAACAAGTACAATATAAAAGATTTAAACCAACTGATGCCTGATTTTGACTGGACCTCAATGTTAAAAAACGCAAACATCACTAACCAAAAAACCATTATAGTTACACAAGTAGACTACATTAAATCGCTCAACAGCATCATAAAAATAACCCCATTGGAAACTTGGAAAGCATATTTAAAATGGAGTGTCATTCACGGTAATGCTAAATCCTTAAACATTGCTTTAGCTGACGAAAATTTTGACTTTTACGGTAAAACTCTTTCCGGTGTAGAAAAACAAGTACCGTTATGGAGAAGAGGCGTTGATAATGTAAACCAAAATCTTGGCGAAATTGTAGGCAAAGTATATATTGAAAAGAACTTCTCCCCTGAAGCCAAAGAACATATGACAATAATTGTTAAAAATCTTCTTAAAGCATATGAAGAAAGTATCCAAAACTTAAACTGGATGAGTCCTAAAACAAAAAAACAGGCTTTAGAAAAATTATCTAAATTCACTTTAAAAATTGGATATCCAGACAAATGGAGAGATTATTCTACTTTAAAAGTCATTAAAGGAGACCTCTGTGGTAATATACAAAGAGCCAACATCTTTGAATACAACAGACAAATAAACAAACTGGGGAAACCTATTGATAAAACGGAGTGGAATATGACTCCACAAACTGTAAATGCATATTACGAAGCATTGCTTAATGAAATTGTATTTCCTGCAGCCATTTTACAACCTCCTTTCTTTGACATGTCAGTGGAAGATGCCGTAAACTATGGCGGAATCGGCGCTACAATTGGACATGAAATAGGACATGGTTTTGATGACCAAGGAAGTACCTTCGATGGTGACGGCATGATGCGCAACTGGTGGACACAAAAAGATTTAAATTCTTTCAAACAAAGAACAAGTGCTTTAGTAGCACAATACAATAAGTTTAAAGTATTTTCTGACCTGAATGTGAATGGAGAATTTACTCAAGGCGAGAACATAGGAGATTTAGGAGGCCTATCAATTGCTTTAAAAGCCTACAAAATGAGCCTAAACAACAAAAAATCTCCTGTTTTAGATGGATTTACCGGAGAGCAAAGGGTTTTTATTGGTTGGGGACAAATTTGGCTATGTAAAAATCGTGAAGAAATATTGAGAACGAAAGTGGCTAATGACCCACATTCTCCGCAAAAATTCAGAATTAATGGAGTGGTAAGAAACATTCCTGAATTTTATACCGCCTTCAATATAAAACCTTCCGATTCCTTGTATTTAGCTCCTGAAAAAAGAGTTAAAATCTGGTAATAATGATTTCCTAAAAAGACTAAACTAAAAGCAAAGCGCTATTCTTTCAAATAGCGTTTTGCTTTATTATTTTGCCACAGCAAGAAGCTTACAAATTAAAATTCACCCCTAACACAATATTTCGTCCAATATTAGGAATTCCATCTGTTTTTAATCTTGAAAGATGAGCAATGTATTTTTTATCGAATAAATTATTGCCGTTCAAATTGACATTAAACGCCGTTTTACCCCATTTTACTTTTCCTCCAAAACCTAAATTCACCAGAGTATAGCCGTTTGAAGGGGTTTCGAAACCACTTACATTGTCTTGATTTAAAGTAGTGTTGACATTCAAAGTGGCAAATCCTTCTTCGAACCAATTTTTAATTTTGAATTCGGTTCTAATGGTATTGTTCCAATTATTAGCCGGAATTAAAGGTAAATAATCGCCGTTTTGCTTTTTACCAGTTACAGTTTCAAAACTGGTTTCGTAATGCAACCAATCCACCGGATGCGGGTGAAAATGCAAACCTATTTCGCCTCCATACAATTTGACGTTGTTCTGAATGTATTCGAAAACATCATTATCTTCTAATTGTGTTCCTGTTGGCGAGGTGTAAATGTAATTGTTGATGCGGTTGTAAAATCCGTTTACGAAAAACTCAAAATGAGTGTTTCCGTATTCCAAATTCAAATCGGTTTGCAGGTTTTGTTCCGTTTTTAAATCACTATTCCCAATTTCGTAACGATTGGTTCCTTCGTGCACACCATTCGAACTTAATTCGGCTAAATTTGGTGCTCTAAAACCCGAAGCCACATTCAATCGCATGGTTAAATTATCAGCCAGATTGGTTTTGTACCCCAAAGAAGCATTAAAACTGTCAAAAGATTTGTCAAGCGCTTCAAAAGAACCTTCTTCGCCAGAAATACCGTGAGCTATAGTGGTAATTTTTCGGTTATCAAAACGCAATCCTCCCTGAATTACGTTGCTTTTCCATTCGTAATTTGCCGTTCCAAAAACTCCAAAATCATTCGTAGTAGCATCAGGAATTAAGTATTCTTCTCCAAAATTAGTATTGGTTTGCTGCATTCCCTGAATTCCAAATATGGATTCCAGATTCCCTATTTTTGGCAAATAATATTTTGCATCATAATTGAAAGTCTTTAATTTCATTTGCAAAATCGCCTCGTTGCTGTCTCCAAATTCGCTTCTGTCATTGGCAATATATCCTAAATCGACATCCAGTTTAGAGTTTTTCAAATAAATCACCGAATTCCAACTCAGCAAATGATTATCCACTCCTTGTCTTGGAAAAATGGTGTTTTTACTTTTAGACTGCTCTGCGATTCCTTCTTCGGGAATTCCTAAATCCAATGTATTAAAATTGTATCGCAAAACCGAAGAAAAGGCAGCGTTGCTATATCCAATTCCGGTTTTGAAATCGGTTTCATTATAACGACTATTAGTTACACGGTCTCCTCCTGAAATTTGGTAATCTGAATGTGTATTGTAACTTCCACGTGCTAGAAATTTCCAATTTTCAGTTGACGTTTTTACTCCCAAACTGGAATTACTTCCTAAAGTATTCGAGAATATTTTTTGACTAAAATCAGCTTTTAAAGTATGGGCTTCGGCGAATTTTTCCGGGTTAAAATACAAAACACCACCCAATGCATCCGAACCATACAACAAAGAAGCAGGCCCTTTAATTACTTCGACACTTTCCACACCAGCACCATTTAATCCTAAACCATGCTCGTCACCAAATTGCTGATTTTCTATTCGAACGCCTTGCGAATACACTAAAACCCGATTGCCACTCAAACCTCGAATAACGGGTTTTCCAATAGAAGTTCCCGTAGAAACCTGAGAAACTCCCGGAATTGTTGCCAATCCTTCAATAAGCGTTGACGTTCCCTTTTTCTCTAAATCACGCATACTGGCGTGTTCTACTTTCATCACGTTTTGAGATTGAATTTTGCTGAAAGCCGTAGAAACAATTACCTCATCCATTTCAAAAGTCGATGTTATCATTTGAATATTTAAGGTGTTTGTCTTCTGTAATTTATCGATAGCCTGATTCTGGCTGGCATAACCTATATATTCAAAACGGAGTTTTAATGTTCCATTGGGAAGATTTTTTAAAGTGTATTTCCCATTCCCATCCGTTATTGTTCCTTTGTGTAATTCAGGAATATAAACCGAAACACCTATTAGAGGTTGTTTTGTATTATCAGTAACAATTCCTGAAACTGCATTTTGAGCCTGCAGCATAGCCGAAAACCCCAAGAATAGGGCAATTATATATTTTTTCATGAAGATGATTGTATTGTTTACTTTCCCACACTTTAAATCAGATATGAGAAATATGAATTAGAATAAAGTCACTTAACAAAATTTGTTAGTGAGCTAAAAACAGAATTACACTATTTACTTTTTAGATTTATCTGAATAGAAAACATTATTCTTTTAAACCATTAAAATTTAGATCCATTAAGAATTAAAACTAAATTCCCTTAACTTCTTAATGGTGAATTTCAAATATTTTAATGATAAGCTTAAAAGTAAAGTGGTATTAAACAATACTTATGGGAGGCCCCCGGTGTGCATACAAACTCCCCGAGAAAGGAATAATTTCTTTTTGTTCTTTACTGAAAAAAGGAATTGCCCTAAAATCAGAAAAGAAATGGTAACTTATAAATTTAGGATAAAGACAACTTCCAAATGCAAATTGGCAAATTGCGCAATGGTCAAATGTTGTATGCTGGTGCGTGAGTTCAGCTTTATTCTGTGTACGATCGTGAACACAGAATTTATGCGAAAGTTGTTTTTCTAAATGCTCATAACTATGAAAAGACTGAAACAGTATCGAGAACAATACGGCCGCTGCCAAAGTAAAACTATATAGGAACTGTTTTCTTTTCATTGTTGCAAAGGTAAGAAAACATAAAAAAGAAAACCATCAGTTTCAACAAAAGAAATTTTGATTAAAATTAGCTATATTTACGATTATGGAAGAAAGAAATCTATACGTAATAGCAGGATGCAACGGAGCTGGAAAAACTACAGCTTCATTTACAATTCTACCTGAAATTTTGGATTGTAAAGAGTTTGTAAATGCTGATGAAATTGCTAAAGGTCTTTCCCCTTTTCAACCCGAAAAAGTTGCGTTTGAAGCCGGAAGAATAATGCTTCATCGAATTAATGAACTTCTTCAACAAAATGAAAATTTTGCTTTTGAAACCACACTCTCAACGAGAAGTTATAAAAACAAAGTCCTTGAAGCTAAAAGCAAAAATTATAATATAACTTTACTTTTCTTTTGGCTTAAAAATGCTGAATTAGCTAAAGAAAGGGTTAAAACAAGAGTAATGGAAGGAGGTCATAACATTCCTGAAGATGTTATTGAACGAAGATATATTAAAGGAATTAAAAACTTATTCGAAATTTACATTCCTATTACAGATCAAGTCCTTATCTTTGATAATTCAGAAGGTAAACATAAATTAATAGCTGACAAATCGAGCAGTGATGAATTGAATATTCTTGATGAACAAAAATTTAACGAATTAAAAAATTACTTATGACACCTGAAGCTAAAATTGAACGTAGAAATAAAATTCTTAAAGGCCTTGAAAAAGCATATGAGAAAATGATTGATTTCAAAAAAGAACACAAAAGCGAACTTGTAATTATCAGAGACAATAAAATTGTAAAAATAAAACTATAAGCAAATACTTCAGCATATATATTTACCTACTAAATGAATTTGATGAATACAAAATTCTAAATTTCACAAAAAAACACAAAAAAAGCTTCTCAATCGAGAAGCTTTCTGTTTATAAAATGATTTAGTATTATACTAATTTGTTAGCCACTAAATATTCAGCAATTTGAATGGTGTTTGTAGCAGCTCCTTTTCTTAGGTTATCAGCAACAACCCACATGTTTAAAGTATTTGGTTGAGACTCATCTCTTCTTAAACGACCAACAAATACTTCGTTTTTACCTTGAGCAAAAAGAGGCATTGGGTATTCAAACTCTTTCAAGTTGTCCTGAACAATTACTCCGTCAGTGCTTTCAAGGATACTTCTCACTTCGTTGATATCAAAATCATTTGAAAACTCCACATTGATTGCCTCAGAGTGTCCACCTACGATAGGCACACGAACAGCAGTAGCCGTAACAGCAATAGTATTATCGCTTAAGATTTTTTTAGTCTCACGAACTAATTTCATCTCTTCTTTAGTGTATCCGTTTTCTTCAAAAACATCACATTGAGGAATTGCATTGCGGTGAATTTGGTATTTGTAAGCCATCTCTCCGTCAATTCCAGCATACTCGTTTTCTAATTGTTTTACCGCTTTTACACCAGTTCCAGTGATCGATTGGTAAGTAGAAACGATAACTCTCTTAACATTGTATTTTTTATGCAATGGAGCTAAAGCCAAAACCATTTGAATAGTAGAACAGTTTGGGTTAGCAATAATTTTATCTGCCGCAGTTAATTCGCCAGCGTTGATTTCAGGAACTACTAATTTTTTAGTAGGATCCATTCTCCAAGCCGAAGAGTTATCAATTACAGTAGTTCCAGCTGCAGCAAATTTTGGCGCCCATTCTAATGAAGTATCTCCACCTGCAGAGAATAAAGCAATTTCTGGTTTCATATCCACAGCAGTAGCTAATCCTACCACTTTGTATGTTTTACCTTGAAATTCCATTTCTTTCCCTACTGATCTTTCAGAAGCTACAAGGATTAATTCGTCATTAGCAGTAACAAAATTTCTTTCTGCCAATACTTGTAACATTACTTCTCCAACCATTCCGGTTGCACCTACAACTGCTATTTTCATAGTATATTTTTATTATTGAATATTAAATTTGAACTGCAAAAGTAATTAATATTCAACCCAAAACAATGACGTTCACAAAAAGTAACAAAAAGTTATAAATATAACATAAAAGAAAAACCACCCGTTTGCGGATGGTTTAGTTGAACATATAGTGAAGCGGTATTACTTTTTCAATAAATCTCTAATTTGAGTAAGCAATTCTTCCTGAGTAGGCCCGGCTGGTGCAGCAGCAGCAGCAACTTCTTCTTTCTTTTTAGCCTTCTCAGCAGCTCTTAAAACCACAAAGATAAAAAAGGAAATGATTACAAAATTGATAATCGCCTGTACTAAGTTACCATAAGTAATTACAGCAGCTCCAGCAGTTTTTGCAGCAGCTAAATCAGGATAACTGTTTCCGTCTAAAGTGATAAATTTTGTTGTAAAATCAACCCCACCTGTTATTAGACCAACAATTGGCATAATGACATCGTCTACAGCTGAACCAACAATTTTACCAAATGCACCACCTATTACAACGGCAGTTGCTAAACTCAATACGTCACCTTTCATTAGAGAGGCTTTAAAATCACTGAAAAATCCCATATTTGTTTGTTTTTAAATTAGACTTCTTTACGATTCCTAAAATTAACATTTTTTTTAACAAGAATAACAATTCAAAGCTAAAAAATACATTAGCGATAAAACACCCGTTTAACCCGCTGAGAAATACTCGTTAGTATTTCATACGGAATGGTATTTAACTTTTCGGCAATAAAAGAAACATTTGGATTCTCGCCAAAAATAATCACGTCATCTCCTTCGGCACAATCAATTTCGGTTATGTCCACCATCAACATATCCATACAAACACTTCCTAAAATAGCAGCATTTTTTCCATTAATCACCACATAGCCTACACCATTACCCCAGGCTCTCGAAATCCCATCGGCATAACCAATAGGAATTGTGGCCACTTTAGTTTCTTTTGCGGCCATAAATCTTCGACCATAACCCACACTATCTCCTGCCGGAATATTTCTTATTTGTGAAATAATTGATTTTAATGTACCAACATTCTCCAACTGTTTTTGTTCATTGGCATCATTAGAAACCCCGTAAAGTCCAATTCCCAATCGAACCATATCAAATTGTGTGTCTGGAAAATTACTGATTCCCGAAGTATTTAAAATGTGACGAATGGGTTTGATTTCTAATTCGTTCATTATTTTAGTTGACAATCTATCGAACAAACTTATTTGCGAAAGCGCAAAATCATAATATTTTACATCATCACTGGTAGCCATGTGCGACAGAATACTTTGAACTTTTACTGTCGAATTTCCTTTTAAAGTCGAAATTAACTCATCAATCGTATTTTCCTCAAAACCCAGACGGTGCATTCCCGTATCTAGTTTAATATGAATAGGGAAATGTTGCAGATTCTTTTGCTTTGCAATTTTAAGAAAGGCGTGCAATCCTTTCAAACTATAAATCTCAGGTTCCAAACGATGCTGAATAATTGCCGAAAAACTAGTGCTTTCAGGATTCAACACCATAATTGGCAATTTGATTCCGCCATTTTTCAACGAAATTCCTTCATCGGCGAAAGCCACACCCAAATAATCCACTTTGTGATGTTCCAATAATTTGGCAATTTCGAGTCCGCCATTTCCATAACCAAAAGCTTTGACCATCACCATGATTTTCACCTTGGGTTTCAATTTCGATTTAAAGAAATTCAGGTTGTAACTTATCGCATTCAGGTTAATTTCCAAAACTGTTTCATGTGTTTTCTCTTCTAACAAAGCAACGATTTCCTCAAATTGAAAGGAACGTGCTCCTTTTATCAAAATACTTTCATTGGAGAAATCCAACTTTTCGAAATTCGAAATAAAATCGGCTGTAGTTTTAAACGTAATACAATTCGAAAACTGATCTTTAAACTCCGAGATTGTTTCTCCAATTCCGATAACACGATTGATTTTGTTCGAAACAATTAACTGCGCCACCTTAGCATACAATTGCTCGTTAGGAAAACCACTTTGAAAAATATCCGACAGAATTACGGTTTTCTTTTGAAATTGATTCTGACTTTCCAAAACATCCAAAGCAATCTTCAAAGACTGAAAATCGGAACTATAACTATCATCAATAATACTGCAATTATTAATTCCGTTTTTTACTTCTAAACGCATTTCGACAGGAAAAAGCATTTCCATTCGAGATTGGATTACGCTACTTTCGTATTCAAAATACAACAACACCATCAAACTGGAAATTGCATTTTCGATAGAAGCCTTATCCACAAAAGGGATTTTTAACTTATACGAATGGGCTTTGTATTGATAAGACAATGTAGTTTCATGATTAGCAATCTCTTTGTTAAACACAAAAACATCGGCATTCTCTTCTTTAAAACTCCACGAAAAAGCTTTTGCTTTAGGATTTATATATTTTTCAACCTGACTGTTTTTTTGACAAATCAACACCTCAGCATCTTGAAACAACAGCATTTTTTGTTGGATTTTCTCTTCTAAATCGGCAAAACCTTCATCATGAGAAGAACCAATATTAGTCAAAACACCAATAGTAGGTTTTATAATTTTTTCCAATTTATCCATTTCAGCAACGGTAGAAATTCCCGCTTCAAAAATGCCCAGATTGTGTTTTTCATTTATGGCAATTACCGACAAGGGAACACCCACCTGTGAATTGTAACTTTTAGGACTTCGAATCACATTATAATCCGGACTTAAAAGAAAATTAAGCCATTCTTTGACAATGGTTTTTCCGTTACTCCCTGTTAAACCGATAACTGGAAAATGAAAAAGACTGCGGTAATAAGCAGCAAATTGTTGCAAGGCAACCAAGGTGTTTTCGACAAGCAGAAAATTAGCCCGATTTTGACATTCGTCAGGAATATGAGTTACAACAAAATTTTGTACCCCAATAGCAATTAAATCTTTAATGTAATGATGCGCATCATTATTGGGCCCAACCAAAGCAAAAAACAGCGTGTGTTCACTATTTTGCAACGAACGACTATCAATAGAAATAGTATCTATTGTTGCTTCGGGATTGATTCCAAACCATTTTGCGTCTAGGATTGGAACACTATTTTTTATTATTATACTCATCGAATGGAAAGAAGTTAAGACAAACTATACTTCATCAAAAATAAGACTTCTTTTGAAACTGAAGCCTTGTATAAGAATTTAAAAGAATGTTAAATATAATTCAATCTTTTAATTTAGAAAAAGACTTTTTACTAGATTCGCTATATTTGTGAGTCTAAGTTATTTTTAAAAAATGCCACAAAGAATCTTTCCTTTTTTCTCCTATCTTTTTCATCCGGTATTCATTCCGATATACGCTACTCTTTTTTATCTTTTTTCAAACCATTCTTATTTTGTAAATAACGAAAAATACCTGGTTTTACTTCAGGTAAGCATCATCACATTTTTAATACCGATTATGTTCTTTTTCCTGTTGCGATTAACTGGAAAAATTACTTCTGTCATGGTACCTGAATTATCGGAACGAAAATTTCCTTTAGTAATTCAATGTTTTCTGCTCATTCTTTTGGTTCGAAAAAGCATTACTCTAGACCGTTATCCCGAATTACATTTTTTCTTACTAGGCGCTTTAATTAGTACGCTCATTGCGCTCATTCTATTATTTGCAAACAAAAAAGCAAGCTTGCACATGATGGGATTAAGTGCTTTGACTTTTTTTGTTTTTGGCTTGAGCCTGCATCATAATACGCAAAATATTGCTCTAATCGTTTTCCTGGTACTAATGAATGGATTTGTCGCCTCATCAAGATTAATCATGAAAGCGCACACGCCTAAAGAATTGATTATCGGAGTACTTTTAGGCAGTATTCCACAAATACTTTTACTATTTGTATGGTTATAAAATATAGAAAATCAAGCCTACACTAACTGCATTCATATCGATCTTTTTACCGTCAATTTCAGCCGATTTAAAAATAGGATTCAAACCGTAATAAGCATAGACATTTAATGTATTATATCCTGCCGACAGGTAAAGACCATACAGGAATTTGTTAAAATCTTTGTTATTAGTAATCACTATTTTTCCCTGATCATCTTGAAGAACCGATTTACTATACGCCAAATAACTAAATTTCATTCCACCATAAATTCTCCAAAACTTATAACTTTCGTAAGTTGAAGTTCGCCATCTAAACTCAACAGGAACATCAATTAACAATTGAGTAAATTTATTTTTATCGAAATTAGATTGGGAACCCAAAACAGTATAGATTGCATCTTGGGCTGTTCCGCTAATCCCTATATTTTGATTGTAATTATTATAACTCACACCTAAACCAGTAGCAAAAGCTTTGGTTCTTGCTTTATTAATAGGCATATCTCTAAGAAAACCTCCTGAAATCCCGATTGAGAATTTTTGTTGAGAAGCATCTTCGGGCATTTGTTTCAAAGTATTGTAAGTAAACCCAAAATAAAACTGATCTTCTCTGTACAAAGAATCTATTTTCACTTCTTTAGACGGCATTTTTTCTTGTGCAAATACACCGAAAAAAGGCAGCAATAGCAAAACACTAAAAAATATTTTTCCTTTAAATGAGTTTTGAAGTAGATTCATGAGGTTGCCGTTTATTTTTAATACACTACAAATATAATTGTTTCATAACAGTAACGATTTATTAAACAAAAAAGGAGTGAAAAAATTGCTCATTACCCCAGTCTTTGAAAAAACTACAATCAGCCTCTTGAAAATCTCCTATTTGAAATTTTTCTTTGGTTTACAAATCCAAGCGATTGGCATTCGTTTTTGGAAGACTTTGGGGAGCCAATTTTGTTGCTCTGGCTTTTACCACAAACTTGTCATCCTGACGAAGGAAGGATCTCAGCAAGAAACTCCACAAAGTCGCTCCTCTTTGTGGGCACGGAAAACATTTCCGCGCTATCGGGTTTTATTGTAACCGCTGTTATATGCCGCTTTTATTTTTTTTTAATTTTTTGAAAATGTCGGATTTCCCATTTTCCATATTTTTTCTTCAGAATTCCAAATCAAATAAGGTCCATCAAAACCTTCAGCGTAGATTAGTTCGAAAGTATTATTATGAAGTTTATTATATTCTGGTTCATAATAATATTTTTTGTCTCTGAAACTAAATTTTTTTAAAGTTTTCCAATCTCCGTTCTCAGGCAAGCCATTAATGCGCTCATATTTTTCAATCTGGTTTACAATTTTATTACCGAGTTTGATATCAGAATATCGAGTAATTGACAATGGTAAATTCCGCCAAATAATGAAAAGGACAATTGCAATTGCCAAACCAAAACCAATAATTTTTATTAAATTTTTCACTATAGTTAGGATTTACGTCTCGGATAAAGTGGCATATAACTTGTATATAGGCGAAACAAACCTTCGTATATACACCCAAAAGCGGGTAGATTAACGAAGGTTTGTTTCGCTTTATTTTTTGCTAATATATAAATAAATCTTACAAAATTCCTACTTCTTTATCATTTCTCTTAGGGTTTCGAGTTGGATTTCCAGTTTTTGGATATAATCGTTTTTCTCTTGCAGTTCTTTTTTTAGGGCTTTTTCCTGTATGCTTTCAAAACGGTAGGGCAGGTATTCGCCCAGCTGTGCAATAAAATTGTGCTTGAGGGCTAGACTTAATTTCCAGAGTATAGCAAACTGTAGCGTATCTCGCTTAAAATAGTCGTTCAATCCTGTGGGAATTATGCCGAGTTGTCTGGCTACATCGGCTTTCTTGATTTTATGCTTTACTATGTGGTAGTGGATAAAATTGCCTATTACAGGATATTGTTCTCCTTTTCCGTCCTTGTATTTTCTATTATTGGATTTCATCTTTTGGTGTTTTTAGGTTATAAATGGATACTATTGCTCTAAAAAAATGGGTTAAACACTACTACTATTGGTGTTAAGCACCTCTATTATTGGTTTGAAGTACTAATAGTATTAGTGTTAAGCACCAATAGTGTTGGTATTAATTACCTCTATTATTGGTTTAAAGTACCAATAGTGTTGGTGTTAAGTACCTCTATTATTGGTTTAAAGCACCAATAGTATTGGTATTAAGTACCTCTATTATTAGTGTTTAACACCAATATAACGCTATTGAAGGACTATAATTGCTTTTAAAACAAAAAAAGGAGCAAAAAAATTGCTCCTTTATATATGATATGACTGTTTGCTAATCAGACTAAACAGAGAAATAAGCCACAGATGACACCAACGGATTTTTATAACTCTTTGTAAATCAAAATCTGCGATAATCCGCTACTATTTATTTTTGATTTCCTCTAATTCCTCTTTCAAGACCTCTTAACTCAGCAAGGCCTCTTAATCGACCAATAGCGGAATAACCCGGATTCATTTTCTTATCTAAATCGTCAAGCATCTGGTGACCATGGTCAGGACGCATTGGCAATCTGTAATCCGTACGACCAGTAGCGATTCTCTTATCTTGTTCTTCTACAATGGCTTTCATCACGCCGTACATATCCACATCGCCATCTAAATGGTCTGCTTCGTAGAAATTACCTTCCGCATCACGTTTAGTCGCTCTTAAATGGATAAAGTTAATACGGTGACCTAATCGTTGTACCATTCCAACCAAGTCATTGTCTGCTCTTACTCCGTAAGAACCGGTACAAAAACACAAACCATTGCTTTTGCTATCCACCACTTCAATCAATTGTTTTGCATCTGCCTCAGTACTTACCACTCGTGGCAAACCTAAAATAGCATAAGGTGGATCATCAGGATGAATGGCCATTACAATACCTGCTTTTTCAGCTGCCGGAATAATTTCTTTCAAGAATTCGTATAAATTATTTCTCAATTCAGCATCGCCTATTTCAGCATAATCATCTAAAGCTACTTGCAATTGCTCTACTGTATAGCCTTCTTCAGCACCTGGTAATCCTGCAATAATATTTTTAACTAATAGCTTCTTTTGCTCCTCAGTCATCGCTTCAAAAACGCTAGTTGCCTTAGCTACTTCTTCAGCAGTATAATCGTTCTCAGCTCCTTTTCTCTTTAGCAAAAACAATTCGAAAGCAGCAAATTCCATTCTGTCAAAACGCAAAGCTTTAGAACCATCTTCTACTTCAAAAGCCAAATCAGTTCTTGTCCAATCTAAAACGGGCATGAAATTATAACAAACGGTATCAATTCCACAAGCACCAAGGTTTGTTATACTTTGACAGTAATTTTCAATGTATTTTTTATAATCGCCTTTTCTGGTTTTAATATTTTCATGAACAGGAATACTTTCGACAACAGACCAAGTCAATCCAGCCGCTTCGATTTCATCTTTCCTTTTTTGAATTTCTTCCACTGTCCAAACAGTTCCATTTGGAATATGGTGTAATGCAGTTACAATTCCAGTTGCTCCTGCCATTTTAATATGAGAAAGTGGCACAGTATCTTTTGGACCGTACCATCTCCAAGTTTGTTCTATTCCCATTGTATTTTGATTATGTGTGTGTTTAAACTCCTGAATACGCTAAAAATCCTCCATCTACGGCAACAACAATTCCTGTTACAAAACGAGAAGCAGGATTACAAAGCCAAAGTAGCGTACTATCTAAATCATTTGGTTCACCAAATCGTCCCATTGGTGTTTGTGAAAGAATCTTATTCCCTCTTTCAGTCAAACTTCCGTCTTCGTTAGTCAATAAAGTTCTGTTTTGTTCAGTCAAGAAAAAACCTGGCGAAAGTGCATTTACTCGAATTCCTTCTTTAGCAAAATAAACAGATAACCATTCGGTTAAATTGCTGATAGCGGCTTTAGCAGCGCTGTAAGCAACAACTTTTGTCAAAGGATGAAAAGCGCTTACTGAAGAAATATTCAGGATACTACATCCTTCTCTGCCAATCATATCGGCAGCAAAAACCTGAGTTGGCAGCAAAGTACCTATAAAATTAAGGTCGAATACAAAACGTAAACCTTCAGTATCCAAACCAAAAAAAGTTTGCAATCCTGTAGTTTTATTTTCTCTGTCAAAAGAAACATCAGCACTAGTTCCTTTTGGGTGATTTCCTCCTGCTCCGTTGATTAGAATGTCAACTAATCCTAATTGCTCATTAATTTCCTTATGCGCTTTTCTTAAGCTAGCTTCATCACAAACATCAGCAGAAACGCCTAAGGCTTTTCCACCAGCACTATTAATTTCTTCGGCTAATTTTTGTGCTTTTACTAAGTCTCTTCCTAATATGGCAACTTTAGCTCCTTGTTTTGCTAATGCATTTGTAAATCCGGCACCTAGTACTCCAGCACCTCCAGTTATTACGACTACTTTATCTTTTAGTCCTGCAATTATATCCATTCTAGTTTTTTTTGTAAGTTTTAGCGAAACTACAAAAAAAGATTTATTTATTTCCTTTTATCGTTACTTTAAGGGGGTTAGCAATTATTTTGGCTTGTTTTTGTAATAAAGTATCCCAATCGGCTACGTTACTAACCTGACCACTTTTTTGCCATGCAAAACCAGCATAATATATTAACTTATTTTCTTTTGGATGTGTTATTACCAACAAATCACTGTGGTCTTTTAGCTTTGAAACATTCGAAAAAGCATCACTAACTAACTTCGGATTTACAACAATTCCTTCGCCTAAGAAAACCCCATCGATTGTCTCTCCGTGGCGAAACCAACCTTCTTTTTTATTGATTTTTACTTCGCCTTTATTTTCATGCAAAGAAATTCCTGTAGAGTAATTTGGAATCGGTTTATTGGTAGCAATCGAAATCTCGAACTTAGAGAAATTCGAACCTAAATCTAACGAAATTCTTTTGGTATCTTTCACCTGGTACGAACTCCAAGGCGCATAGGTCAATTCGAAAACAGTACGCAATGGTCCAACGGCAATGGTTTTATAACTTACAAAGTTTTTAGAAACGGCTAATTTGTTGTCTTCCCAAATTCCGCTTCCTCCTGTCCCACGACTTGCGCCCACCTGATACGGATCATAACCTTCCCCATGATCAATATGATAATAACCCGATTTTTTCACATTCTCGGCATACCACTTATTGATGATGGATTTATCAGTTCTTTTTAACCAAAGATCGATTCCGCTGGTAAGTGTTCCTTCGGGACGATTTTCTTCCACTCTTTTTTGCGCATCAGGACCATAGGTTCTAAAAGCTACTTTATCATTTTCCCAGGCATAATCATCGGTTCTTTCTGGAACGAAACGAGAATAGGTTGTAATTGGACTTTCGGTCAACGGAATTGTTCCATCAAAAACTACTTGATAATTGACTTTGGCTTTAGCCGCAACCTCAGCCTGAAACAATAATTCATCGGAGATTCCATCCTGATTGTAATCAATCCATTGCAAAACAACATATTCCTGCATTCCTTCTTTTTTAATTCGAAGTTCCTTTTCTTGTTTTCCTTTTATCAAATCCGAAAGTTGTTTTCCTGAGATAGACACAATTTCCTGACGCGAGAAATCAAGGTTATTTTTTATAGAAATTTTAGCTGATTTATTTTGGGCATTAGCCAAAATTGAAAACAAAAGAAACAGTAATGAACACTGAAACATCAAATTAATATAGTTCTTCATAGTTTAAAAATTAATTTGCAGTATACCAAAATTTTATTTCAAACTTCAATATACTGCAAATGATTATTTCAATATAATTTATTTCTTAACTCCTTCAAAACCTTGGCAAATTCATAATTATATTTTTGACACGAATTACACTAATTTACACCAATTTTATCTGCCTTTGGCAGATTCGTGCAATGTTACAACATCCTAATTTGTGTTATTTCGTGTAATTCGAGTCTTATCCATTATTTCTTAACAGGCTGAATTCCTTCTAATGTTGGTTTAACCGCAATGATATTTCCTTCTTCGTCAAAATAAAGTCGGTCAATACAAACTTCTCTATTGAATCCTGCAGCACGTCCCATGGTGATTCCTTTAGGAATAGTAAAACGATGATATACAATGTACCATTCGTCAGTACCCGGAATTTGGATTACCGAATTATGACCCGTTCCATAAATTCCCTGAGAAGGATCTTTAGCCAATATCAAATTATCTTTAGGAATACTTAATAATCCTAGCGGAGAAGTCGTTGTAGCATAACGCACTCTATAATTCTCGCTTCGCGTATCATCTTCAGACCATAAAAAATAATATTTCCCTTTTCTATAAAAAACTTCAGTTCCTTCTCTAAAAGTCTTATCCGGATTCAACACCGTAAGTGTTTTTTCATTCACCGAAATCATGTCGTCATTCAATTCCACTCCCACCATAAATCCGTTTCCATAATACAAATAACTTTTTCCGGAAACAGGATCAGTAAATGCATCCGGATCAATAATTTGACCTCTAGTAATTCCATTAGGTTTTGTTGCCACTAATGGTTTTCCAATATCCGTAAATGGTCCCTGAGGATTATCGCTTACCGCCACACCTATTTTTGCATCGCCAGTATAATAAAAGAAATAACGGTATTGCCCATTTATTTTTTTCTCGGCTGCTGCAGGTGCCCAGGCTTTCACATCCGTCCAGGAAACGTCTTTTTTCAAATCTAACAACACGCCATCATCAACCCAATCCACTAAATTAGTTGAAGAAAAACTCTTGAAATAATCGCCACTCCATTCGTAAAAACCATCGCTGGTAGGATACAAGTGAAAACGATTGTCTTTATTCGAATACAAAATTTCCGGGTCAGCATAATAACCCACCAATGATGGATTATTTCTAACTACCGCTTCTACATCAAAGGCCGTTTTTCCTAAATCGCCCATTTCAAAATCATACTTTACCGCTTGTTTTGAGAAATCCTGAGCTCCTGTAGGACTTACTGTTGCTCCTTGATTTACTTTGAATTCAGGGTCAAAATGTTTCAAGTCGGTTCCGTTTTTTACAGGAAGTAACATCTTTTTATTTTGAACATCAACAATAACGTTGTTTTGCTTAATTGCCGTCGATTGAGCTCCTACAATTTCACTGTTTGGAAACCAACCGAATTTATTAATTAATGCCTGCGCTTCCGATTTTGTAATTGGCAAAACAGTACCATGTCTTGGATGGAAATTCATCGAAACACTTTGGTCAATTACCTTGAAGTTTTTCAAATCAGTCGAAGAAGTAAATTGATACTTTCCTTTTCTGTACATATCGTACATCAAAATATAACTATCGGAATTGTTTAATTTGAAAACTCCTGAACCTTCAACCGATTCATTGGTTTGGTCAACATACTCTTCTTTCAAAATATATCCAGAAGTCAACTTGTCCGAAATAGCTACTTTAATTCCTTTATCGGCAGTGTCTTCCGTTTTTAAGAACAAATGAAATTTTCCGTCTTTTTCTATAATATCAGCATCGATACAAGAACCTTTTGTTGGACTAAAAAATAGTTGTTTTGGAACTGTTTCCAAAGCGGTAAAATCTTTATTGGCATAGGAATAATAAACAATGTCTTTTCCACCAGGTTGCAACATCGAGAAGTACACCATGTATTTTTTAGCCTTAGCATCATAAATAGTTTGTGGCGCCCAAACTCTAGTAACATCTTTAAAACCAGAAAACACTTTTGAAATATCAACTTTCGAAGAAGTCCAATTCACTAAATCAGTCGATTTTAAAAGTATCATCGCCTGGTTATCCCAACCATTGGCAGTTTGCAAATCGGTAACGGTCATATAAAAAGTCTTGCCATCGGCAGCTCTTAAAATATGAGGATCACGCACGCCTCCAGTTGTGCTTATCGTTTCTGAAGCAATAACAGGTTTATTATCATTTAAAGCATAATAATTATATCCGTCTTTACTGATGGCAAAACGGATAGCTTCTTCTGTTTTTGCATTCCCTGTGAAATACACAAATAAGTAAGCACTGTTATTTTCGGCTACTTTTTTAGTGACACTACAAGAAGAAAATAAGACTAAAAACAGACTTATCGAAAGGTTTAAAAATGTGGATTGGATTCTTTTCATATTTTTTATTAATTATTTGGAGCTATCAAACTCAAGGTATAGCTATAGCTGTATTTTGGAGCAGTAAGCAAATATTGTTCATGTGGCAGTGATTTCCAGCTATCATCGCCTCCCAAACCACGTTGTGCTAAATCTACACTAACAAAAACGGTATCTTCTGGTTTTACATCATTCGTGTGACGTTGCTGTTTGGTTTTTCCCGGATCTAAAGATTCCGTTGAAACGTTTAGCGTACTAAATCCTAAAGCTTGTTCCCCTGTAATTTTCAACCCTAATCCATTGCTGTTTTGTAAATTAAACCAACGCGCATCCGTTTTATAACCACATTCCTGCGGACGAATGTATTCCCAAACAAACTGATTGGCTACTTTGTCCTGATAAGTCCCTACAAAAGAAGCTGTTTTTCTATCGGAATAGTTTTCCAATGGACCTCGACCGTAGTAATTCAAATTTTCATAAGCTCCCGGAAGCTGCAAACGCATTCCGAAACGAGGCATTTCAGGTAAGTTTTTATCAGTAATATCAATGCTTGCTGTTACTTTTATTTCTCCATTATTTTGGATAAGATAATTTACAGTGTAAGCTGCTTTCATTTCAGCTAAAATATATTGAACATCTATTGATAAACCTTGTTCTGTTTGTTTTCCTACCGTAACCGATTTTACTTCTGGATTCAAATGTGCTTCTCTCCAAACAGCTAATTTTGTTGGCATTTTATTTCCAAAATCATTGTCTGTTGGTGCTCTCCAGAAATAAGGTTTAGGGAAATTAGTGATAACCTCGGCACTTTCATTTTTAAAATTATAGCTTTTAATTTCTCCTTTAGTCAAGTCAAAAGTTCCAGCAACTGCGTTTGTTTCAAAAGACAAAACACTGCCTTTTTTCTTGATTTTTAAAGCTGATTTTTTCGAAATTTCGACTGTTTTTTCAGCAAAGAAATTCCCTTGCCCAATAGTAAATTGTTCTCTCGCTACTTCGTGGTTTACCGGAACTAAATCAGTCGCTGTTTTAGTATAAGCATATACATTCAAGAAATATTCTCCTTTTTCATTTAAAGCTTCAAGTGGTAAATCGACAGTTACGCTTTCTTGGGGCTCACAATCCACATTGAATGTTTTTTCCTGAACTAACTGACCGTTTTTAACTAATTCAAATTTGAATTGGTATTGTTTTAAATTAGTATACTGAAATATATTTTTAATAGTCAATTGGTTTTCTCCCTTTAGACTAAACAAAATATTTTGATATACTTTTTTAACCTCGGCTAGTCCTGGATGCGGCATTCTATTAGCGCTAATTAATCCATTATCACAGAAATTTTCGTCATTATGAAGATTTTCACCTCCTAAATCACCTCCGTAAGCATAGAAAACGGTTCCATTTTTGTCTTTGGTTTTAATTCCCTGATCTACCCAATCCCAAATAAAACCACCTTGCATGTGAGGACTACTGTTGATGATATCAAAATATTCTTGAAAATTACCGTTACTATTTCCCATAGCATGCGAATACTCACACATAATAAAAGGTCTTGTTTTATCGGTTGCTGCGGCGTATTCTTTCATGTATTTTATCGTTGGATACATTGGAGCCACAATATCAGTATTGGCATTTTCTTTGGCTTGTTCCGAATGTACCGGACGAGAAGCATCTCTATTTTTCAACCACTTATAAGCATCATAAAAAACAGGACCATTACCACATTCATTCCCCATAGACCAAATAATAATCGAAGGATGATTTTTATCACTTTCTAGCATACGTTTAATTCGATCCAGGTGTGCCGGAAACCACATTGGCACATAAGAAGGATGTTTAGATTCTGCCGAAATATTTTGACCTTCCACTCCCATTCCATGACTTTCTATATTAGCCTCATCTACTACATACATTCCATATTCATCACATAGTCCATACAAATAAGGATCATGTGGATAATGGCTCATTCTAATGGCATTGATGTTATTTTGTTTCATCAATTCTAAATCCCTACGCATTGTTGGGCGATCCGGAGTACGTCCTTTTGTTTCGTGATGATCCTGAGTATTTACTCCTCGCACCAATATTGCCTTACCATTAACTAAAAGTTGGGCATTTTTAATTTCTACTTTTCTAAAACCTGCTTTTCCATAAACAACCGAATTCTCAGCTGGGTTAGTACTTTCTAATTTTAAAACATAACGATACAAATAAGGCGTTTCTGAACTCCATTTATACACATTATTTACAATCGAATTAAAAACAACTTCCTTAGTTGCATTGGTTACTTTTTTAGTTTCAGCATACACTTTTTTGTCCTGAGCATCTAATAAAGTTAAAGTCAGATTGGCATTTTTAATTTTATTTAGTTTAAAAGCTCTTAATTGAACCGTAGTTTTAAAAAGTCCATTGGTATAATTTTCATCCAAATCGGCATTTACAAAATAATCCCAAACAGTAAATTTAGGTGTAGCTTGCAAATACACATCGCGTTCAATACCGCTCAATCTCCAGAAATCCTGATCTTCTAAATAGCTTCCATCATGCCAACGAAAAACCTGAACCGCCAATACATTTTCTCCTTTTTGTAAAAACGAAGTCACATCAAATTCGGCTGCTGTTTTTGCAGCTTTGCTCATTCCTACTTCTTTACCGTTAAGGAAAACACGGGCATAACCAGAAATAGAACCAAAGTGAAGCAACACTTCTTTTCCATTCCAATTTTCAGGTACGGTGAATGTTCTTCTATAGCTTCCTACCGGATTGTAATTACCGTCTATAAAAGGTGGATTTCGCGGAAAAGGATACGTAATATTAGTATAAATTGGAATATCAAATCCTTGCATTTCCCAGTTGGATGGCACAGCAATAGTGGCCCAACTTTTATCATCCAAATCCACTTTATAAAAATCTTGTGGACGATCGGCAGGTTTTTTAACAATATTAAATTTCCAATCGCCATTTAAACTTTGATAATAAGCCGAATTTTCTGGTTTATGAGTAGCTGCTACTGCTTCGTTTTGACACAAAACAAATGAAGTTCTCCCTACTTCTTTATTTCTTTCTACTATGTTAGGATTCTCCCATTCATTTTGCTGTTGCTGTGCCATAATAAGCTGCATAGCAAACAAAAGCAATAAAATTATTTTACTTCTCATTCTCAATTTATTTTAGTGGTTTTTAGTGTGCGTGTTTTTAGTTATTTAGCGGGCATTAAAGGTAACTTTTTTAATTCTATAACTTGTACCGGCTGCGGATCTACCTTTGCTAATCCTTCTCCATCAGCCTGACTTACATTTTGAGAAAAAATGTGCAACTGCTTTTTTTCTGCCCAAAGTTCTTTATCCAAATTAGGTTCCCATTGTCCAACCGTAAAACGGCTAACATCTTCTAATTTCCATTGTTTTTTATCCAAATTAGTATACCCCAATGTTATTTTGTTATCTCTTTCTTCATCTCTAAAAAGCAAATACAACATCGATTTATTGACTAAAATTTCAGGACGTGAAATCGGAATTCTTTTGGTTCCACCACCTCCTAGAGTAAAAGTTTTTTGATGAAAATCAGTATTGATTAAATTCCATTTTCCATTAGACAAATACACAACTTTATACTGCGGAATTCCATCGTTATCCCAGTACGTTGCAATATAAGGATTCCCCGCCTCATCAACAGTCATCGCAGTTTGATTGATTAAACTACTGTTTTGTGGCACTTCCCAAGCGTGTTCAGCGGTTGCTTTTGTAATCGGTAAACTGTATTTTTCTCCCGTAGATTTCTCCCAGGTTTTCCCACCATCGGCTGAAAAAGCATAGCAAATATCATGATTTGTGGACACATCCCAGCTTTCTCTCCAAACCCAGGAAATATAAATTCCTTTTTTGCCTACACAAATTTGCCAATAGGCACTACGTTGATTTTCGCCATCAATTAGATTATTTTGTAATGAAGTCCATTTCTGGGTTTTCACATCATAGGATTTCATAATCATATTCCCTCTTCCTGAAGCTCCCGAACGGTAACAAAACAGCAATTCTCCATTAGGTAAATTATGAAATTCAGGATAGGTTACTTTTGCCTCATCTTTGCCAGTCATGGCTTGTTCGTCTCCCAATTCTAAACTAAAAGCCGCTTTACTTCGAGCATATCGCAAACGTGTATCATGATGATCCCAACTCACATGAAGATAACCTGCAGCATCTATCGCAATGCTAATATCGTTGTGTGCATCCTTTACATTACCGCTATAAGGTGTAATTACGACATCCCATTTTTTTGAATTCAAATTACGCTTTGCTAAAACCAGCTTCCCTTCAGGATTGTAATAGGCTGTATATTGTACATTTTTAAAATTAGTGAGCGCAGAATTTCTAAAAATAACGGTATTGACTGAATTGTTACTCCATCCTAAACCGATTTCACTTTCCTTAGTTTTCAGCTGAGCATTGACTGCTACAGAAAAAAACAAGCTTATTAAAAACAAATTTTTAACTATTGAAATCTGCTTACTTAATTGATTCCCTAAACTTACATTCATCACTTTTCTTTTATAAAACCCAAATTAATATTGCTGACAAAAAATTACTTTTCAAAAAACCAGAATAAAATAGCAAATCTATTTTTTTTAAATGTTTTTTTTATGGAGTAAATAACAAATGTATGTACTACATCTACAAAAACAAACCAGTACCAACCAGTTTTTAGATTTATCTACCAGATAAATAAGCAACTACAGCATAAAACTCAAATGCAGCACAGGATACATCAATAAATAATCTGAAAAACCAGTAGTTTTTAAAATACTAGACTTAAAACCATACCACTATATACCAGTTATTTTGCATATATTTATCGCCTTATATTTTGTAGCATGAAAATAATATCCATCAACAAAAGGCAAAATCTCCCAAAATACAAGCAAATTATATTGTCTATAGAAATCTCTATAGCCGAAAAACGCTTGAAAAGAGGAGACAAACTACCTTCGGTTAATAAAGTATCTCTTGAATTTGGAATTTCAAGAGACACCGTTTTATTAGCCTATGATGAGCTCAAAAAAAGAGGAATTATCTATGCCATTTTAGGGAAAGGCTATTATGTAAAAAGTGAAGATTTTAGCTTTGAACAACGTATTTTCTTATTATTCGACGAATTAAATGCCTTTAAAGAAGACCTTTACAATTCGTTTATGGAAACCATCAATCGAAATGCGCAAATAGACATCTTCTTCCATTATTTCAATCCTGAAGTTTTTAAAAAACTAATCCATGACAATAATGGGAATTATTCCAAATACATTATCATGCCTACCAATTTGGTTAATGCTGCATCAGTAATCAAAACCTTACCCGAAGAAGATGTATTTATTCTGGATCAAACCAATGCTGAATTAAAAAACTATCCTTCAGTACATCAAAATCATACTAAAGACACCTTTAATGCTTTAGAATCGGGGAAAAGTAAAATTGAAAAATACAAAAAACTAATTTTAATTTTCTCCAGTTACAAGCAACCCATAGGAATGAGGGAAGGCTTTATCAATTTTTGCAAAAAACATCAATTGCATTACGATATCATCTCTAATTTTGAGAATAACGAAATCCAAATTGGGGATTTATATATTATTCCAGATGATCGTCATTTGGTAAATGTCATTGAACAATCTAAAAAACAAAAACTCATTATTGGTCAAGATCTAGGCATCATCTCTTATAACGACACCCCTCTTAAAAAAGTAGTAACCGATGGAATCACAACCATTTCCACCGATTTTAAAGAAATGGGACGCATTCTGGCCGAGTTAATTCTGAACCAAAGAAAAGAACAAATTGAAAATAAAAGCAGTCTTATCGTGAGGAGTTCTTTGTAAAAAACTCAATAAAAAAAGCGCAACATTTGAAATTGCAATGCACCCAAAAAATTAGACACTATTTCGGGACTGTCTAAATCATACTTAGTACCTCTTTTTAAAACATTAAAAAATGAAAATAGATTTATACTCCATAAAATTTCTGAAATTATTAATTGTAGTTTGTTCTTTCATGCCTTTTAAAGGAACAAGTCAAGAAAAAAACATTTTAAAAATTTTAGATGAGAATATACAAAAATCTTTAAAATATGATCAAATAAAAAAATCTCGTATTGACAGTGTTAGAAGAATTTTAGCAAAAACAGATATTACGGATTTGAATACTCAGTATAATTTAAGCGAAAAATTATTTTATGAATATAAAGTTTTCAATAGAGACTCCGCTTTTTATTATGGTTTTCAAACTCTAAAATTAGCTGAAGAGTTAAATGATAAAAAATTGATTGCAAATTCAAATATAATATTGACTGAAATAAGTGTATCTGGAGGTATGTATAAGGAGTCATTAGATTTTTTAAATTCTATAAAAATAGAAGATTTACCAAAAGGAAAAGAATCTCTTTATTATGGATTATTAGGTCGTTGCTATAGTGATATGGCTGAGTATAATAACATCTCCTATTTTAAAAAGAAATACATTGGATTAGCATGGTTTTATAGAAAAAAAGCATTGACGTATACAGATGAGGGTACTTTTTTTAATATGTTTTTAAAAGCATTTATAAAAACCCGCAATAAATCATTGACTCCTGCAATTAAAGATTTTGAAGCTCTTTTGCTTAAAGATTATTCCTTTCAGGATAAAATACTAGTTAATTATATTTTAGGAGATCTATATCAAAAAACAGACAATAATGAAAAAGCAATATTTTATTTAACGAATGCATCCATAGGAGATATAAAATCATCGACAAAAGAATCTCTTGCAATGATAAAATTATCTGAATTGTTGTTTAGGTTAGGTGAAATTAAAAATGCGTCTATATTAATTCATAAAGCCAATGAGGATGCTAATTTTTATGGAGCGCAACAACGTAAAATTCAAGTTAGTGCTATTTTACCAATTATTGACCAAGAAATCGTGAAAATGGTTGAAAAGGAAAAACAACGAATTTATTGGCAGTATATTATTGTAAGTGCTTTTTTAATTCTTGCTATTTGTTTTGTTTTAATTATCTACTATCAATTTAGAAAATTAAATAAAGCAAGAAAAATTATAGCTGCGGCGCATCAAAACTTAAAAAGTAGTAACAAACAATTACTAAAAGTAAACGAAAAAACAAAGTTTCAAAACTCAGAAATAAAACAAGTTAACAAACAGCTTTCAGAGGCTAATAAAATTAAAGAAGAATATCTTGGATTGTTTTTCACACAATATGACGGCATTTTTGAAAAGTTTAATTCTTTCATTAATACAATGAAAAAGAATATTGAAGATGAGAATTATGACAAGATGAACCGCACTATTTTAGGTTATAATTTAAAAAGAGAAAAGGAAAAGTTACTGGAGAATTTTGATATGGCTTTTGTGAATCTATTTCCTAATTTCATCAAAGAGTTTAACTCTTTAATGAAAGATGAGAATAAAATCATACTGAATAAAGAACAAGTACTCACCAAAGAGTTACGAATATATGCGTTAATAAGGTTAGGAATTACACAAAATGAAATTATAGCTCAAATTTTAGGGTATTCTGTTAATTCTATTTATGCCTATAAAACTAAAATTCGTAATAATTCGTTAATAAATAAGGATGATTTTGATCAAAAATTACTCAAAAACACCACTTTAAAGCTATAAAAAGCACTGCTTTTCTATATACATATTGACTTGATTTAAAACATAACACCAATAAAATCAAGCAATTGATTATTTTTCATGTTGAAAAATGACCATTTTTTTCTATACGTTTTTTTTGAGAAGTTTTCTCAAGCTGTTATTTATGCAATTTTGTAATGAAAGTGCTTCACATCGACACAATCAAAAACTAAATAACTAACTAAAATTAATGTATTATGAAAATTACTTCATCAAATAGGGCAAAACCAGTTCTATTTTTCTTGATTTTTCTCATCACACCATTCTTACTGGTGGCTCAAAATGGAAAAATTAAAATCTCGGGTAAAGTATTGGATGAATCCAACCAACCTTTACCAGGAGCAACAGTTACTCTAAAAAACTCAAATCAAAGTGTCATTACCGATTTTGACGGAAAATTTGATTTTTTAGTACCCGAACAAAACGTAGTGTTTAGTGTTTCCTTTATAGGATACAAGACTAAAGAAGTAAACACAAATGGTAAAACTACTTTAGATATAAAGTTAGAACTAGAATCCGAATCTTTAAATACGGTTGTCGTAATTGGTTATGGTGAGGTGAAATCGAAGGATTTAACAGGTTCGATTTCTACAATTAAATTGACTGATTTAAGTAAACAACCTGTAGCTAATGTTGGAGATGCAATCCAAGGAAGAGCTGCAGGAGTTCAGGTAATAACTTCTGGAAAGCCTGGAGACAATCCAACTTTTAGAATCAGAGGTACAGGGACAATTGGTAATAATGATCCTTTGATCGTTGTTGATGGAATGCCTTTAAATGGAGGACTAAATCAAGTAAACATGAATGATGTGGAAAGTTTGCAAATACTTAAGGATGCTTCTTCTACAGCAATTTATGGATCAAGAGGTTCAAATGGAGTTGTTATTATCACTACTAAAAGAGGGACTATTGGAAAATCTTCATTATCATTTGATGTATCCACAGGAATATCTGAAGCGACTGATGTTCTTCAGGTTTTAAATGCTTCTCAATTTGCCAGTTTACATAATGATATTTTGAATAATGCCGGATTAACGCCTAATCCTGATTTTCAAAATCCGGAATCGTTGGGTAAAGGAACGGATTGGGTTGATGCTTTTTTCAGGAAAGGTATTCAAAACAATTATACCATGTCTTATTCTGCTGGAAATGAAAAATCAAAAGTGTATACCTCATTAAACATTTTTGATCAAAAGGGAATTATCATTAATACAGATTACAAAAGGTACATTCTACAATTCAATAGTGATACTAAAGTCTCTGATAATTTAAAATTTGGGAATAGCTTAAAATTAAATCATGATATAAAATCTCAAGGAGACTATAATATTCAAAATGCTTTAATATCACTACCAACTCAGCCTATTTATAGAGCCAACGGAAATTTCTCAGGTCCTATTGGACAAGCTATTTATTCAGGAGATGTTGATAATCCGATTGGAAAAGCTACTATAATTGATAATTCGACTAAGGGCTATAATATCCAGGGTAATCTGTTTGGAGAACTTACTTTTCTGAAAAATTTTAAATTCAAAACAATTGCAGGTGCTGAAGCTAATTTTTGGAAAACCAGAACTTGGTCACCTACTTATAGCTGGGATACTAAAGTAGGGCAAAATGCCTTTTTGTCTGAGTCTTCAAATCAATCAATCACTTTGTTATTTGATAACACCTTAACTTTTAATAAAAAACTTGACAACGGATTAAACATTACAGCTGTAGTAGGAACCAGTGCACAGCAAAACAAATTTGAGTTTATCAGTGGATCGATCCAAAATTTTCCTAGTGAAAGTACTCAAACATTGAATAATGGAATATCTCAAAGTTCATTACATGGGAGTGGTTCGGAATGGGCTATTTTCTCCACATTTGCCAGAGCCAATTTTGATTATAAAAGCAAATATTATGCTACAGCTACCGTTCGTAGAGATGGTTCTTCCCGATTTGGTGCAGGAAATAAATACGGAACATTCCCTTCTGCTTCATTAGCTTGGAGAATTTCAAATGAAGATTTTTTTAAATCAAAAAGCGTAAATGATTTGAAATTACGTTTGGGGTATGGAATTACAGGAAATCAAGAAATCGGAAATTATTCCTTTTCTTCTAACTATAATACCTATCTATATAATTTTAATGGTAGTTATGTTAGTGCTGCAGTACCAAGCGTTTTGCCTAATTCTAATGTAAAATGGGAAGCCCAAGAACAATATAATATTGGTGTAGATGCCTCACTATTTAACGAGAGAGTTAATGTAACCTTAGATGCTTATATCAAAAACACTAACGATATGTTAGTACCACAATCAGTACCAGTTACTTCTGGTTATTCCGACATCTTTGTACCCTATATTAATGCTGGAAAAATTCAAAATAAAGGAATTGAGTTGGTCATTAATACCAAGAACATTCAGAAAGATAAATTTAGCTGGAATTCTGACTTCGTTTTTTCAATAAACAGGAATAAAGTAATTGATTTAAATGGTGATGCACCATTGATTACGGGAGGTTTAGGACTAAATTATAATGTATCCAGAATTCAAGAAGGCTATCCAATAAATGTGTTTTATGGATTTGTTCAAGAGGGCATTTTTCAATCTCAAGCAGCCGTAGATAATCATGCTGTACAAGTTCAAGGAACTTCATCCAGTAACAGCACTTCAGCTGGAGATGTTCGATTTAAAGATTTAAATAACGACGGTTTAATTACAGATGCAGACCGAACTTTCATTGGAAACCCTAATCCTGATTTTGCAGCTTCATTAAATAATACATTCACTTATGGTGATTTTAGTTTGAGTGTTTATCTGCAAGGGGTTTATGGTAATGATGTTTTTAATGCCAATAGACTTTATAATGAAGCAATGTCAATTACTACAAATCAATCCGCTGCTGTTTTAGGAAGATGGACAGGTCCAGGAACCAGCAATACCATGCCTAGAGCCATTTATGGTGATCCAAATAATAACAATAGAGCATCCTCACGATACATTGAAGACGGTTCGTATATGAGAATCAAAAATGTGACACTTTCGTATAAAATTCCAACAGATTCTATGAAAAATAAAATTTTCGATTACGCAAAAGTATATTTATCTGGACAGAATTTATTCACCTTCACGAAATACAAAGGTTTTGATCCAGAGGTTTCAACTAATGGTATTGATAATAATATATATCCAGTTACAAGAATTGTATCTCTTGGTTTAAATGTTGGATTTTAAAAAATAGAAAAGATGAAATTTATAAAAAAAATAGTTTTGGTATCCGCAATTTTTGCTTGTACCCAATGTTCTAGTGACTTTTTAGACAAAGCACCATTAGACACCATTAATACCTCTAATTACCCAACTAATGCGGCAGAATTAGTAACATTAGTTAATGGTGCTTACCAACCTTTACAATGGCCTAAATTATATAATTTGAGAATGTGGACTACTGATATTATGGCGGGCAATAGTATTGTAGGAGCTGGTGGTGGAACGGATGGTATTGAGACACAAGATATGTCAAATTTTGTAACCAGTACAGATAATCAAGGTGTGTTGGATATTTGGAGAGGACCATGGCCAGGTATTTTAAGATCAAATATTGTATTAAGTGTCGCTCCTAATCTAAACATAGATGAGACCGTTAAAAACAGATCTATGGGAGAGGCTTATTTTTTAAGAGCACACTATTATTTTATTTTAGTACGTTTTTTTGGAGATTTACCTTTAATAACGACTCCGCAAAGTTCGGACTCAGAGTTATATCCAGCTAGAGTATCTAAAGCCTTAATTTATGAACAAATTATAGCTGATTTAGAAAAAGCCTCTGAATTATTACCTAACAAAAGTGAGTATTCAGGAAGCAATATCGGTAGAGCAAACAAAGGAGCTGCTCTTGGAGAATTGGCAGAAGTTTACCTTACCCTTGGAAATAACTGGCAAAAAGTAGTTGATTTGACCACTCAGGTTGAGGGACTAGGTTTTGGTTTGAATACGAATTATGCGGACAATTTCAATCCATCAACAGAGAATTCTAAAGAATCATTATTTGAAGTACAATATGAGAGTAATGGTGGCTACAGTTTTTGGAATAATGAAAATCAAGCTTCTTGGACAAGTCCATTTATGGGACCAAGAGGAAGTAATTTTGTAGGAGGTGGATTTGGATGGAATCAGCCTACACAAGAATTTGTGGATTCATACGAAGCCAACGATTCCAGAAAAAATGTTACCCTATTTTATGGTGGGGCGCCAGCATTTGATGGAAAAACATATCAAACCAGTTATTCAACAACAGGATTCAATGTTAGAAAATTCTTAGTACCTCTAAGTGTTTCCAGTTCCTACGACAATAGTCCTTTAAACTTCCCAATACTGCGTTTTTCAAATATTCTATTAATGAAAGCTGAGGCTTTGAATGAATTAGGACAAACACTCCAAGCAGAAACTCCATTGAATAAAGTTAGAAATAGAGCTGGATTACCAAATATTACAACAGGTTTAAGTCAGGCTAACTTCAGATTAGCTGTATTAAAGGAAAGAAGAATAGAATTGGCTTTTGAGGGGCAAAGATGGTTTGATTTGGTACGTGTACTCAATGGACAGTACGGGCTTGATTTCCTCCATTCTATAGGAAAAACAAATGCCACTACTAAACACTTATTGTTTCCAATACCACAAATTGAAAGAGATAGAAATCCAAAATTAACCCAAAACCCTGGGTACTAAAAAATAGTATTATGAAAAATAATTTTATAAAAACACTTTCTATTCTTGGTGCTTTATTTTTAGCACTAATGAATACTTCCTGTGAAGATTTATTAAGCGATTCTGTTTTGAACCATAATGATGAATTGGCACTAACAGTTTCAAATCCAGAATTGGTTTTAGACGAGCGTCAACCAAATGAAAAACTCACCTTTAATTGGACAACCGGAACGAATAAAGGTACAAGTGCTTCCATTAGTTATGTACTTCAGATTGACAAACAGGGAAATAATTTTGCGACAGCATTAGAATATGAAATGGGAACCAATGCATATTCCTTTTCTATCAATTCGGCTGCATTAAATAATATTTTGCTAAATACATTTGGAGTTCAAGCAGGTGCTCTCCAAAATTTTGAAGCAAGAGTTACTGCTACCGTTGCTAATACAAGTGTAACAACTCAGGTCGCGAGCACGACGTTTTCAGTAAAGACTTATTTACCAGTTTCAAAAGAATTGTATATCATAGGGAGTGCAACTTCAGTTGGATGGAATATTTCAAATGCCTTAGCCTTAACACTTTCATCATCTAAGCCTGGCACCTTTATTTACCAAGGCACATTAAGTACTGGTACTTTCAAATTACCTGTAAATAAAAATGGATGTTTCTGTCAAGATTTTTACACTAAAAGCCCAACAGATGCCACTAAAATGGTACATAATATAGCAGGAAGTGGTCAAGATTTACAATGGCAAATTACTCAGGCCGGACAGTATAAAATAACTGCAGATTTATTGAATTTGACGATAACAATTGAATCTATTGTTGGAGCACCATTTTCGAATATTTATATTGTTGGAGATGCATCACCAAGCGGTTGGGATGTAAACAATCCAAAGGCATTTACACAGAATCCAAACAACCCTTTCATTTTTACTTATGAAGCAAACTTAACCCAAGGAAGTTTTAAAATTCTTGCTGGAGCAAAAGGGAATTGGTGTGGAGAATGGTACAGACCTTTAACAGATGGTCAAGCTCTATCGTCAACCGCTGTAGCTCAAAATTCAGGTTGTACACCAGATAATAAATGGACTATCGGAGCTGGAGATGTAGGACGATATAAAATCACTTTGGATACTCAAAACAATACTATAAAAATTCAAAAAGTAAACTTATATATTATAGGTGATGGAGGGCCAAATGGTTGGAATATTGCAACCCCAACAGCAATGACTTATAGTAATGGAAATTATATTTATACAGGAGCTCTTGGAAGTACTAATGCTACGGGAGAATTTAAAATTTCAAAATTCAAAGGTGATTGGTGTGATGGTGACTGGATTAATCCTGCAACTGCAAATCAATCTATTTTAAATGGAAGTTTTATTACCACACATGGTTGCGATGGTCCTGATAATAAATGGAAATTGCAAACAGGAAATGCGGGTAATTACCAAATTTCTATCAATTTGGATACTAAAATAATGACAATTGTCCCGCAATAATTAATTTCAGGCCAATTCATAATGAATTGGCCTATTTAAACTAATAATTATGAAACATTTTATTTTAAACATTTTTAAATGTTTGGTATTCACTTTGTTTTTTATCAGTTGTAATGATGACCCAACATCTACAACTATAGCTGACGAACCAATAGTAATTGCAACAACAATCACTATAAAAACGGATAAGGCGAAGTATGCACCAGGTGATGCAGTTAGCTTTAAAATTGATAAATTATCTGAAAATAGTATTATTAGATATAAATATTTGAATACTATTTTATCTGAACAACCGTTGACTGCGACCAACTGGACTTGGACTCCTCCATCTGAAGATTATAGAGGGTATATGGTGGAGATATATAAGACCGTTGATAATATAGAAACTATTTTAGGAACGACAGCTGTAGATGTGTCTTCAGATTGGACTAAATTTCCTAGATATGGTTTTTTATCCAAATTTGGCACTATGAGCGAAAACCAAATTACAGCAGTATTGGATAATTTGAAGGATTATCATATCAATTCGTTACAGTATTACGATTGGGGGAACAAACATCATTCTCCTTTGAAAATGAACGGAAGTTCACCAGCGGCAACTTGGTTAGATATTGCAGGAAGAGAAATGTCTTTCAATACCATAAAAACCTATATTGATAAAGCACATGCTAGCAATATTGCTTCTATGAGTTATAATTTGCTATACGGGGCTTGGAGTGATTATAGCACTGATGGTGTTTCCAATCAATGGTTTTTGTATAATGACCAAAATCATTCCATTATTAACAAACATGATTTACCGGATTCTTGGCAAAGTGATATTTTGGTGACTAACCCCGCAAATACCTCTTGGCAAAATTACATCTATGATAAAACAAGTCTAGTCTACCAAAATTTGAATTTTGATGGATGGCATTTGGATCAGTTAGGAGACAGAGGGAATGTTTATGATTATAATGGCAGTACTGTTAAATTAAATGAAACATTTAAGCCTTTTCTTCAAAATCTAAAACAACGTTTCCCAAATAAAAAGAACATGTTGAATGCTGTTTCACAATACGGGCAAGCTAGTATTTTAAGTGCTCCAGTAGATGTAGCTTATAGCGAAGTTTGGAGTCCACGTGAAGGGTATAAGGATTTAGCTGAAATTATTCAAGAAAACAATACACTCTCTAATAATACATTAAATACTGTTCTAGCTGCATATATGAATTATGACAAAGCTAATAGTACTAGTTTTTTTAATACACCAGGGGTCTTATTGACTGATGCCGTAATTTTTGCCTTTGGAGGAGCTCATTTAGAATTGGGAGAGCATATGTTGTCTAAAGAATATTTCCCTAATGATAATTTACAAATTAATGGAGAATTAAAAAAATCTCTCTTTGAATACTATGATTTCTTAGTAGGGTATCAAAATCTATTGCGTGATGGAGGAACTTTCAATTCTCCAATTGTGTCTTCAGGTGATGGAAAAGTAAACTTGAAAAGTTGGCCTCCAGCTTATTCTAATGTTGCCGTTGTTGGAAAACAAATAGCCAATAAACAACTTATTCATTTAATCAATTTTTCAAATGCGAATGGTTTAAATTGGAGAGACACTAATGGGGAACAAGCTACACCAACTAAAAAAACCAATTTTATCCTGAATCTTCAGAATAATCAAAGTGTAACAAAAGTTTGGTATGCTTCTCCAGATTTGGATGGAGGTGCTTCAAAAGAATTAAGTTTTAGTCAGGTAGGTGGTAATTTAGTGTTTAAAATCCCGTCTCTTCAATATTGGGGAATGATCGTAATAGAATATTAATATTAGTTTGGGATTGATTATTCTGTCTATCTTTTTGAGGCAGATCGTTTTTTATAAGTACAAAACGTAATATTTGAATTTTAATAAGATAAATGGTTGTTTTTAAATAGAATTGTAGTACAGATTTGTGAGTACGATTAAAAAATATTTTACACTGTTCATAATTTCAAAGATAGGCAGATTCAATCTCAATCATCCCGTGTTAATAAACCCCATTAATAGACAAGGTCTATAATTATAAATTAATTAAAAAATTTAGAGAGAAAATGAAAAAATCAATTTATACTGTTTTGTCATTTATGTTATTTCTTACTACCATAAATGCCCAAAAGCTAAAATCCCCTAATCAGGAATTCCAAATGGAGTTTTCTTTGCAAAATGATGGCACACCAGTTTACAGTTTGAATTATAAAGGTAAAGCTGTTATCAAACCTAGTAAATTAGGACTTGAACTAAAAAATGATGCTAAATCATTATTGAATGATTTTACGGTCGCAGATGCGAAAACAAATACTTTTGACGAAACGTGGAAACCGGTATGGGGCGAAGTAGCCTCTATTCGTAATCACTATAATGAATTAGCAGTCACTTTAAATCAAAAAGGAACCGATAGACAAATGATAATTCGTTTCCGTTTGTTTGATGACGGACTAGGTTTCCGTTACGAATTTCCTCAACAAAAAAACTTGATTTATTTTACCATTAAAGAAGAACGCACACAGTTCGCAATGACAGGTGATCATACCGCTTATTGGATTCCAGGAGATTATGATACTCAGGAATACAATTATACCACTTCAAAACTTTCCGAAATAAAAGGCTTAATGGAAAAAGCATACACAACAGGAAATGTTTCGCAAACTTCGTTTTCTCCAACCGGCGTGCAAACTTCTTTAATGATGAAAAGTGCTGATGGATTGTATATCAACCTGCATGAAGCAGCCTTAATTAATTATTCTTGTATGCACCTTAATCTGAACGAGAAGAATTTCACTTTCGAATCCTGGTTAACTCCTGATTCACATGGAGATAAAGGCAAAATGCAAGCACCTTTTAATACGCCATGGAGAACCATTATTGTAAGCGATGATGCACGTACTATTTTAGCATCGAAAATGACTTATAATCTGAACGAACCATGTAAAATTAAAGAAACTTCATGGATTAAACCGACAAAATATGTGGGTGTTTGGTGGGAAATGATTTCAGGAAAAAGCAGCTGGTCTTACACCGATGAATTCCCTGCGGTACAATTAGGTGTTACCGATTTTTCCAAAGCAAAACCTAACGGTCATCACGGAGCTACTACAGCTAATGTAAAAAGATATATAGATTTTGCAGCTAAAAACGGATTTGATGCTGTATTGGTAGAAGGCTGGAACACTGGTTGGGAAGATTGGATTGGTCATGAAAAAGATTATGTTTTTGATTTCGTTACACCATATCCTGATTTTGACCTAAAAAGATTAAATGAATATGCGCATTCTAAAGGGGTAAAGCTCATTATGCACCACGAAACTTCGGGATCTATACGCAATTATGAACGCCACATGGATGCTGCTTACAAGTTGATGAAACAATACGGATATGATGCTGTGAAAAGCGGATATGTAGGTAAGATACTTCCAATTGGTGAAACGCATTACAGTCAATGGACGAATAATCATTATCAATATGCCATCGAAAAAGCAGCAGATTATCAAATTATGGTAAATGCACACGAAGCAGTGCGTCCAACAGGAATTGCACGTACTTATCCGAATCTTATCGGAAATGAAGCTGCTCGTGGCACCGAATATCAGGCTTTTAGAGGTGAGCGAAATCATCCAAACCACGTTACCATATTGCCTTTTACAAGATTAATCGGTGGTCCAATGGATTACACTCCGGGAATTTTTCAAATGGATGTTACCAATGGTTCACATGTAAACGCTACCATTGCAAACCAGTTGGCACTTTATGTTACAATGTACAGTCCGTTGCAGATGGCGGCAGATTTCCCTGAAAATTATGAACGTTTTACAGATGCTTTCCAATTTATTAAAGATGTTGCCATAGATTGGGATGACAGCAAATATCTGGAAGCTGAACCAGGTCAATATATTACAGTAGCAAGAAAAGCCAAAGGAACTAATAATTGGTTTTTAGGAAATGTAAATGGCGAAACACCACGTACTTCAAACATTGATTTCAGCTTCCTTGAAAAAGGTAAAAAATACACAGCTACTATTTATGCTGATGCCAAAGAGGCAGATTATAAAACGAACCCACAGGCCTATAACATTCGTAAGATAACTGTAAGCAATAAATCAAAATTATCACAACTTTCTGTGTCTGGCGGTGGTTATGCTATCAGTATTATTGAAATTAAAAAATAATTTTCATTTCAGCAGTAAACAGAAGCAAAACAAGCACTTTGAATTATGAAAAAAACATCAATTTATATACTCCTGATAAACCTATTAATTCAGGTTAGTCTTAACGCACAAAATTCAGGAAAAGAAAGTCAAACTCTGGGTAATTGTTCCTCATATAAAACACAAAATAATCAGGTAATTTTTAATTGTGAGAACAAAGCGAAAGTACTTTTACAATTTTGTAGTGGTCAGGTGTTAAAAGTATGGATTTCTACCGATGGTAATTTTAAACGCAATAACGAATCTTTTGCCGTTATCAATGAGAATTTGGGTTGGTCTGGCAATGTAAATGTTAATGAAGAGACCTCAGCCTATGAGATTTTTACGGAACAATTGAGGATAAGAGTTAATAAAAGCCCCTTTAAATTGCAGGTATTTGATAAATATCAAAAATTGCTATTTAATGATTACAATGAAAAAGGATACGTAAAAAACAACAACCATATTGCGAGTTATAAAACCTTAAAATCAGATGAGCAATTTTTTGGTCTAGGAGAAAAAGCAGGAACTCTTAATCGACGTGGAAAGAGTTATAAAATGTGGAATAGTGATCAGCCTTGCTATGGCGTAAACGAAGACCCTCTTTATAAAAGCATTCCCTTTTTTATGAGTACCAATCATTATGGAATTTTCTTTGATAACACCTACAAAACCGAGTTTAAATTTGGTAGTGAATCTAATGATTATTATTCTTTTGAAGCTCCTGCCGGGGAAATGATTTACTATTTTATGTATGGGAATGATTATAAACAAATCATTCAGAATTATATCGCACTTACTGGCAAACCCATTATGCCACCAAAATGGGCATTAGGTTTTTCGCAATGTCGAGGCAATTATACTGCTGAAACTCAAGCAAAAGATATTGCTACTGAGTTTAGAAAAAGAAAAATCCCATGTGATATTATATATCAAGATATTGGTTGGGTTGAAGGACTTCAGGATTTTGAGTGGAAGAAAAACAACTATGAGAATCCAAAACAAATGCTAAAAGAATTGGGAGACCAAGGATTTAAAATGATAGTTTCTCAAGATCCTGTTATTTCTCAAGCCAATAAAAAACAATGGAACGAAGCTGATTCTAAGGGCTATTTTGCCATTGATGCTCGTACTGCTAAGAGTTATGATATGCCATGGCCATGGGGCGGAAATTGTGGGGTAGTTGATTTTACTAAGCCCGAAGTGGCTGACTGGTGGGGGAATTATCAGCAAAAACTTTTAAATGATGGTGTACGTGGCTTTTGGACTGATATGGGCGAACCTGCCTGGAGTAATGAAGATGCTACTGACCGACTTAATATGAAACATTATTTAGGGATGCACGATGAAATTCATAATGTTTATGGCTTTACGTGGGATAAAGTCGTAACCGAACAATTTTACAAACATAATCCTAATAAGCGAGTATTTCAAATGACAAGAGCTGCCTATGCCGGTTTACAACGATATACGTTTGGTTGGTCTGGTGACTCCGGTAATGGTAATAATGTACTTGAAGGATGGAATCAATTTGCCAATCAGATTCCTGTGGGACTTTCTGCGGGGATGGGTATCATTCCGTTTTGGACTTCTGACATATCAGGTTATTGTGGCGATATCAAAGATTATGATGCGATGTCAGAATTATATGTTCGCTGGATGCAATTCGGTATTTTTAATCCTCTAAGTCGTGCACATCATGAAGGGGGAAATGCCGTTGAACCTTGGGTTTTTGGTACTGAAGCTGAGAATATCACCCGAACAGCCATCGAATTAAAGTATAAATTATTTCCCTACATCTATACTTATGCACGGGAAGCACATGATACTGGTATGCCTTTAATGAGAGCTTTGTTTCTTGAATATCCTAATGATAGTGAAACGTTTGATTTGAATGCTCAGTTTCTGTTTGGTCGTGAATTATTGGTCGCACCGGTAGTTGAAAAAGGAGCTGTCACCAAAAAACTCTATTTACCAGAAGGAGAATGGATTAATTATAATGATGGTAAGACTGTCTATAAAGGGAAACAATGGATCACGGTTGAGGCTTCCTTAGATGCGATACCCTTGTTTGTGAAAAAAGGGGCTATCATACCTAGCATGCCAGTAATGCAATACATACATGAAAAACCTGCTTATCCTGTTAGTTTTGATGTTTATCCTGATACAGTTGGTAAAGAATCTTCCTTTGTTTTATATGAAGATGATGGAGAAAGCAGGGATTATGAAAAAGATGTTTTTTGTAAAACAAAAATTACTGCCCTAGCCAATTCATCAGGCTTTGCAATACATATCAATGCGAGAGAGGATAAAGGCTATAAAGCTGTAGGATATAGAAATCACATTGTAAAATTACACAGTGACAGCAAACCTAAAAGTGTATTGGTAAATGCTGTAAAAATTAAAAAAGAAAAAACAGAAGAGTTGAATGAAAAAGCCCTTACGGATTTTGAAAAAATATCCTATAGCTGGGATGAAAAACAAGGGATAATTTATATAAAATTACCCGATACTGGCCTTGATTATCAGATAGCAGTTAATTCTTCAAAATAAAGAAATTTCACTACACATTAAATTCAAAAACATATCCCTCTTTAGGATAATTCCTTGATAACATAAAACAAAAATACTGATTAAATAAATAATGACTTCAAAAAATACACAAACTCAATGGGGGCAGTTTATACCTTTAGCAATTGTCTTCTTCTTTTGGGGATTTGTTGCTGCCAGTAACGACATATTAATTCCCGTATTTAAAAAAGCATTTGATTTAACCCAAGGTCAAAGCCAATTTGTATCGATTGCTTTTTATATTTCCTATACGGTAGGTTCCTTAATCTATATGGGAATTTCTTTATTACTTAAACAAGATTTAGTCAACAAAATTGGCTATAAAAATGGACTGGCATTGGGGTTGGCAATTTCTGCTCTTGGAACATTGTTGCTTTATCCAGCTGCCAATATTGGTTCTTATCCGTTAATGTTAGCTGGGCTATTTATCGTTGGCTTAGGTTTTTCATTGCAACAAACCGTGGCCAATCCTTTGGCTATTGCTTTAGGACCGATAAAAACAGGATCTCAACGATTGACATTGGCAGGAGGAATCAATAATTTTGGAACTACTATTGGTCCCTTAATAGTCAGTTTTGCCATTTTTGGCTCTTCTGCGTCTGGAAATACTGAATTGAGTGTAGAAAGTATTAGAATACCGTACTTAATACTGGGAATAGCTTTCTTGATGGTGGCAGTTTTACTGAAATTCTCTTCCTTACCAGAACATCCTGAAACGATAGAAGAAGCTATTGATGATACTAATTCAACCAAAAAATCGGCTTTATATTACCCACAACTACTCTTAGGGATGCTTGCTATATTTTTATATGTTGGTGTTGAGGTATCTACAGCCAGCAATTTACCCTCTTATATGGAGAACGAATTAGGATTTGAAATAGGAGCTATTGCCCCTTACATTTCGTTGTATTGGGCGAGTTTAATGATAGGTCGTTGGACGGGAGCTGTAGAAGTTTTTAGTGATGTTATTAGTATTCAAAAGATTCTTCGGTTTGTTGCCCCCTATTTAGCATTTGGTGTTTTTTTAGTTGTCAATGCAATTGCCAATCATGATTTAGCTCCCTTTTATATCTATGGATTAATTATCCTTGTTTTGATTGCTGCTGATATAGCCAGCAAGGGAAATCCTGCCCGAATGTTGCTGATTTTTTCCTCTCTGGGAATTGTAGCCTTGTTTACTGGAATAGGAACAACTGGAATGGTAAGTGTTTATGCATTCACAAGCGTTGGTTTGTTTTGTAGTACCCTATGGCCTTGTATTTTTACTCTGGCTGTAAGCGGATTAGGAAAACACACCAGCCAAGGGAGTAGTTTTCTTATTATGATGATTTGTGGTGGTGGAATTATTAGTTGGCTTCAAGGATTTGTTTCTGATAGCATTGGTATTCAAGCTAGTTATATTGTTGGTGTTTTATGCTTTTCTTATTTGGTTTTTTATGCCTGGAAAGTAAGCGGAATTTTAAGACGTCAAGGCATCAATTTTGACACCAAAATTAGTGGAGGGCATTAAGAAAACTTCTGGTTATATTAAAAAAAACAGGCTGTAAAAAGCCTGTTTTTTTTATTGCTTTCGTTTTACACTCGAGGGCAAAAATATAAAAAAACTACTCTCGTTTTGTTTTTGTAGGTAAAATTTACCTTCGTTTGACTTTTAGGGGCAGTTCAAGAATGAATATTTTGGAAGTATCTAAAAACAAAAAACCTCGAAAAAACTATGATTTTCGAGGTTTTGATACTATTTGAATTTTAAATCAGCAGAGAGGATGGGATTAACTTCGTTGATCTCAAGAGGGGCGTCTCACAAAAAAATCAATTCTTGGCATTTTATGCCGGATCCTTTTTGGCTTTATACGCTTAGACAAACAAAAAGTTTGTCACATTATAAAACAAAAAATGCTCCCCTTTCAGGAAGCATTAATTTCTTTGCAGAGAAGGTAAGATGGTGCCAATGATATTTAAATCCAAAACCTTCTGTAAATTATAAGCTATTTAGTATTTTAATTTACACTTTTATTATATTTGGATAGATCCAATATGTGAATTTGAACTTTTACATTTATGCAGTCTATCTGCAATGTAAATTTAAGAATAAAGTAATTCAAATTCAAGAAGTAGTTATTTTTATCATTTTTGTAACTCTTTTTAGTTTCTTTATCAACTGAATAGTTTGATGTAATTATCGAAACGATAAACTTTTCCTCTTTTACCCCCTGTTATTTCTTTCAGAATTTCTAAGCCCACCAATTCATCTAAAATCTTGTAAGCTGTTGCTTGTGAAACACCTGTTAGTTCCACAATTTTATTGGCATTAACAATAGGTTTTTGGTAAAGGAATTCTAAAACCGTCAATAAATGATTGCTACGATTTCCTGTTTTTTGTATTTTTTCTTCTATTTCTTTCTTGAGTTTCAAAACGGCATCAAAAGTTTCAATTCCATTTTTGGTTGTTTCAACAATTCCCACTAAGAAGAACTTAAACCATTGTTTTAAATCGTTTTTAGTTCGAACATTCATCAAATTAGTATAATACAAATCTCTGTTACGTTCGAAGAAATCAGAAAGGTATAGGATTGGTTTTTTAAGTATTGTTTTATCTACCAAATACAAGGTAATCAGTAATCGACCTACCCTACCATTACCATCTAAAAATGGATGAATGGTTTCGAATTGGTAATGAATCATTGCTATTTTTAGTAAATCGGGGAAGTAAAATTCTTCATTGTGCGCGAACTTTTCCAAATCACTCATTAATTCAGGCACAGAACTATGTACAGGAGGTACAAATGTGGCGTCGTTTATTGAGGCTCCACCAATCCAGTTTTGACTCACACGAAATTCCCCTGGCAACTTGTTCTGACCTCTTACTCCCTGTAAAAGCACTTTATGTGTTTCCTTGATGAGTCGAGTAGAAAAAGGAAATGTTTCTAATTTTTTGATGGCTGTATTCATCGCCTCAATATAATTTTGCACCTCTTCCCAATCGTCTCTTTTATCCAAGACAATATCTTCTTTATCTAAAAGTGCTTCTTCAATATTGGTTTGTGTTCCTTCAATTTTACTACTTTGAGTTGCTTCTTTCAAAACGTGCATACTGATAAACAAATCGATATTAGGAATATACTCTGAATACATATCCAATCTTCCCAACTGTCTATCGGCTTTAGATAACAATTGTTGAATTTCCATGTCATCTAATAACCAATGTTTGTTTATGAATGTAGGCTGAAAACTTTTATAATATCCTTGATTTTGATAATTACCTGATATATAATCTTTCATATGTGTTTAGTTTATTGTTTTTTATCGGTCATATGTAATTCGCATATCTTTATTGGTGTTTGCGACCAATTTACGGCTATTCTCATTTCATGAGAAGCAATTTATTAAGCACCAATAATTACTATAATTCTTTTGACTAATATTACTATTTTAAAATTATAGTCATTTCAAAAACAAATATACTCCTTATTTTAAATATGTACTAATTTTTAAAATAACAAACTTTGTTATTTTAAAAATTAACGTGTTTTTAAAATAACAAAAACGTTATTTTATTTTCCAACCCTTAATTGAATTAATAGAACTCCTTATTTTAAAAAACACAATTGCAGTAGAACTGTTTTTATATTGTTTTTTTTGAGTACATAAATGTTCAATTTATCTCTTGTCTTTAGTTTCCCTATCGAATGCTATTAAATTAAACATCTGCCGCAATCGGGAACGCACACGGTTTCCATAAGTTTTCTCAATTTCAGAAGCGGAAAGGTTAGTCGTAATATGAGTTATCGCTTTATTCTCTACAAAATGTTCATATCGACTGGTTAAAATCTCGGCCATAACATTGCAGTCGTTTCCAAAATTTTTGATTTGTTGTTCAGCTCCTAAGTCGTCAAAACAACAACCTGATAATCTATTTTGCTGAGGCAATTTCAGCGTGTATTGCGCCAGGGAATCATAGCCTGATTTAGCAAATTCAAATGAAATTTCAACCTGACTCATAAAAAGTTTCTTCTCTGTTTCATAAACGGCCGCTCTCAACATATCAAGCCGACCATTTATTATACGGACTTCCTCAGAATTCCCTTTTATTTTATAGCCTTCAGAAGACCATCTAGTCTCTTCTATATAAAGACCGGTACTAACATCAAAACGTCATCCACTAATGGTTATACGTTGATAAATTGGCATTTGCTTATGAGCATTGACTTTGGATTTTCTTAAATAGAAAAGAACTGTGACTTTTGCTTTCATTTTGGTAACCTTTAAGATGATAATTAATCTACTATAATCGTCAATACAAGGCAAGATGTTCATCTTGTGAACACCTAATTATACAAGGGTTAAATAAAATAGGTGCATCGTTCTTCTCTTTTTAAAAGTGCACCGATTATGCACCTTTTTTTTGAGAAATAATAAATAATTTGATGTTCGGTGAAAACAAAAAACCCTTTAAACATTGAGTTTTAAAGGGTTTTGATTCATTTGATATTTCTACTAGCAGAGAGAAAGGGATTCGAACCCTCGATGCAGTTACCCACATACTAGCTTTCCAGGCTAGCTCCTTCAACCACTCGGACACCTCTCTATTTTGGTTTGCAAATAACACTAAAAAATCTGACTTAGAAAAGCCAAATCGCAATTAATTATATCATTTCTCCTCTTAATGACGTTTCAAATACAGTTTGAAAATCTTTAGACGGAATATTTTGACTCAACAAGAACATTAATTTGGTAATTGCCGCTTCAGTAGTAATGTCTTTTCCCGAAATCACTCCTATTTGCTTCAATGCCGAACTGGTTTCATATTGTCCCATATTGACACTTCCACTAGTACATTGGGTTACATTGACAATATGCAATCCTTTTTTTATAGCTTTAGTCAATGCATTGATAAACCAATCTTCGGTAATGGCATTTCCTGAACCATAGGTTTCTAATACAATTCCTTTTAAACTTGGGATTTCAAGAATTGCCGTAAAAATGCTTTCGCACATTCCGGGAAACATCTTTATGATGATCACATTAGTATCTAACGATTGATGAACAATCAATTCTTTATGCTCCTCTCGGGCTAAAAACAACTCTGACCTAAGATTTAAATACACTCCCGATTCGACCAATGCAGGATAATTTGGCGAAGCAAAAGCATTAAAATGTTCTGCATTTATCTTAGTTGTTCGATTACCACGATACAATTTGTATTCGAAATAAAGGCAAACTTCAGTAATAACGGGTTTATTATTTTCTTGTAAAGAAGCTATTTGGATAGCCGTAATGAGGTTTTCTTTGGCATCTGTACGTAAATCACCAATAGGCAATTGTGATCCAGTTAAAATAACTGGTTTGGATACATTTTCGAGCATAAAACTCAAAGCCGAAGCTGTGTACGACATCGTATCTGAACCGTGAAGCACCACAAAACCATCAAATTCAGCATAATTTGATTGAATCATAGTAGCAATTTCTGCCCAATGAGAAGGGTTCATATTTGAAGAATCAATTGGATTCTGAAACGAAATAGTTTCTATCTCACAATCCAATTGTTTCAACTCAGGAATTCTTTGTAATAATTTACTAAAATTGAACGCTTTTAATACTCCGGTATTGAAATCCTTGCGCATTCCAATGGTTCCTCCAGTGTAAATTAAAAGAATTTTAGTCCTTGAGTTCATGGATATATTTTAATTTATTGACCACCGGATTAGCATACATAGCCAATATTCCTTGGAGTGCAATAGGATTTTCTGCGTCAATTCGCTTTTCTAATCTACGTTGAAAAACTGCTTTTTCGTTTTCAGTGTACAAATGCGAATACTTATCGGTTTTATGTAAAATATCGTAAGCAATATAATTAGTAGGCCACAATTTATAGCTAGTCAATATAGAATCGTCTATAGCTTGCGCCAAAGCTTGAATCTGCTTGTTTACATTATCATTTTCAGCTACGATAGCATCAATTTCAGTATCTAAAACTTTTCCGATATGGATAAAAATACGCTTTTTAGGCCCTAAAGCACCACTCAAAATGGTCATAAAATCCTCATTTTCCTCTTTTACATACACTTCATTATTAGCTTCCGCCAATAATTGAGGCATTTTCAAAGCATCAGTAGGATCATATTCATACGAAATGGAAACAGGAACAATCTTGATTTTTTTGAAATAATCCATCAAACTAGCTTCATCCGAAGCCATTCCCAACATTTTCAATACGCCTGGATTAGTCGCATCATTACCATCTTTAGTTCTTCCTTCACGTTGCGCAATCCAAACCGAACGGTTTTCATGTTGCAACAATTGACTGATGTATTCTGATAATGTTTTAGAACTTTGCAACATCTCTCTTGGAGTTAAACCACGCTGAACCAGGAAATTTCGATTCAACTTAGCCAAAACATTTAAAAAAGGTTGTTTTACCAAATTATCTCCAATAGCCGAAGCAGTCATCACTAAATCATGCTCAAACAAAGTAGCGTTTAGCAAAGTAGTATCCAAAAGGATATCACGATGATTAGAGATAAACAAATAAGGGGTATTGGGTTCTAAATGTTCAAAGCCCGCAGTCATCAATCCTTCAGAACTTTTCTCTAATACTTTTTGAACCGATTGGTAAATAAAATTACATTGGAAATCACGAATAGAATGCGTTTTCATTAATTGTTCTTTCCAAACTTCATCAGCAACATCAGGAAAAGAAAAGTTCATCAATGACTTCAACATTGGATGATTAATCACTTTTTTTATTGCTTTATTTATTTCGGAATCATAATAAGGCCGAATCTCGTCAAACTTTTGCATTTTGGTACTATTAGAAAAACAAATGAACAAAAAAAATATTAAATTTTAGCGAATTCTGCTTTAAATCCCAAAAATTGCTTTCGAATTTTCAGTTGTTATTCTCGCTACTTCCTCTGCTGAAATCCCGTAAATCTGTGATAGCTTATCAATTACATTTACAAGATAACTACTTTCGTTTCTTTTTCCCCTAAAAGGAACGGGAGCAAGATAAGGTGCATCAGTTTCTAAAACAATATGTTTTACATCGATTTTATCCAAAAACTGATCAATTTTTCCATTTTTAAAAGTCACTACACCACCTATTCCCAATTTCATATTATAAGACAAAGCCTGCAAAGCCTGCTCGTAAGTGCCCGAAAAACAATGAAAAATCCCAAATAAATCTTCTGATTTTTCTTCTTCTAAAACGGCAAAAACTTCATCAAAGGCTTCACGACAATGGATAACAATAGGTAATTTATATTGCTTTGCCAGTTGGATTTGCTTTTTAAAAGCCAATTGTTGCTCCTTTAAATGGGTTTTATCCCAATATAAATCCACTCCAATTTCGCCAATAGCATAGAATTTTCTTCGCTGTAATTCTTCTTCAACAAATTGCAATTCGTCCAAATAATTCTCTTTCACATGCGTAGGATGAACTCCCGTCATTAAAAAAACATTCTCTGGATATTTTTGTTCCAAATCATACATGGCTGCTGTATAAGCTGAATCGATGGCTGGAATAAAAAATCGAGTCACTCCAGCGGCCAAGGCGCGTTGCATCATTTCGTCTCTGTCCTGATCAAATTCTTCGCTATATAAATGCGTGTGGGTATCGGTTATTATGGGTTTTGTTTCCAAGTAGTTTTCTTTAAAACGCAAAATTACGCTATTACGCAAAGATTCACAAAAACAAAAAAGCCACACAAAAATTAATAAATCTTTGTGTGACTCTGTGAAAAACTTTGTGTTTCTTTACGAAACAATACTTAATCTAATTTATCCAGCAATTCCTGAACCTTAGCGTAATGTTCATAATCAGATGGAATTGTCAAAAGAATCTCTTTACAGCCTTTATAATCTTTTTGTTTTAATTTGGCTAAAGCCAAACTCCAAATGGCTTTGTTTTTATAAATAGAATTTCCTGATTTTATTTCGTTAAATGAGGTTTCAGCTTGTTTGATTTGGTTGTTTTCTAATAAAGAAATCCCATAAAAATACTGAATCTCTGCCGTTTTATTTTCTTTTAAAATAGCTTCAAAAAGCGGAATCGCAACTTTGTAATTCTTAGCATTAAAAGCCGTTTCGGCTTGTTTTAAATTGTCATCACCTTCACTTCTTTCAGTCAAATAGGCATTTTCATACTGATTGTATTCTCCAAAACCAGGTTTCGGCTCTGGATGAAACAAAAACAATCCAAGCAAAAGCACCACCGAAGCAGCAACCAAATAAGCCAGAGATTTTAAAGAAATCACCTTAGAATTATCTGCTTTAAAATGTTCTTTCGAAATGACTTTTAAATTTTCTTCAAAAGCATCTCTATCAGCTGCAAAATCAAATTTTGTTTCTAACTGTATTTGTACTTCTTTGAAAGATTCAAATTCCGAAGCCAATTCATGATCTTCAGAAAGTTGTTTTTCTAAATCCAATCGGGCTTCATCAGACAATTCGCCTTGAAGGTATTGATCGAATAATATGTATTTCTCTTCGTTCATGGCTCCTTAATTTTTTAGTGATTTAAAACTACTGTGTTCATGAATCCATTGGGTAAGCTGACCCGTACACAAGGATTTTTTCTTCCTAACATAACCATAAGTTACATTGAGTTTCTCGGCTACTTCTTCCATTGATTTCAAAGTAAAACTCAACTTTAAAACTTCTTGGCATTTATCGCCTAATCTTTGAAACATCATATCAAAAAGCTGTTGTTTCTCTTCAAATAGTTCTGTTTGTGCCACCATCTCTTCCGTGGGTTCATTAGTAGATGTAAAATCATCCTGAATTGTTACCCCTTTATTGGAAGATTTTTTTAATTCGTTCAACCATTTTCTTTTGCATAACAAAAAAAAGTAAGCATCAAAAGGACAAGTCAATTGCAGCTGCTTGGCTTTAGCCTGATTGAACAACAAAATCATGATTTCCTGAACCACATCTTGAGCCTGATCTTCATCGCCTGAATTATTCCTTATATAGGAAACTACTTTCGGAACAAACTTTTTATAAATAAACTGAATAATCGCCGAATTATTATTTGCCAATCCTTCGATAAAATATTGGTCGGAATGAACCTTATTATTAATCATAAAAAAACTTTTTTCGAAAATAGTAAAAAATGGGGTAACAATTTTAAAATCATGTTGATATAAGACTGTAATCGTTCTTTAGCATTTTAAAAAGTAACACTTTTAAAAAAAATTGAAAAGAATCTGAAATAAATTCAGATTAAAGGGTAACAAATTAAAACAAGAATTGATATAACAACAGAATCAGAAACAATTTAAAAAAAATTAAAATACTGGGGTAACAATTTTAAAACCCAATTGATATAACAGTATAAAACAAGTAAAATCATTTTAACCATAATTAAAATCAAGAAATCATGAAATCAAATTTTAAAACCATCGGACTTTTATTTTTAGCGTCAATTTCATTAGTAAGCTGTATCAACGACGAAAACGACAAAACGCCAGCAACAGCAGCCGAATTTGCAAATGTTAGAGAAGCTGCCTTAGACAAAATAACTCAGGAATTTACCTTTACTGCCGAAAACGGTGTAAAAACATTTACTTCTAAAAAAGGCGTAAAAATTACCATCAACGGAAATTGCTTAACTAAAGACGGAAATCCTGTAACTGGTGAAGTAAAAATTGAATATGCTGAACTTTTTGAAAAAGGAAACATGTTAGTAACTAACAAACCAACAATGGGAATCATGCCTGATGGAAATCGAAATATGCTCATCTCTGGAGGAGAATTCTTTATCAAAGCTACCCAAAACGGAAAAGAATTAGCAACCACTTGCAACATCACTTTATTAGTTCCTGCCAGCCTTACTGACGGCGTTGACAATGCCATGACCTTATGGAAAGGAATCATCGATGACGAAGGAAACTTAGCTTGGCAAGATGCTCGTAAAGCCGATGGAACAAATGGCGGAAAAGGTGGTGTACAAGCCGAAGGAAACAACTATTATGTAAGTTTTGGAAACTTTGGATGGACAAATGTGGATAAATTCTACAGCGATCCAAGACCTAAAACTACCATCCTTGCCGATGCTCCCGAAGGATATAACAACACTAACAGCGCCATTTATTTGTCTTATGATGGCGAAGGAACAAATGCACTTGCAAAACTAGATACTTACACTGCCCAAGGATTATTTAGCGAACACTACGGCCAAATTCCGGTGGGTCTAGCTTGCCACATCATCTTTGCAACCGAAGACAACGGAAACTGGAGATACGCCATCAAAGCCGTAACCATTCAAGCCAATGATGTTTTCACTTTCACAATGGCAGAAACCACCGTAGGAACCGAAGCCCAATTAATTGCCGCAATCAATGCGATCCAATAAAGACTCCCAAATTTAATTTCTGAAAAAAGTGGTGATTTGCTCATCACTTTTTTCTATTTTTAAAAGATTTTTAACCGTTATCCTAATAAGAATTAGTAGCTTATTCCTGCTGTCCGCTATATCTATTGTGCCGAACCCCGCCACAATTAGGATGCCGCTACCATCAGGGCTAAAACCAGATTTGATTATGAAACCACTATTATCTTTTCTCTTTCTTCTTTCTTCTTTCTTCTTGTTTTCACAAAAAAAAGTCAAAGACACCGTTACCCGAAGAGCCGCAATAAACTACAGTCAAAATGCAAATACGGTTTCATACAAACCCGAAACACCGCCATTAATTCCTATTGCTGGTGCGCCAAAACCTAGTTTTTCCTATCTATGGGAATTAGGAGATGGAAGTTACAGCAAAGCTGCAGAACCCAAACATACCTACAAAAACAAAGGAACTTACACCGCCCGATTAACGGTAACCAATAATTACGACAACGGAAAACCACCTGCTACCCGTCCAAAAAAAGTAGTAATTAACGAAGTATCAGATAAAACTTTTGACGAAATCGCATCCGTTGCCGATCAAAATGGTTTTGCCCTTCAAAAAAACTGCGACCCCATTCCCGATCAGGAAATGGAAGTCATTCTTAGTTATCAAAACCTGGAAAACTATGTTGCTAATGGTAAATTGTATCTTTTTTATAACGAAACGCAATTTAAAGACAACAACTTTACCTTATCCGATTTTAGAACCTATGCAGGAGAAAGAGAAGTAAAAGAAAACACTTTTGCTGCTATCAATGATATTGACCAATCCAATTCGTATTTGGCATCCAACAATACTTATTTCCCAATAAAAAAATACGAAAACACCACTACCGAAGAAAATTTAGACGCCACTCTGGCCGAAGCACACAAAACATTCAAAAACGTTTCCATCTTAGAATTTGACGATGCAAATCCGCAGGAAACACGCAATGTTTTTTATACTTTCAAGACTACTCCCGAAATGCTAAAAGACACCAGTGCCACCATCACCATGCGCGGTATTTATGTTCCAAACAGGAGTTATAAAAACCATAAAATAAAAAATCTGGAAATGGAAATTGTAACTTCCCATGACCCTAACAAAATGGGATCTAACGGAAGTTTTATGAATTATAGATTCGTTCGTTTTAAAAGAGTGAATTTCAAAACCCGTTTTCAAAACAACGGCGAAGGCCCAGCAAGAATGATTCGTCTCGAAACCGATATTCCGGATATGTTCGACAAGAAAACATTTCAAATCGAAGACATGTATCCTAAATGCCCTATTTGTCCAAAAGACGAAATCCCAACCACCAGCTGTTTGGACACCATAATTAAGCAAAACCAAATCTTCTTTACCTTCAAAAACATTTATCTACCGGGAAGCGAACAGAAAAATGTAAAAGAAAAAGACAGTACCAAAGGTTTTGTAAAATATTCATTGAAATTCAACAAGGACTTTCACAAAGTAAATACCAGAAGCCGAACCGCTATTATTTTCGACAAATATGAACCCATAATAACCAATTACGCCACCACCCGATTCCTTCCCGGAATTTCTATTGGAGCTAAAGCCGGTTATAATTATTACCCAAGTTTAGACAAATCCCGAAGTTATTTTGTGGGAGCCACCATTTCACCGTATAAATCTTATCGTTTGTATTGGCAAGCCGAATTAATCAATAGTGTTCATGATTTCAATTCCGCCACCACAATAACCAATGGTTTCACAACCACAGCCAACGGAGTCCGACAAGCAACACGCACAACCAGAACAACGGGTTATTCTAATTTAAATAATGAGGTTCCGTTACTTCTTCGTTACAACATTAACAATTTCATCGGTATTGGAGCGGGTGTCCAAGCCAACATTAATGCTTCGGAAAAACAAGAACAACATACTAAAATTGAATATTTCGAATCAGAAAAACCAGATTCTCCAATTATCAAAACCGAAGAAAGCAGTAGCTCCAACAACAATACTTTCAGCAATTTCAAATCGGGATTATTGTTTGATTTAACGCTGGGTTTTGCTCGCATCGGTCCAAGTTTAGGAGCTCGTTATGTGATGAATTTCAAAGAAAATTTTAATTATTTTCAAGTGTATGGTATATGGAAGTTTTAGATTTTTTTAAACCACATAAGTCACAAAAGTTAGCTTTGTCATTCCGACGAAGGAAGAATCTCATCAAGTGTGATTCCTCCTTCGTCGGAATGACAAATTCTGTCAAAAATATTGTTATTACACTAACTCTTTTATTATCGTTATCCGTTTTCGGGCAAAAGCCACTTACCCAAGAAGACAAAATCTACAATGCAGTAGATGCTTTTGTTGCAAATCCAACAGCCGAAAATTTGCAAAAGCTAAGCCATACAGAAAAAGCATTCTGGAAAAACCCAAGACCTAAAACTAAAAACGAACTGCTAGCCATTGTCATTTTAAATTGCAACAAAGCCTATTATGAAAATCAATTCAACAAAGTCCCGAATGCAGTTGTCAGCTATGAAAAAGCCTGGAAAATATATCAAAAATACCATCTCAAAAATTACGACATTGTAGAATTTTGCCTGAAACCTCTGGGAAATCTATACACCATTCTAGGCGATTACGACAATGCCGAAAATACCATCAAACAGTATTATTACATTGCCAATCAGGAAAAAGATCAAGATAAAAAAATAGCTGCGATTCTCAATTTATCAAATGTGTATCAAAATTCAGGGAGAAACCACCAAGCAATTGATTTACTTGAAAAAACAATTAAAACACAGCCCCTTTCTGATGTCCAAAAAGGAATTTTATTAAACAATTTAGGAAACAGTTATCTTTTAAGAGGAATAAACGATGATGAATTGAGTGCCGAAAATATTTTTATTGCAGCAATTCCATTATTAAAAAAAGATAAATCCCAAGATCAATATTTATTAAATATCTATCTCAATTTATACAAATTCAATATTAATAATCCTCGAAATGTAGCATTTAATTATTACGAAAAAGCAAGAGTGATTTTTGAAAATCTACCCAACAAAAACCCTAGAAGTAAAGCCCAATTTTATTTAGAGAAGATTATTTTACTACTCAATCAAAATAAATTAACCGAAGCTCAAACAGTACTCAAAACCGTTTATAAAACCTTAATTCCAAATTATCCTAGTCAAAAAGACATTCTCCCTAAAGAAAACGACCTCTATGCAGAAACCATTTTACTTGATGCCTTAGACTTTCAAGCTGACTTATTTACAATTCAAAATCAACCCCAAAAGGCATTAGACAGTTATACGCTTGCTTTCCACATTGAAGATTTATTTCAAAATCTCATTGTTTATGAAAATTCAAAAATTATTACGCAAACCAGAAACCGAAAACGCATTGAAAAATGTATTGGTATTTATCAATCCTTATTTGAAAAAGAAAAAAAATCGATTTACATAGAAAAGGCATTTCAGCTTGTTGAAAAAACAAAATCGATTGTATTAAAAGAGCAATTAATCAACAATAAAAAGCGCTCCGGAAAAGAAAAATTCCTTATAGAACAACTCGAAAACCAAAATACTATTATTGTCAAAGAACAACAAAAAGGAAATTTAGCCAATATTGATAAAATAAACGAAGCGATAAAAAAGCAAAACAAATTGATGTTGCAAATCAAGCAAACACAATCGAAAAACGATAGCAAATCGAGAAACGATATTATTTTAAATGATTTATACGCCAAATTAGAAAAAGAGGATGCCATTATGGTTGAATATTTTTGGGGCACTAAAAACATATTTTCATTTACGATACAAAATGGCAAAATTTCGCTAAAATCATTTTGTATTGGTTCTATGTGTGGAGAATCGATATTTACATTTATAGGATTTTTTCATGATGCCAACACCATTACAGATTACCTTGATTTATTTAAAAAAGATGCTTTTTTAGCTTATCGCTATTTACAATTACCAACAAAATCAAATTACCAAAACCTCATAATCATCCCTGATGGAATATTAAACTTCCTTCCTTTCGAAGCCTTAATCACTCAAGAATCCAACACGACTAATTTCGCTCAAATGCATTATTTGTTGAATGATTACAATATAGCTTATCAAAATTCGGCTCAGTTTTATTTGTCCTTCGACAAGCTCAGGATGACAAATAAGGATAAAACCGTTTTAGGAATTTTTCCAGTTTTCGAAAACACGCCTTACACACTAACTTATTCCAAAGACGAGTTGCATTCGATTCAAAAAAATTTCAAAGGAAAATATTTAGAAAATGCCGAAGCTACTTTCAATAATTTCAAAAAAAACGCTGCTGATTATTCCATTTTACATTTGTCCACTCATGCTGATGCTGGCGATGTAGTTAATCCGGCCAGCATCAAATTTTACGATCAGGAAATCCTGTATTCCGAATTGTATCATTTAAACATCAATCCTGATTTGGTAGTTTTGAGTGCTTGTGAAACGGGAATTGGTAAGCTTTATAAAGGCGAAGGCACTATGAGTATTTCACGAGGATTTCAATTGGCGGGAGCGCAAAATTTGTTGTTTTCACTTTGGAAAGTCAATGATTATACGACCTCGATTTTTATGAATTCTTTTTACCAAAACATCAAAAACGGTCAATCCTATTTGGAAGCCAATGCCAACGCCAAACGTGATTTCTTAAAAAATCTGAATATTTCCAATGCTAAAAAATCACCTTATTACTGGAGTTCTTTTGTGTATTATGGTGATTTACAAACTGAAACAGATTCAAATAGTTATATTTTTGGTATATTTGGTTTATTGATTTTAATTGGTTTATTTTTGATTTTCAATCCCTTTCGAAAATGAAAAACCTACACGAAATTCTAAAAAAACACCATTATAAAAAAGTGAAATTTAAGATTACCAAAACCCAACATCTGTTGATCAAAGCCAAAATCAATGGCGTTCAGGGCAATTTTATTTTAGACACAGGAGCTTCTAACAGCTGTGTCGATTTTGAACACATTGCATTATTTAATTTAAACGCCGAAGATTCGAAAACCAAGGCTTCTGGAGCAGGAGCCACAGGAATGCTGACACAAACGGCTACCGAAAATAAATTACAACTGGGTTCTTGGGAAAATCATGATTTTGATTTGGTTATTTTTGATATGTCACATGTCAACGAAGCCTTAAAAGCATACAAATCAAAAACAGTTGACGGAATTATAGGCGCTGATGTCCTATTGAAAGGCAAAGCCATAATTGACTATGCTAATTATTATTTGTATTTACTATAACCAACCTAAACCACAAATCACATGATAAAAAATTATTATAAAGCAGCAAGTTTTGCTCTGGCAATGCTTTTGTTTTCTTGTTCCACTCAGGATATCATTGAAGACGATCAAGTCCCTACAACAGAATCCAACTCAAGTACTCCCGAAATGTCAAAAACTACAACCTCAAGAGTTAGTACTTTAAAAATTTGGAACTTCGACGATTTGAATGAATGGCAAGATGCCACCCAAGTCGGCGTCCCTAATTACTGGATTGAAAATGGGAATCTTAATATTTTTACCAATGCTAATACTTGGGACAGAACCAAAATAAAATCGATTGCTACCTACGCTACCGGAAGTTATTCTTGGAGAGTATATGTTCCTACAATGGGTGTTGGCGATTGTGCAAGTATTGGTGCATTTTTATACGCTGACGATACCCACGAACTTGATTTTGAAATAGGCTATGGCAAAGAAACTGTTCGCCAAGGACTGAATGCCGCATCCGATGATCTTATCGTTTATGCAACCTCTCAGGCTAATCCAAGTCATTCTTTTCAAAGTAAACTTAAAAGAGACAACTGGTACACCTTAACCATCGACTTATCATTAAATACAAAGAAAAAATATGTGGCTATCTGGAAAATAAACAATCAAATCTTGACAACAAAAACACTCACTTATGGTACAGCTACTAAGTTTAAGATTTTCTGTAGTGTCGAAAACCTAAGTTTTATAGGGGACCACATTCCGTACACACAGAATCATGCCTTATTTGATTGGGTAGAATTCAAATAAAATCTAAAAGCCTTCTTTCAATCTGAACATGCCCCAAAAAGTTAGACACTATTTGGGGCATTTTTTATGAAAAAAAAAGTAAAGTACGATTTTGCATTTAAGTTAGAATGTGTAGAATTAGTTTTAAAACAACATTTCACAG
>JBDLTG010000054.1:0-9091 GCA_039805885.1 Bacteroidota bacterium
CTTTCTAATTTATAGTCTTTAAAAGTTAATATGGTTTGGTTTGTTGCATTTAAACTATCCGAAACGACAGATGTCCCTTTAAATTTATTATTAAATAAAAATTTCCTTTTTTTATTATCAAAAACGCTTTCTACCTCTATTTCTTTAAAATATCTTAGATAAACCAATCTACCTACACCTTTATGATCTTCTTCTTCAATTTCTAAAAGAGAAGAGAACTTATCAAAGTTTTTATCACTAAAGCCCTGCCCATTATCACTAATTTTAATAATAAGAGTTTCGTTTGCAGAAAATGAGTTAGTTCTTATATCAATTTCAATCAAAGTTGCACCTGCATCTATTGAATTTGCAATTGCTTCAAAGTAAACCATTTCTAAAGATGGATTTGGAAAAAATAAAGCGGCTGCATTACTGATATTTATATTCATTTTCTTTACTTAGTTATTTATGTTTTTACAAATATAAAATTATTTGTTGATAGCTTTGATTCATATTGTTTTAAACTCCAATCATTTTTTAAATCATTAAAAGTCAAGAATAAGTTAAATAACTCAGTTAATAATTAAAAAGACCTAAGAAAGCCCAAAACAATCCTCAAATCCAATGCTTTGTCTTAATTATAGGAGTAAATCCTAATTCAGTTGCCAATGTGACTTTCATAAACTCGTTTACTGGGCTTAAATTTGATTCCGTAGTACAAATACAATCGTGCAACGTAAAAAATGGGACTTTTTTAAACTTGTTTTTCAGTCTTCGGGCAACAATTTTCAGCATAAAATAAGATTCTATTTGCAACATCAAATGTGAAAAATGTTTGTGATTCTTTTCTTTAATCTTACTTACAAATTCAAAAATAGTGGGATACAAACTTTTGAAAGCCATTTCTTCATATATAAACGTTTTATTTTTAGCATTCAACATACTTAATATTTTTTCTTTAGCATATTCTTTTGTTACCGTTTCGGGATATGGTTTTCGGTCATAATTTTTGTAACTGTCCTGCTGAAAATAATATTCTTCATATTGCCATTGATGATAAGAACTCATATAAAAAGTATATTCTGCTTTGTAAAACTCTTCTAATTTTGGAATAAAACTAGAGTAAAACTCGCCTGACAAAATACTGCTTCCAAAATCTTGAATCTCTTTATTATCAATACTTACAGCTCCTTTTGAGAAGATATAATGATTATAGAAAGTCTTAGTTTTATTAATTACTTTATCTAAATGAGGATTAGAATTCCTGTAATTACTAATCAAATAAAACAGACAAGTAGGAACCGAAGCCGAAACATCGATTTCTGAAATTATCTCGCCGTCATATCTCAAAAAGGGTCTGAATTCTTTTGAGAATCCTGTAATATTAGAATGAAACCGCCCGTCTGTTTGGGGGTTATGGCTCATATAATACGTTCCGTTTTGTATTTTTAGAACCTTAAACTCATCAACAAGATAATTCTTCATATTTCCTTTTTCTTCCAATAAATCGGAATTATGATTTAGTGCATCATGAAACTGAATAGTTAACCTTTTCGGATTGAAATATTCTGCTAAAAATTCGAAGTTTTTTTGCACTTCGGGTTGAAGTACCAATACATTCTTTTTATTTAGTTTTTTAACCAATAATCTATCTGTAATTACATACGGTTCTAACTGTTCCCAATGATAAAAATGGCGCAAACGATAACCGTAACATCTTCCTTCTGAATAATTATCCCTTGACAAAATATTACCAATATTTGGAAAATTCTCGCATAAATAACGAATGTGAAAACGATAATTTTTGTTATAACTTTCCAGCTTCTTTGAAGATAACCGATTATATTCCTCATACAAATTCGCATTTCCATCCTTCTCAATTCTATTTGCCATTTGTTGTAGTACAAAGTGAATAATCAAGTACGCAAAATCAATATTAAAATCTTTGATTGTAAGGTTTTTGTCTTGGGGCGGAAACTGTTTCAATCGCTCTTCTATGTTTATATTTTTTAGTTTCAATATGGTGTATTCTGTCATTGTCTTTGGTTAAAAAAAGACATAGCGAAGCTCTGACGTATAAGAACATCGCTAATTGTCTTTGTGATTAAATGATTTGTTTTGGCAGATTTGCCAGTAAAGTGAAGTTTAAATGCTATGCAACATGGTTTAATTTCTCCATGATAGCAGATTTTTGATAATAGACTTTATTTCCCATCTTCTGTGCGGGTAAAGTCTTATCGTTATTCCAATGAAATAATGTAGTATAAGAAACACCTAGTAATTCACTAGCCTGTTTCCTTGACAGTAGTTCCTCTGATTCAACTTTTGAATTTAGCTGAATAAGATTGTTCATTTTTTGGAGTTCTCCTTTTACGCAATTAGAGATTAACAAAGTCAAGTCATCAACTGACAGGTTAACCATTTGGAATGTTTGTGTATTCATGTAAATTTGCTGTAAAGTGGGTTTGGTTAATCACTTTTACTTTGGCAAATTACAGCAGATTTAATATCCGAATTAGGGCAGTTTTTTCCGAAAATCGGAATTATATTTTGAAAATAGAATTGAAATTATTTTCTCTATTTGCTGATGTAGATTTATTCAAAGTTCTAAAACCTCCTTTTTCAAAAATTACATCATAATCTTTGTCTTTAATCCATTTGCAATCTTTCATCCATTTTGCATATTCTAAATGTTTCAGCCTGTGAATCAACCCTTCTGCAAGCATTCTTTGGAATAAATAAGAATAATCGATATGAACATCAATAATGTGCTTTTCTATATATTCAATGAAATAATTATAAACCTTGCCAGACTTGAAGATATCTGAATGATTATTTAATTCTGAAGAATTTGAGATAGTATTGGAAATAATCGCTTCTTTATTTTTTTTAAACTTATCAAACTCTAAATGGTCTGTTATGAATTCAATCATGGTATCACTATATCTGCCAACTGAAGGAGGATTAGGTCTAAATGCTTTAATCAAATCAAAAGAACCAATTCCGTGAGAATTAATAGATTTAAACGGATTAGCTGACTTAAATATTTCTTTATTATTTATTAACGGTCTGTACTCTGTTTCTAAACTAGAATATGTTCTGTTATATGAGGATAAATATTTATTAATTATAATCTTATCAAATTCATTTGTCGAACTCAATAACGATGTTAAACTTGATATTGAATTAAGTAAATCTATAATATCCTTTTTTAATTTTTTTTCAAATAAAATAGTATTCATTATTTCAAGATTACTATCAATTATTTCAATAAATTTATTTTCATCAAGAGATACTCTCTTATTTAATTCAGTGTTAAAAACATCTAAATCAATATTTCTTAATAGATACTCGTAATCAAAATTATATTCTAAATTATCCGCATTTCTAGAAATGAGATTCAACTTAATACCTCCCAAAATAGTCTTTAATGGTAATTCAGAAGAAAATCCCTCTTCGCCTTTTTCATTAGAAAATTTCATTCTAAATCTCATTGAATCAAGAATAACTTTTTTACTAAAACTAAATTCAGACAAATACGGTAAAAAATCATCTATCAAACACTCAATATCTGGAGTATATACTGTTTGAATATCTTTTAAATTATTAAGTAGGTAAGCCATCTAAAGATTTTATTAGTATGTATAATTCAAATCTAAAAAAAATATTTTTATCCTCCTACCTAAATGGTCATAACCTAAAAAGTCTATGTAAAAAAGTACTTTTTATACCCCCGCACCCTTTTTCATAAAATAATTTTTACTGTTATGTAGTTGATACTAAAAAAACATGATTTTTTTAATTTATGATTGACAATAAGGAACAATAACCGTCAATTAATCTAATCCAATAATTAACAAATTAATAATTGAATAAGTAAATCATTAATTATTTTATTTGTAGATTTTATGTATGTAATAAAAGTTTTAACACACTTTAACCATTAGAAAAAGACAAACACAAAGCTTGTTAAAACTAATTAAGATAGATTAAAATAAGTTGATTTAGATGCTTCTTTAAGAAACAGGGTAGTTTTTAGGGGAATATTTAAAATAAAAAAGACTTAAAAAACTGATTAACAGCTATTTAAGTCTTAATACTTGTGCGGATAATAGGACTCGAACCTACACGCCTTGCGGCACCAGATCCTAAGTCTGGCATGTCTACCAATTTCACCATATCCGCTCAATTAATTCACTAAACTCTTATTTTAAGAGGAGTTCATTGAACTGGTGTTTGTGGGTGCAAATATAAGGATAAGTTCCAATATTCAAAGTAAAAAATTAAAAAAAATTATAATTCTGTTTTTTGTATTTTTGAAAGTATCAAAACCCAGCACAATCAATGGAAAACATTACAAATTACATACAACAAAACAAAGATCGTTTTATCAACGAATTAATTGAACTATTAAAAATTCCATCTGTAAGTGCTGACTCTGCTTATTCTCAGGATGTAATTGACACCTCTGAAGCCGTAAAACGAAGTCTGGAGAAAGCAGGTTGCGATAAAGTCGAGATATGTGAAACCGACGGCTACCCTATTGTTTATGCCGAAAAAATAATCGATTCTAATTTACCAACGGTTTTAGTTTACGGTCATTATGATGTACAACCGCCCGACCCAATGGAACTCTGGACCTCTCCTCCATTTGAACCCGTAATCAAAAAAACCGACATTCATCCCGAAGGAGCTATTTTTGCCCGTGGTGCTTGTGATGATAAAGGCCAAATGTACATGCACGTCAAAGCATTTGAGTACATGATTCAGAGCAATACTTTGCCTTGCAATGTAAAATTCATGATTGAAGGCGAGGAAGAAGTAGGCAGCGTTAACCTGAAAGCTTTTGTGGAAAAGAATCACAAGAAACTAAAAAATGATGTGATTTTAATTTCCGATACGGGAATGATTTCTAATCAGCAACCATCCATAACCACAGGATTACGCGGTTTGAGTTATGTTGAAGTCGAAGTTACAGGACCTAACAGGGATTTACATTCCGGGTTGTATGGTGGTGCTGTAGCTAATCCTATTAATATCCTGAGTAAAATGATTGCTTCACTTCACGACGAAAACAATCGCATTACTATTCCTGGATTTTATGACAAGGTGGAAGAATTATCACTGAAAGAAAGAGCCGAAATGGCAAAAGCGCCTTTCGATATCGAAGAGTACAAAAAAGCACTCGATTTAAAGGATGTCTATGGCGAAGAAGGCTATGTTACCAATGAAAGAAACGCCATTCGTCCTACGCTGGATGTCAACGGAATTTGGGGAGGTTATACCGGTCAGGGTGCTAAAACCGTGATTCCGTCTAAGGCTTTCGCTAAAATCTCGATGCGACTGGTTCCGAATCAAGACTGGGAGGAAATCACCCAATTATTCACGAAACATTTCATCAGCATTGCTCCCAAAGCGGTTACGGTAAAAGTAACTCCGCATCATGGCGGTCAGGGATATGTAACCCCTATTGACAGCATTGGTTACAAAGCCGCTAATATGGCCTACACCGAAACCTTTGGAATTCCTGCCATTCCAGTGCGTTCGGGCGGAAGTATTCCCATTGTAGCCTTATTCGAAAAAGAACTAAAAAGCAAAACCATCCTGATGGGATTTGGACTCGACAGCGATGCCATTCACTCTCCTAACGAACATTTTGGGATTTTCAATTACCTAAAAGGAATCGAAACCATTCCGTTGTTTTACAAATATTTTGTGGAGCTTTCAAAATAGATTTTACTACAAAGGCACTAAGTCACAAAGAAAAATATTTTTAATCCGTTCAGCAATGAACGGATTTTTTTTATTCTATCTGAATAAGCTTTTTCAACATCTTCTTAAAAACACCTTTATCTAAAGTCAACCTTACAAATAAAACCATATTTAAATAGACATGAATTATTTTGCAATATTCAATCAAAATAAAATATTTTGTATTGTTTTATTTGTTAAAATTGCAAAACTATTAAATTAACCAAGTCCAAATCATGACAGCAAGAAAGCATATATTCAAACTTATTCTTCTACTAACAATTTTAAATACCTATACCAAAACACAGGCACAAACTATCGATTTACCCTATCATTCAACTAAATTAGATGAGAAACCAACCTTTCCAGGAGGATTCGATGAATTTTATAAATTCGTGGGAACTAATTACAAAATGCCCGAAATTAAAGATCTACAAGGAAAAGTATATGTGACATTTGTTATCGACATTGATGGTTCAGTTGTAGATATAAAAATTTTAAGAGATATTGGTTACGGAACTGGAGAAGAAGCTATACGTGTACTCCAAAATTCTCCAAAATGGAATCCTGGTAAACAAAACGGACAAACTGTTCGGGTATTGTATTCTTTACCTATAACTATACAAACTTCTAATAAAACATCAGGAAAAGTATATCTTACCAAAGATGTTTTTGAAAAACCTACCTATCCTGGAGGAATGCAAAATTTTTACACTGACCTTTCAAAACTCTATAAAACACTAGAAATAGAAGGGCTTAAAGGCAAGATGTACGTTACGTTTATAGTGGAAACAGACGGTAGACTGACCAATACAAAAATCATAAAAGATATTGGCTATGGTACTGGAGAAGAAGCTTTGAGAAGCATTGCTTTACTTAAAAAATGGATTCCTGCTAAACTTGAAAACGGCACTATAGTTCGCACCGTATATAGTTTACCAATTACAATTCAATCTGAAGAATAAATTTTAGAACACAGCTATCATCAACTCCGGCGGAAGCATTCCCATTGTAGCCTTATTCGAAAAAGAACTAAAAAGTAAAACCATACTAATGGGATTTGAACTCGACAGCGACGCCATTCATTCTCCCAACGAACATTTTGGGATTTTCAATTACCTAAAAGGAATCGAAACCATTCCATTGTTTTATAAATATTTTGTGGAGTTGTCGAAATAATTTAACCGCAGAGTACACTAAATTTTCGCAAAGTGCGCCGAGTTAAAAGAAACAAAATCCGTTCAGCAATGAGCGGATTTTTTATTTGGGCGTTCCGCCGTGGCGGTCGGGCTATCCGCTATATCTTTTTATTTTTAAAGAAAAATAAAAAGGATGCCGCTCCTATCCCTAACGCAAACGAATTGTTTTCATGGAAACGATTTGTTTTACAAACTCATTATTTGAACAAAAGACAATAAAATTTATTTTTTCATTTAAGTAATTATCCAATATAATATAATTCTCACTAATACTGTTTCATTAATGTTTTTAAGATACTAATGAAACCTGTATTTTTATTCATCGTCATATCCTCTGTCGTAATATTCACTCATTCTTCTTTCAACTAGTCCATCAATATCAACATAATCTTCAGCTTCTATTCCAAGATATTCAACAGGATCAGGATACTCATACTTTGTAAAAACATCACTTAAATCAACTATTTTTAATTGTTGATAACCATCAATTTTCAAACCACAGGAAAAACAAGCTAATTTTGCTGGTAAATATCTAACTTCTTCTTTAAGTTCTCCATCCACTATTTTAGCACTTGAAACTGACACTTGTTCTCCTGTTAATAATGCTTCATTTCCACAGCAAGGACAATTTGGTTTGAGAGTATGTGTTAAAAATTTTCGCATTTCTTTTTCAGAAATTTCTTTTCTTTTTATAACATCTTCCTCACTCAAATCACTATATACTTTTTTATATGCTTGAATTCTGTCAATTACTATTTTCTTTATTTTAGCATCATCTTCTTGAATCATTATTGATGCTGCTTTCGCTTCTTGTTCTCCGAATAAATCAATTAGATTTAAACCTTGATGATTTAAAAGTATATTGTTAATACGATAATAATCACTAATCCAAATTTTAACTGGAAATTCTTGAAACCCTTTTAATCCACTATGAAGTTCAGTATTTCTTTCATTGATTATTAATGCTGCTTGTTTTTGTTCATTTTGAGTAAAATCATTTATAATTTCTCCTAATCTATTTATTGCTGTTGTAATCTGGATAGATTTTGGTTGATTTGTCACTTCATATCCAAAAGCATATAATAAACTTTTAAAATCACTAGAATTTGGAGTATCAGCTAATAAAGCAGGATGTATTTTAGCAAGAGTACTTCTTATAATGAATTCCAGAGACAATGATAACCAAAATGGATATAAATCTCCTTCTCTTTCTTCGTCGTGTGCTCTTTCAACATAAAGTTGTGCTTTTGTAAATAATTCGTTGTAACTAAATGCTTTACTCATATTTATTTATAATAAAATTCAATTCTTTCAATTATTCTTTCTTTATTTGGATTACTTATTGAATCTCTGGAATGTAACATTCTCCAATTATCAATTATTAAAAAGGATTTAGGTATCCAATTAATTATAATTTTACTTGAACTATTTATGAGTTCTTCCAATTCTATCTTTTTCTTTTTTATAAGAGAATCCATTATTACAGGATTATATCGTAGCATTTTTTTTCCATTAATTCTTTCATTTATTAAAGGAGTAAGTTCTTTAAAGCCATTACCATTTATGTTAAAAACAGAATGATAAAACACAGTTTGATTATTCAAAGCTAATTTATAACTATCGAGTAAAAACGTTTTTGCTACATCTATTTCTTTAGATTTAAATTTCAATACAATAAATCTTGGTGGTATTTTATTTTGAACACCATCATTATGAAAAGGATAAGCGTTTAATCCATAAATTTTAGATAATGTTATTCTAGAATGACTGAATTTGTTCGGTATTAAAGTATTGGCTTTTATTAAAAAATCTTCATTCGTATAATTTTGAAAAAAAGATAATAATTCATTATTTGATAAATCTCCTTTACCAAAAAACCAACCATTTTCTTCGATTTCTTCTTTCATTTCTACGATTTTAGATAAAATACCACCAACTCGTTTAAAAATGTAACATAATAATACAAAACCATATAATTATAGATAGGTTAAATATGACAATGTTATATTCTATTAAAATTCAAATATATCAATAATTGATTACAAATTACATTGCACATTCAAAACAACCACAATAACTATCTTACCACTAAGTTGCGTTAAGGATGGAAGTGGTATCCTTTTGCTTTTTTCTTTAAAAAGCAAAAGATATAGCGTACAGCC
>JBDLTG010000055.1:0-60700 GCA_039805885.1 Bacteroidota bacterium
GTTTTTATCTATCAAAATAAATTATTCTAAATGCATATCATAAAAATGAAAAAAATATTATTTATAATCTTCTTCTGTTTCTTTTATAATGCTGTTGCTGCGCAACAGCACAACTATTTATTGCATACAGATGCCAATATTTCCCGATTGAAGGAACAGATAAAAAAGAATCCAGAAGTACAAAAAGCATGGGAAAACCAATTACAAAAAGCAGAAGACCTATTAAAAAAAGAGCAATCCGGAACTTCTGATTTACAAGAATTAGGATTAGCTTATCGAATGACGAATGACAAACGTTTTGCTGAAAGAATTAAAAAAATATTACTAAACGCAATTAATCAAAAAACTTGGGAAGGTAAAGAATTACTCCAACGTACTCCTGCTTGGAAAGGTGGTTTAGGAACAGCTCACAACAGTTTTTACATGGCTATTGGTTTTGACTGTGCCTACAATTATTTAACTTCATCTGAAAGAAAACAAATTGCTCAAGGTATTGTCAAATTAGGAATCAAACCCGCTATGGACGACTGGCTTAATCCAGAAAGTAACATTCATACCTTTGATACAATGGGGCACAACTGGTGGAGTGCCTGTGTGGATATGGCAGGATTTGCGTCATTGGCAGTTATAAATGAAATTCCTGATGCTAAAAAATGGGCAAACGAAATTTCAGCAACTGCAACCGAATGGATTAATTTTTCCGGAAATATATTAGAGAACAAACCCATGACTTTTGGTCGAGATGGCGGTTTTTATGAAAGCATCAACTATGCTAATTTTGGTTTTTCTCAATATTTACTTTTTCGTTATGCTTTTCAAAATGTACTTCCTGGCGTAAAACAACCAGAAGTATCAGTTATGGAGAAAATGGCTGACTTTTTTATTAATACAACCTATTACTCAACTGATGGACCTTTATCGGTTAATTTTGGTGATTCAAACATCAAACGAAATGGAAATGCTTGTGTTCTATTACTTTGGAATTTAGGACTTCAAAACAATAAATATGCCTGGTATCTACAAAAAACCATGAAAGGTTCTGACAAAGAAGGAATGGAACTTGACAGCCCACAAGGTTTAATTTTAAATCCTGATTTGACCAATTATACAAACATAAAATCTCCAGACTTAACGGAATCAAAACTTTTTTCTGATCTGGGTTGGGCTACTTTGCGTGATTCATGGAAAGACAACGCTACCATGTTAGGCATTAAAAGTGGTTTTACCTGGAATCATTCCCATGCCGATGCCGGTTCGTTTATCTTATTCCACAAAGGAAAATATTTAATCATTGACTCTGGAAATTCTTCTTACGGACGACCTGAATATTCCGAATATTATTGCCAAAGTGAAGCACACAATGTGGCTCTTTTTAACGGAAAAGCACAAAGCAGAAAAGATCCATATTTTGGTGTAAAAAATGAAGGACACCTTTATAATTTACTTGAAACTGACAAAATGAAATACATTTTTTCTGACGCTACCGGGCCAACTTCCCAATGGTTTTCCCGCAATTACCGTCACTTTTTATGGGTGGGAGATGTAATTCTTGTATTAGACGATTTAGAATCTTACACTCCAGGAAAATTTGAGTGGTTATTGCATTACAACGGAATTTCAAAACGCAACGGATTGGATTTATCCATCAAAGAAGACAATGCCGAAGTTCTCGTTCGTTCATTATACCCAGAAACATTTCCTGATGGTGGATTACCTCATGATTTTCCAGAAAAAATGCGTCTGGAAGAGAAATTGGGATTGAAAAATCATGAACCCGATGTCAAACAACCGTATTGGTCAATTAGCCATTTTGAAGAAACAAACCGCACCAAATTTATTTCGGCAATTACCTTAAAAAATGACGATAATAAAGACAAATTACCAGTAATTGAACGATTTGAAGGAAAGGATTTTCTGGGCGTGCGCATTACACAAAATGGAGAAACTACTGAAATTTATCTTAACCTTTTGGCTGATGGCCGAATCAAACACCGCAACAGTCTTAACGTAATGAATGGTTGGGATACTGATGCGTATTTAATGGCTTTGACTTTTCTTGAAGGCTCAGATAAGAGTAATCCAAAAAATTTAAAACGTCTTTTTATTTCGGACGGAAGTTATTTGCGTAAAGAAGGTAAGCCGTTAATCCATGCACTTTCTAAATTCTTTACCATTGTTGATTTTGATGCCAAAACACCAAACCTGCAATTTCAAGGACAGGATGGAGTAACAATATCATTAGCTTCTAAAAATACAAATGCTGTAATAGTTAATGGTAAAAAACTAGATGTTAATTACAATTCGGAAACCAAACTTTCAAGATTTATAGTAAAAAAATAATTCATCTATAAAACTTCTTTTACTATACCCTATTTATGAAAAAAACAATCTTTCTCTTTCTTTTAATTACTATCAGTTTTAATTTAAACGCCCAAAAACTAATTACTTTTCCAGTATCCGATAGTATTCCTCATAATAATGATTTTACGGTTAAAATAAAAACTGCAGGAGGACAATGGCAAGATTTGTACGAATACGAAGCCTTGGTCGATATGCACCATGTAACTAAAAGTTCTATGGTATATTTTGACTTCCAAGGAACGGTAGAATTTGCTATTACTTACAATCGAGAGACGGTTCATTCGGCGCGAATTCGCCCTTTGTCTTATGGATTTGAACCTTCGATAGAAGGAAATACACTTCATTTTTCACTTTCAAAACCTTGTAATCTTTCGGTTGAAGTAAACGGGGATATTTTTCACAATCTGCAAATATTCACTAATGCACCCGAAACCTACAAACCTAATCCAAAAGACAAGTCTGTTATCTATTTTGCTCCGGGATTTCATAAAATCAAAGATAATGTCCTGCATGTTCCAAGTGGAAAAACGGTCTATCTGGCTGGAGGAGCAGTTTTAAATGCTTCCATTCATTGTGACAGCATTAAAAATGTACGCATTTGTGGTCGTGGAATTGTTTATAAAGCCGATGATGGTGTGGGTGTAAATTTTTCAGACAAAGTGGTAATTGAAGATTTAATTTTTTTAAATCCAAGCCACTACACGGTATCCAGTGGTCAATCTACCAATCTGACCATCAAAAATATCCGCTCTTTCAGTTCCAAAGGTTGGGGTGATGGAATTGATTTATTTTCCAATAACAACGTGTTAATTGATGGTGTTTTTATGCGAAATTCTGACGATTGTATTGCTATTTATGGACACCGATGGAAATTTTATGGAGATTGCAAAAATGTAACAGTTCAAAATGCAACACTTTGGGCCGATGTGGCTCATCCAATTATAATTGGAACTCACGGAAATCCTGAACCTGGAAAAGCTGAAGTAATCGAAAATATAAAATTCGAAAACATCGATATTTTGAATCATGACGAACCCCAAATTAATTACCAAGGCTGTATGTCTATCAATGTTTCTGATGAAAATTTAGCTAGAAATATCTATTTTGAAAATATCAGGGTTGAAGACTTTGAACAAGGACAACTAATCAATTTACGGGTTACCTATAATAAAAAATATGCCAAAGCTCCCGGTCGAGGAATTGAAAATGTGTTTTTTAAAAACGTGAGCTATAACGGAAAAAATGCGAATCTTTCCATTATTGAAGGCTATTCACCGGATCGAGGTATTAAAAACATTGTATTCGAAGGTTTGAAAATAAACGGAACGGAAATCTCAGACAAAGCCATCAATAAAAAACATATGCAACTCTCTGATTTTGCCAGATTCTATGAAGGTTTGTATGTAGAGGGACTTGTTTATAAATCATTAAACGAAGACGTAAAATAATTATAATAACTTCATAAGGATTCATTAATCCTTACTTCAAAAAACAGGAAATCTTCTCGATTTCCTGTTTTTTTTTTTGAACTAAATTATAATTTATCCAGATAGAATAAAACATCAAATTAGCTGACTACTTTTCCGAACCCCCACTTTTCTCTTACCCAAATCAGTATTCAAAACAACAGAGCCATTTTACACAAACTCTTAAATACTTTAAAAATTAACAATCAATTACACCTAAAATTATTTTAAATATCTTTTTATTATTAAAAAACAATAAAAAACACAATTACATCAGCATAGTTCAGAACGGTTAGCTGGTTTTAAAGCAATAATTTTGACATATACAACAAGCATCAAATTACATAAAATGCTTCCGTAAAAAACTCACTTCATGAGAATTGCATTAAAGTACCATTTTTTTTAGTTACACAAATACCACAATTATTAACCCAATAATCCCCTATCTGTTTATGAAATAAAAACATCTAAATGCATTACCAAAACTAACCCCAAATTATTTTTTAAATCTATTAGAAAATTTAAACCAAAAAGGAATGAACAAAAATTTTACTTTACCAAATTCTTTTAAGTCAGCATTGTCCTCAAAGTCTGGCTATAAAAAGCGAAGTCGGTTAATTAATCCCGGCTTACTCAGCATCATGATAATGCTTTTTTCTTTTATCAAAACCGAAGCACAAACAGGCTTGATAAATGATGATTTTGCTACCGGATCTACTTTTAATTGGATTCCGGCTACTACCGGATCTACAGGCTTAATCCAAAACGGGAAATACCTAATCAATTTTCCTGCTGCATCAGGTGGAAAATATCGTGCTGATTTTCGTAAAAACGGAGGTATAACTTTCCATGCCGGAAATTACCCCATTATAGCCATTAAAATAACTAAACCACCAAGATGTAATTATTTCTTTGATACTAACTTGGGGGCTTACAACAACGTCAACAACAACGGAACCAAAATTGAAACAGCAAGTGGTAATGTTTATTATTGGGACCTTTCCACAGGTAAACTGGGTACAACTACACTTTCAACAACCCAACCAACAACACTATCCTCATTCCAACTTAAAATTGCTGATATTGTGTTGACTCAGGAAGAAATTGATGCGAATAAAACCAATTACGAGGTTTCCTGGGTAAAAAGCTTTGCTTCGGTGGATGCCTTGCGCTCTTTTCTTAATCCTTCGGGCACTATCAATCCTCAATTTGAATTTAGTGGAACCTTTGTTCACCCGGGACTACTGCACAATACCGCCGACCTCACCAGAATAAAAGATCTTGTAACGCGAAAAGTTAGCCGTCCTTACCAGAGCTACCAACTGTTATTGGCTTCAGGTAAAGCATCTGCCACCTATGTCATGAAAGGGCCGTACAGCTCTATTACCAGAGACGCCACTCTTACTATTGATGGTACGGCTGGAGGATCCGTAAAAAACAATGTAGAAAGTGATTTCATGGCTGCTTATTACAATGCTTTAATGTATCAAATTAACGGTAATGAAGCCCATGCCTTAAAAGCAATACAAATTATAGATGCCTATTCTGCCGTAACTAAATCGATAATCGGTACAGATTCGGAATTAAATGGATTGTATGGATTTATACTTACTAATGCAGCAGAAATTATGCGCTCGACATACCCGGCCTGGCCTGCTGATAAAGTATTGCAATGTCAAAATATGTTGAAATCAGTATTTTATCCGGTAATTGGGAATTTTAAACCTTGCTCGCACGGTAACTGGGATATTATTTGCATGAAGGCACTTATGGCTATTTCGGTATTTACTGATGACATTCCTACTTTTAACAAAACGATAAACTACTATTATTATGGCGAAGGTAATGGAAGTATAAAAAGATATGTACTTACCGATGCCGGACAATTACAGGAAAGTAACCGCGACCAGCCACATGTCATGCTGGCAATCGGCTCCTTGGCCGAATTAGCAGAGATGGCTTTAAAACAAGGTATCGACCTTTATTCTGCCAATAATAATGCGATTTTAAGAGGATTTGAATATACCTCCCAATACAACTTAGGCTTTGATGTTCCTTATCAAACAAGTTATGATTATTGCGAAAAAAACTTTACTGACTATGCTCCTACAGCGATTTCTCCAACAGGAAGAGGTGAATTCAGATCAGTGTTTGAAATTGCATACAATCATTATGTGTACCGCAAAGGTATTCCGATGCCTCAAACCCAGGCCGTGCTAGGACAAATGGGGCCTGAAGGCGCTCCTTTTGGTGCTGATAACCCTGGATATGGTTCCTTATTATTTTATTTGAATACTGCAAACGACCATCCTTTCCCAAATGCAGGTTTAATTAATGATAATTTCGAAGACACAACAGATAGCTGGAAAGCCGTTACCTCAGGATCTGTTGCCAGCAGTGAAAATGGTCAACTAAAAATTACTACTGTTGTGCAAACCGGAGGAAAAAGCAGAGGGGATATGCAAAAAAACAATACAACTGTGCATCCGGGTAATTTTCCAATTCTAGCCATTAAGATGAAAAAACCTGCCAACTGTAATTTTACTCTTGACACTAACCTGGGTTCGTATGGTAATGGAGCCAATAAATGGACTGGAAAAGTGGGTGAGGAAATTTATTATTATGATCTTTCTAAAACAGGATTTGGAGCAACACCTACCCTTTTATCAGCTACCGATGCAACAACACTTACTACCTTTCAGTTTAAGGTGGCAGACATTGCATCCGGAGAAACAAGCTACACGGTTGATTGGGTAAAAACGGTTAAAAGCCTTGCAGAACTTACTGCCCTTGATCCAACAACAGGTTTAATCAATGATAATTTCACAACGACTACAGAAGGCTGGACTACCACCACTACTGGTGCCACCAGCGCAGCTGATGCTGGACATTTGAGAGTAAACCTTTCTAAACAAAGCAACGGATCTTACCGAGGAGACATCAAAAGAACTGCTGGGGCAACATTGTATCCGGCTAACTACCCTATCGTTGCTATTAAATTAAAAAAACCAACGACCGTAAATATTACATTTGATACTAATCTGGGCTCTTTTGGAAACGGAAGCAACAAGTGGACAGGAAAAGTGGGTAATGATATTTATTATTTCGACCTTTCTAAAACAGGGTTTGGTACTGGAAGCACATTAAGTACCCCAACAGCTTTGACTACCTTTCAATTCAAAATCGCTGACATTACTTCGGGCGAAACCAATTATCAGGTTGATTGGATAAAAACGGTTAAAACGGTTGCCGAATTACAAGCTTTGATAGCTCCGGCTTATCAAACAATAGTATTCCCAACGATTGACACAAAGAAAGTGGGAGATGCTGATATCGACACGGCTGTTGCCAGCTCAGGGTTAAAAATAACTTATTCTAGCTCTAATGAAAACATCGCAACCATTGTAAACGGAAAAATCCATATTACAGCAACCGGAACAGCAGAAATAACTGCTGCACAAACTGGTGATGCCAATTATTACCCTGCTGATATTGTAAAGCGAAACTTAGTTGTGATTAAAAACGACCAGTTTATTAGTTTCAATCCCTTATCGCAAAAAACAATAGATGCAGCAGACTTTAATGCTGGAGCAACCGCTTCTTCAGAATTAGCAATTAGCTATACCAGTTCAAATGAAAATGTGGTAACTATCGTTAATGGTCTGATTCATATTATAGGTGCGGGAACTTCTGAAATTATCGCTTCGCAAACTGGCAACGATACCTACAATACTGCCCCTTCAATTACACAATCGCTAACAGTGACTAAAACCTTTTACACAGATGAAGATCATGACGGTTTTGGTTCAACCTCAGCTACCTTACTTCCTGTAAATATAGCTCCTGAAGGTTATGCTACCAACAACACCGACTGTAATGATAGCGATGCGACTGTTCATCAGCCAATTCAATATTATGTTGATGCCGACAAGGATGGATTTGGATCGACTACAACTGCAATGTTGTGTGCGTCTACTGCTCCTGATGGTTATGCAACCAACAATACCGATTGTAATGATAACGATGCGACTGTTCATCAGCCAATTCAATATTATGTAGATACTGATAAGGATGGTTTTGGATCAAATGTAACAGCAATGTTATGCACATCAGTTGCTCCTCAAGGATATGCTACCAACAATACCGACTGTAATGATAGCGATGCGACTGTTCATGAGTCAATTCAATATTATGTAGATGCCGACAAGGATGGATTTGGATCGACAACAACAGCAATGTTGTGTGCGTCTACTGCCCCAGAAGGTTATGCTACCAACAATACCGACTGTAATGATAATGATGCGACTGTTCATCAGCCAATTCAATATTATGTAGATGCCGACAAGGATGGATTTGGATCAACTACAACAGCAATGTTATGTTCATCTACTGCTCCTGAAGGATATGCTACCAACAATACTGATTGTAATGATAACGATGCGACTGTTCATCAGCCAATTCAATATTATGTAGATGCCGATAAGGATGGATTTGGATCGACTACAACAGCAATGTTGTGCACGTCTACTGCCCCAGAAGGTTATGCTACCGACAATACCGATTGTAATGATAACGATGCGACGGTTCATCAGCCAATTCAATATTATGTAGATGCCGACAAGGATGGATTTGGATCTAATGTAACAGCAATGTTATGTACATCAGTTACTCCTCAAGGATATGCTACGAACAACACTGATTGTGATGACACCAATGCAGTTCAATTAACTGCAACGATTCCAAATGTGTACGCCCTTAATGCAGCTGTCGATGAGAAAAACACCATCTATATTGGGTATGGTCCAACTTCTCTTAGCATTTCAGCAACTCCGGCAGGAGGAACAGCACCTTATGCTTATAAGTGGAGTACAAACCAAACAGCAAAAACCATTGCGGTATCAGCTGTAGGAACGTATACTGTGATAGTAACTGATGCTAAAGGTTGTCAAACAACGACTTCTATTGTGATTAAAACGATAAATGTACAATGTGGTAACTCTGGTGATAAAGTTATGGTTTGTCATAACGGCCAGCAAATTTGTGTGAGTTCTAATGCCGTTCAAGCGCATTTGAATCATGGCGACAAACTGGGTTCTTGCAGTTACATGGTAAACAAAGCAACTGAGAAAGATTTGATTAGTGAGGAAAATGCTACTGAAGATGTAAGCGTTTATCCTAATCCTGTTACGAGCTTATTGAATGTAAAAGTGAATGAAGTCCAAAGTGGTGCTACACTTGAACTTTACAATTCTATAGGAATGAAAGTACTATCTCAAACTTTGAAAAGTACTTCAGAAGTAATGTCTTTAGATACATTACCTTCTGGTATCTATCTTTTGAAAATCAACAATGGAAATGAAACTACTGTAAAAAATATTATCAAAGAATAAGTCTTTTTCTAAAAACAAAAATCGCCTCTTGTGTAAAAACTTGAGGCGTTTTTTTTGTTTTTGTTAATCTGCTCAAAATAGCTGGTGATTTTTCATTTGTAACTGTTTCATCTATTTTATTATTAAAATTTAAAATTATTTAATCTTTATTACAACTTTTCCTTTTGTACGACCAGATTCTACATAAGCCATTGCATCGTTGGTTTGTTCAAAAGGAAATACTTTGTCAATAACCGGTTCTATAGCACCTGACTCAATTAGCTGGGTAATTTGTTCTAATTGGCTTCCTTCTGCTCTCATAAAAAGGAATTTAAACTTGGCATTTAGTTTCTTTGCTTTTTTTCTGGCACTGGAGCTTATCAATTTTGTTACTAATTTTAAATACCAAGGCAAACCAATTTCTTCTGCAAACTCAGGAGTAGGTGGTCCAACCAGAGAGATTAATTGCCCGCCAGATTTTAATATACGCAGTGATTTTTCAAGAATTTTGGGGTCACGATTGCTATGCAACACCAAATCGTAATCTTTAAGTTTGGCTTCAAAATCTTCTTTTTTGTAGTCAATTACTAAATCAGCACCAAGACTTTTTACTAAATCTATATTAGTTGTACTTGTAGTTGTTGCCACAAAAGCTCCCAGATGTTTAGCCAGTTGAATAGCAAAAGTACCCACACCTCCAGAACCAGCCTGAATGAAAACTTTTTGCCCTTTCTTTAGCTTTCCAATTTCAACAAGAGCCTGCCAAGAAGTTAATCCGACTAACGGAATGGAAGCAGCTGCTTCCATAGTAAGATTCTTTGGTTTTATTGCTAAGTCAGATTCTTTTACAGAAATGTATTCAGCAAAAGTGCCTATTCTGTAATCTCCTACTCTTGAATAGACTTCATCACCAATCTTAAAATTCTTAACCCCCAAGCCAACTTTAACCACAGTTCCAGCCATATCATGCCCATTTATGAGAGGGGTTTTATAAGGCAAAAAGAGTTTAAATTCTCCCCGTTTTATCATGGAATCTAAAAGATTGACAGCTGCTGCATGAATTTGAACTACAACTTCATTTTCTTTCGCAATTGGTTCCGCTACTTCGGTAAGTTGCAATTTCTCTTTTTTACTGTATTTTTTTATTATAAATGCTTTCATTTTTTTATTTTAAAAATTGTTCAATTTTTTTAGTATTCCTTTTTCTAAAATTCCATAGGCAAAGTGTTGTAAATTGATCAGGGTAGATGTGCCCTTTCCAACTATGTTTCTAAATTTAGGTTTTTCTGCTTGGACTACTTTAAGCACTTTTTCTGCTACAATTATAGGATCTTCGGCTTGTTGTACTAAGTCGTTAGTGAATTTCTCAATTTTTCCTCTTAATGAATTGTAATCTTCAATTTTCGTTAATGGTGATGATGAATTATCTAAAATACTTGTTTTAAAAGCAGCCGGTTCAATCATAGCAACACTAATATTAAACTCATTTAATTCATAACGTAATGATTTAAAATACCCTTCTAATGCGTGTTTAGAAGCAGCATAGTAAGCAGCATTAGGAAATGAGACAAGCCCTACAATTGAACCTATCGTTATTATTTTACCAAATCTTTGTTTTCGAAAATAGGGCAATACAGCGTTGGTTACCTTGATAGTTCCCCAAAAGTTAGTTTCTAATTGTTTTCTTCCTAACTCAATGGGTATTTCCTCCGCAATTCCCGAAACTAAAAAGCCTGCGTTATTTATAAGAATATCTAACTGACTTATTTCCTTAAAAATTCTTTCAGAAAAAGTGTTTATGGATTGCTCTGAATCAAGGTCTAAAGCTATCATTTTAAATGGTAATGATGTATACTTTTCCGGGTTTCTGCTTGTGCCAATTACGTTGTAACCTTTTTTGTGAAGCTCGTTTGCAACTAGCAAACCAAAACCTGATGATGCGCCTGTTATTAAAATTGTTTGTTTCATAATTATTTTATTTTATAAATTAGTTTTTAGATTATTTTTAGACTTTTTAGTATATTTCATAAGCTGTTTCACTGATTCTTCTCTCTTTTTTTACCTTAAAAAAGACTAAAAAGTATATTTTTAAGGTAAAAAAATTAAACTGAATAATTTCCTAGTTCAGCTTTTAAACTTTTTATCAATCCCTGCATTGGTTTTGCTGTGTTCATAATGCGGCACATAACAACTGCTCCTTCAATTGCTGCTACAGCCTTGAAAGCATAAATTTCAGGTACCAAGACGTTAGAAAATTCTCCATTTTGAATACCCTGTTTTAAAATTTCAACAAACATATTTTGACCCTGTCTAAATACTTCAGCAATTTTTTCCCTAACAAGAGGAAAATTATCGTCAGATTCAACAGCCATATTAATTAAAGGACAGCCTCCTTTAATATGAGTTTCTATTGGGTCTTTATAAAAATCAAAATAGTTAAAAATTTTACCTTTAGCTGTTTTCTCTTTGCTGATCATCGAAACTAATTTTTTGGAATTATTTTCAATCATATAATCTATAACCTGCAAGGAGAGATCTTCTTTGTTTTCAAAATGACCATAAAGACAGCCTTTTGTTAATTTTGTGGCATCAAGGACATCATCAATGTTTGCTCCTGAAATTCCTTTTTGATTATAAATTGGAGCAGCAGTTTCAATAATAAATTGTTTTGTTCTTTCGGCTTTTGTCAACATCATAATATTATTTTACGAAGCAAAAATATACTAAAAAGTTTATTTTGTAAAATATTTTAATCTTTTTATAAATATTTTAACTTTTATACTAATGTGGTTTTCATAGTAAAGAATACATTAAACTCGTTGAAGTATAATTAGTTTTTAATGGTATTCTTCAAATAATTTTAGATATAAAATAGCGTCTAAAAAAGAAAAATTGATTAAAAACAATCTATATATTTTTAATCAATTTTTCTTAATAGCTTATTATATTAGTTTATATGCAGTCCTTAATATGTAGAATAACTACTTCTGCTTAAAAACCGTTTCCTGCAATTCTTCCAAAGTTTTTCCTTTGGTTTCCGGCATCATAAACATTCGGACTTTAAAACTAAACCACTATGAACTGAAAGTCTGTATGTTGCTAGTCTTCAATTATGAAGTTATCATTATTGTTTTCATTTGGATTTCTGTGATGTTCCAAATATTAATTGACAATTTCATCTGTGATATTACAAGTACTCCAACATCCAAAGCCTATTGTCCAAAAATAACAACCCCAATATCTTTTCTTTAGTTCTTGAAATTCGACTTGTAGTTTTCTTGAAGAACGTCCTTTCATTAATTTAACCAAAGTACTTACATCCTGAGAAGGTCAATATTCAATGCGCATATGCACGTAGTCTTTTGACACCACTCCTTTTAATATCTCAATACCTTCTCTTTCGCATATTTGTGTCAAAATTGTTCTACATCGTAATTTTATATCTTCTTGTAAAACTGCATATCTATACTTTGTAGCCCAAACTATATGGACTGTTAAACTTGATACTACATGTCTATTTGTTCTTTGAAAATCAATATTTAAATATACGTTTTTAGAAGCTAAAAGCGAAATGCACTAAAGTGCATAGTTTTAACTATTTTTGGAACCAATAAAAACACCTTACTCTTTTAAGACTCAATAGTATCCTAAATCAATACCCGTTTCTACCTTCTCCAAATTTAAAAAACTCATATCCGTTGCCTTCTAAATATCCTGGCACATCTGGTTTTTGATTCTGCGCTGCTTCATCAGTAACAGGAGTAGAAAACGGCATTTTTCCTGTTGGTTTGAATTTCCCTGTAACAATATCCAAAACCGCTTCAGGCGTTGTTCCAAAAGTTGCCATTACAGCTTTTATGTTTTTTGAATTTCCTTTATAAATTTCATCAATTGCCCATGGATTTGTGTAGTTAACAACTAATATGGTAGGCTTCGAAGTAATCTGGTTTACATATTTTACATCTATACCATTATTAGCTAAATTCACATGCAAAGGAGAACCGTCAGAAGCGAACATCGATTTTCCTTTTGGAATCAGCCAAAGCAACACCACATCGGCTTTATCTGGAGTAGTTACAAATTCTACATCCCAAGTATTTTTATCAGTTTTAAAAACTGTTGAAGGAGTATTGCCTTTATTAGGCGAATAAACCTCAAAATAAACTTTTACTTTTGGTTTAACCGGAAGGATGTTTTCCTCATTTCTTAGCAATACTATAGACTTTCGCATGGCAAGATCTGCTGTTTCTTTAAATGTTGCATTACCTATAATTTGGGTTGACGCTTCAACATTTACATAGGGATTTTCAAACAGCCCTAAGTTAAATTTCTCCAGTAACAATTTATAAACTGACTCATCAACTAAAGTGGTTAATTCAGGATATTTTTTTAGCGTTTCGATTAACTTTCCAGGATCAGCTGTACCTGAAAAAAGATTAACACCAGCTTCTAAGGCTTTTTTATACCTTTCTACGATAGTTAATTTTTCAACTCCCCAAGGCATCATTTCGATAGGCCCAGTATCAGAATTTATAATTCCTTTAAACCCCAATCGCTTACGCAAAACTTCCTGCAAGATTCTTTTATTATAAGCATAAGATACCTCCTCATATTCTGTGTTTACGGGATATGAATAATAAGGCATAATGGATGATGTCCCAGCTGCAATGGCGGCTTTGAATGGTATCAGATTATTTTCAAACATTCCGCCTTGAAAAACTTCTCTTTTACCCCATTCAAAATGAGGATCCTGTCCTCCTTCAGTTGCTCCTCCTCCCGGAAAATGCTTTGTGGTCAATGCCACCGAATTGGGATTTACTTTCTTTCCCTGAAAGCCAAAAATCACTTCGCTAATCATATCAGCTGCCAACTTTGAATCTTCTCCAAAAGTACCTTCTACCCTTTGCCAACGTGGTTCAGTAGCCAAATCGGCCATATACATATAGCCTTTTCTAATTCCGGCAGCAATCCATTCCTGCCTGCAAATGTCAGCAAACTTTCTCACTAACGGCATATCTCTCATAGCTGCCAAGCCTAACTCTCCGGGAAATCTGGTGAAAGGCGTTTCGGAAACATTTAAACCTATAGCTACATCTGTCGAAATATGATTGCGAGTATTAGAAGCTATCAAACCCGGAATTCCCAAACCATCACTTTCGCATAAGGCTTGTAAATTATTTGCCCATTCCGCTAAAATTTTAGGTGACGGATTTGCTCTTAGAATAAAATGCCTTTTATGAAACTCCTTTACATCTTTAGTCGTTCCAGCCGCTGACATAATGGGGTAGTCCAAATCTTTTCTAGTAAACATATTGGTGGTACTAACCAAATCCTTTTCGTTAAAACCACTGGTTACAGGTTCCGAATTCTCCGGTTTACCAAAAGACCAGTCATTTTCTAAACGCGTGGTACTAATGAGCATAAAACCTGCCTTTTGTTCCAGACTCATTTTCGAAACCAAATCTTTGGCTCTTACTTCATGAGACAAACGCCAATCTTCATAAGCATCTAATCTATTGTTTTTGTTAAGATCCTTAAACTTATACCCATCTACTTCGATAAGTTTTGCAGAACGATAACCTAAATCGGCTTGACTATTTTTTCCTCCATTGTTTTTAGTTACAACACATGAAGACAGGCTAACTACTGTAGTTAATCCTAAAAAAATCATTTTATATGAACTTATACTGTTTTTCATTTTCTATTTATAATTATCTTAATCCTCTATTAACTCAACATTATTGGAATTCACTTCCGAAAATCACAAATTATTACTTGGTAAAAATAAACTAAGATAGAAACATTCATTATTCAAAAACATTCTCTTACTATTCAAAATCAAGAATAAGCATTTTTAAACGAATTTATAAAAGCGAATTTCAGCCTAGCTGTTAAAATAAATTGATTTTTTGCGATTAATAAAGATATAAAAAAGAAACCTCTTTGCTCTAATTTTCTTTCATTAAGCCTATATATTGAATACTACAAGCCCTTAAAATATGTTTTAAAGATTCAAAATGATTGATTTTGATTAATTCTGTCGTTTTAATGATTGTTTTTGTATTTCTTTTTTTGTGAATTTTGTAAAAATAAAATTGATTAATTACCAAATGCGTAAAAAATCAACCTATTAATTAGTATATAAATTCATTTTAACCTTATTCTACAAACATGATTTTAGAAATAGCAACTTTTGATATCAAAGAGCAATCACAAACTGCTTTTACTGCTGCTTTTCAAGAGGCAAAATTAGTGGTTTCAAAGTCTAAAGGATTTCTTGGACTGGAATGCCAACATTGTATTGAAACACCAACAAAATTTGTTGTTTTAATACATTGGAAAACACTTGAAGATCACACAATCGGGTTTAGAGAATCTGATTTATTTGTTCAATGGCGAGCGCTTTTATCTCCTCATTTTCAAAATCCTCCTGTTGCTGAACATTTTGAAATTATCACTAAAATATAAATTACACATTACTAAAATAAAACATAATGAAAAAAATAATTAAAGAAGGGATTGCTTTATTTGAAGCGGAAACTAACGATAAAAAAGTAAGAGAGATTGTTGAAAACCTTATCGAACAGGTAAAAACGAATGGAGATAAAGCCTTATTTGAATTATCTGAAAAATTCGATAAATGGTCACCGGAAAGTTTTCGCCTTTCAGCTGATGCAATTCAAGAAATTATCAGCAGCGTTCCTGCACAAGTAATTGAAGACATCAAATTTGCGCAAGCTCAGGTTCGAAATTTTGCCCAGCACCAAAAAGATTCTATGCATGATATTGAGGTAGAAACGCTACCTGGTGTTTTCTTAGGACACAAAAACGTTCCTGTAAACAGCGTAGGTTGTTACATTCCCGGAGGTCGTTATCCAATGGTAGCCTCAGCACACATGAGTGTTTTAACTGCAAAAGTAGCAGGTGTAAAACGTGTAGTTGCCTGTACACCTCCTATCAACGGAAAAATCCCTGCTGCCACTATCACTGCAATGGCTATTGCTGGTGCCGATGAAATTTATATCCTTGGTGGAGTTCAGGCTATTGCCGCTATGGCTCTTGGAACTGAATCAATTGAAAGCGTAGACATGATTGTAGGACCTGGTAATTCTTATGTGGCTGAAGCCAAAAGACAATTATTCGGAAAAATAGGAATCGATTTATTGGCTGGACCAACAGAAACTTTGGTAATTGCCGATGAAACTTCTGATGCAGAAATTTGTGCCGTAGATTTATTAGGACAAGCAGAACACGGCCCAACATCTCCTTCAATTTTATTGACTAATTCAGAAAAATTAGCCTACGAAACAATCGCAGAAATAGAAAGACAACTTAAAGTATTACCTACAGCTGATGTGGCTAGTATTGCCTGGAAAGATTACGGTCAAATTATTTTAGTCGATACTATTGACGAAATGGTAGCCGAAGCGGACCGAATCGCGAGTGAACACGTTCAGGTTATGACCGCTGATCCAAGATACTTCCTTAAAAACATGACTAATTATGGTGCTTTGTTTTTAGGCAAATATACCAATGTAGCTTACGGCGATAAAGTTATTGGAACAAACCACACCTTACCTACAAAACACGGTGCTAAATATACTGGTGGTTTATGGGTGGGTAAATTTTTAAAAACCTGTTCTTATCAGGAAATCAGAACACCTGAAGCCAGTGCGATGATTGGAGAATATTGCTCTCGTTTGTGCGAAATTGAAAATTTCTACGGACACAAAGAACAAGCAGACATCCGTGTTAGAAGATACGGTTCGAAAGAAGTTGAAGTAAAATAATTTTTTATTTTTTCTCACATTTAAAAAATAAAATGATGCGTAAAACGGTAGTAATAACAGGAGGATCTGGCGAAATCGGCTCGGCAATAAGTCGGAAATTTGCAGAAAACGGATACGATGTAATCATATCCTACAACTCTAATTCCAAAAGAGCAACCGAGTTCATAGCCACTTTGCCCAAAGGAAACCATGCTGCTTTTCATGCTCCCACCACTGATTCGGAAAAGCTAAAAGCCTTTAGTGATTTTGTCACAGAGAAATACGGAAAAATAGATGTTTTAGTAAATAATGCAGGAATCACAACTCCAGTAGCTCACGAAAACCTTGACGACTTGACCGATGAATGGATTGATAAAATCATGCAAACTAATTTTAGAGGTTCCTTTGCCATGGTAAGAGCTTTTAAAGAGCTATTGCAAAAATCTACTGAAGATACTGCGCTCATAGTCAATATTTCCTCCATTGCCGGAATTTTTGGCATCGGTAGCAATGTAGCCTATTGTGCATCAAAAGCGGCTTTAGATTCCATGACCCGTTCATTAGCAAGGGTTTTAGCACCAAAAATAAGAGTTGTATCCGTATCACCTGGTTTTGTCGAGGGCGAATATACTTCGAATATAGATCCTTCGTTTTTAAAAAACCAAAAAGATAATACTCCTCTAGGGCGATTTGCTCTGGGTGAAGATGTTGCCAATGCCGTTTTATCCACCGCCACAATGTTGAAATTCTCAACAGGAACAATCATAACCGTGGATGGAGGAAGACTTTTGAAATAATAATTAAAATATAAAAAATACGAATCATGAAAATAATTGATCTTTCAGTAACGATATCAGAAGAAATAAAAGAACCGCTACCAACAACAATTGTCTACGAAGACCATAAAGAGGGAGCTAAAAAAATGGGTGGAAAACTTTTTGAAGGTTTGACCGATGTTTTTATCGAAAACAATGGTCCTGCGGGAGAATTACTTACCGTTACCAGTCATTGTGGGACTCACGTAGATGCTCCTTACCATTATTTCCCTACTTGCGAAGGAAAACCTTCCCGTACCATTGACCAAATGCCTTTGGATTGGTTTTTCCATGATGGTGTGGTTTTAGATTTCACGGACAAACCAGACGGTTATATGTTTGAACCGGAAGACTTGATTGAAAAATTGGCTGCCATCAATTACACCCTAAAACCTTTTGATATTGTACTTATTCGTTGTGATGCCGACAAACGCATTCATAATGACGACTTTGTACGCATTCATGTAGGTGCTTCCGCAAAAGCAACGCATTGGCTTATTGACCAAGGCATCAAAGTAATGGGAACGGACGGCTGGGGATGGGATATTCCATTGCACATTCAGGCAGAAGATTACCGAAACAATCCACGTCAGGGAATTATCTGGCAAGCACATTATGTGGGAATTGAAAAAGAATATTGCCAAATTGAAAAATTAGCTAATCTGGAAGCCTTACCTCCTTTTGGATTTAAAGTGGCTTGTTTTCCTGCAAAAATCAAAGGAGCAAGTGCTGGTTGGACAAGAGCCGTGGCTATAATAGAATAAGTTTCAACTCATTGAATGGAATTAGTTTTTAATGATAATTTTTAGTCATTTTTATTCTAAAAAAAGTAATATAAAATGACGTTTTACACTTGTATTCTATGTGTAAATCAAATTACTATTGCCTTGAGGTTCTAATGTCCTTAGCTTCCACAGTCGAGTGTCAAATGTTTGAAGAATGCGTAAAAAGAAAAGCTGTTTGAGCGTTAGCGAGTTCTGCCTCTTTTAGCATTCGAAAACTAATTTGACCGACGAGGAAGCGTAAGACTTGAAATCGAAGATTCATGAATACAAAAAAACAATAAAAACGCATGAATATTTTTTTGTTTCTTTTTTGATCAAGCAAAAAAGAAAATTAGCAAACCATAATTTCACTTTTAATAAAAACATCATTGGTAGTTATTCTGCTTTTGGGCGGGATTAGATCGAAGACAAGAAAAATTTCAATAATATCATAGATGATTTTAAAACAATTATCTAAAAAATACATTTCTTTGAAAGTGTATCAAGAATCTAAAAAAGAAATTTTGGCGATTCTTGGTACATTTTTTTCTACTTCTTTTTCGATTTTAAGTAATCATTTTGAATATGTAGGTTCAACAGATAAATTTTGTAAATTTATAACAGTATACTAATAAAAGTAAAATTTCAAAATGTCTAATAAAGAATACATCCCAACGCTGATTCCATCCGAAATGGATCGTTTTCATGCTGATAACACTAACTGGACACCAAACCTATCTAATTCTAATAATAGGGATTACCATATCAATAAATTAGATATTATTTCACAAAAATCTTCTTTCCAGGTACTCCCCCATCGTAAAACAGTACATGATTTTATCTTTTTAAAAAAAGGAACTTCCAAAAGAAGTAAGGGTTTAAATAAATATGAATTTGGTCCTTCATCCATTTTTTTATTACCTGCCTACCAAATCACGCAACACGAAATGATTAGTGATGATGCAGAAGGTTTTTATTGCCATTTTGACGAAAAGATTTTTGAATTTTTACCTAAAAATTATCTTAGTGATCAATTTTCGTTTTTTCAATTTCAATCCAGTCCGGTAATTCAACTATCTGAAAAAACGGTAAACAATATAGAGTTTATTTTGAATAGGATATTGGAAATTTACACCACTGGAAATCCCGAAAACAAAAACCTTATCGCTTATCATTTATTAGTGATTTTTGAAGAATTAAAAACAGAACTTCCTTTTCAGGTTAAGAAAACAAAAAATTCTTTTTTTGACATTACAGAGCGTTACAAAAACAAATTGAGTCAACACATCTACAAGTACCAAAACATCTCTGACTACGCTAATTTGCTGAATATAACACCCAATTATTTAAACAAATGCGTAAAAACCTGTACCAATAAAACCGCACAGGATTTACTAAAAGAAATGATTATTCTGGAAGCTAAAACATTATTAAAATATTCCGATTTACACATTTCAGAAATCGCCATCAAACTCTGTGACCAAAACCCGAGCAACTTTGCACGTTTTTTCAAAAAACAAACGGGACTCACACCTATGGAATACCTGCAAAAGTATTGATTTTGAATAGTTATAAGCTTTTTTTGATTCACAAATATTTTTAAATAATGTCAAATTTGTATACTACAAATTTACGATATGTACATTTTAAAAGATAATATTTAATATTTATCAAAATTTGGATTTCGAAACGAAATAAAAAATCAAAAATTAAAATTTTGTATATGAAAAAAATCACAGGGATTGTTTCCTTATTTTCTTTGATGTTAGCATGTAATGGAAGTTACGCACAAGACAAAATCAATACATTATCAAATGGTTTTAGTAATCCACCCAATTCGGCTAAACCAAGAGTTTGGTGGCATTGGATGAATGGTAATATCTCCAAAGACGGTATTGCTAAAGATTTAGCCTGGATGAATCGCATTGGAATAGGTGGTTTTATGAACTTTGATGCTGCCATGATGACTCCACAAATAGTTGCTAAGAGATTATCATACATGGATCCCGAATGGAAAGATGCTTTTAAATTCACCACTAAATTAGCCGATTCACTACATTTAGAAATGGCTATTGCCGGTTCTCCGGGTTGGAGCGAAAGTGGTGGTTCCTGGGTTCCTGCCAAAGACGGTATGAAAAAATTAGTTTGGAATCAAATCAATATCAAAGGAGGACAAAAATTCGCTGGTGTTTTACCAAATGCAATAAAAACAACAGGAAGCTTTCAAAATATTCCGTTTTTTGACGCCTTATCTGATCCTTCTCATGCAGTAACTCCGCCAGAATATTACCAAGACATAGCGGTAATAGCTTACAGATTACCTGAAACCGATAAAACATTAACCGAACTAAAAGCTAAAGTAACTTCCAGTGCCGGTAATTTTAATCTAAGCCAACTGACGGATGGCAATCTTGCTGCGACCAACCTACTACCAGCTACTACCAATGGTGAAAATGCATGGATTCAATTTAATTTTGACAAACCACAAACCATCAAAGCGGTAACCGTTGTAGGTGGTGGAGACAAAGGTCCTTTTGGAATGTTTGGTGAACTGGCCGATACACGCAGCATTCAATCCAGTGATGATGGTATCCATTTTACACCAATTTCATTTATTCCTGCAGGAACCGTTTTACAACAAACCATTAGCATTCCTGCAACTACGGCTAAATATTTTAGAGTTACTTTCAAAAATCCGCCACCACCATTTAGCTTAGCCGCTATGATGGGACAAGATACTGGCGCACCAAAATCTTCTCCTGGGACAGAAATTGCCGAAATTGTATTACACACCGAAACACGAATTGACCGATTTGAAGAAAAAGCAGCCTTTGCTCCTGCTAGTAACGTAAATCTAAAAGGAACTCCAAGCACTGCTAACGGAATTACCCTAACAGATATAATCGATTTGACAGATAAAGTTTCGAAAGACGGAATTTTAAACTGGACAGCGCCAAAAGGCAATTGGACCATTGTACGATTTGGTTATTCATTAATCGGAATTACGAATCATCCTGCATCACCAGAAGCTACCGGATTAGAAGTAGATAAATTAGATGCTGTAGCGGTAAGAGCTTATTTTGAAAATTACCTAGATCAATATAAAAGTGCCACTGCCGAATTGATGGGAGACAAAGGCGGTTTACAATACATGGTTACGGATAGCTGGGAAGCTGGAGCACAAAACTGGACGGCTAATTTACCTGCTGAATTTGCTAAAAGACGCGGCTATAACTTACTTCCATGGATGCCTGTATTAACTGGACACATTATAAAAAGTTCTGAAGATAGCGAGCAATTTTTATGGGATTACCGTAAAACTCTTAGCGAATTAGTTGCCGAAAATCATTATGATAATTTGACTAAAATTCTTGACGAACGCGGCATGAAACGTTACTCCGAATCACATGAAAACGGAAGAGCGCTTATTGCTGATGGTATGGAAGTAAAACGTACAGCAGCTATTCCTATGTCGGCAATGTGGACTCCGGGAGGATTGTCTGGTGGTAGTGTTTTGCATGAAGCCGATATCCGTGAATCGGCATCCGTTGCTCATATTTATGGTCAAAATTTAGTAGCCGCTGAATCATTGACTGCCATGGGAAATTCCTTTGGCTATTCACCGGAAATCTTAAAACCAACAGCTGATATGGAATTAGCAAGTGGTTTGAACCGTTTTGTAATTCACACTTCGGTACATCAACCTACCGATGATAAGTTCCCCGGTTTAGGATTAGGGCCTTTCGGCCAGTGGTTTACACGTCATGAAACTTGGGCAGAACAAGCTAAATCCTGGACTGATTATCTTGCCAAAAGTTCGTACTTGTTACAACAAGGTAAATTTGTAGCTGATGTTATTTACTATTATGGAGAAGATAACAATATCACTTCTCTTTTTATGAAAAAATTACCCGAAGTACCAGCAGGATATAATTATGACTTTGTTAATGCCGATGCCTTAATCAATGTACTTACTGTTTCGAATGGGCAAATTGTAACGCCAAGCGGAATGCAATATAAAATTTTAGCTTTAGACAAAAACAGTCAGCAAATGACTTTAAAAGTAGCTAAAAAAATAAAAGAATTGGTTGAAGCCGGTGCTGTTGTAGTGGGGCCAAAACCTATTAATACTCCTAGTTTGACTGATGATAAAACAGCATTTAATTCGATTATAAATGAATTATGGGGAGCTGAAAACACAATCAAAACTATTGGAAAAGGAAAAGTATACACTGGACAAAGCATTCAGGAAATATTGAACAAAATGAATATCGCTCCCGATTTTGAATACACAAAACCTCAGGCCGATACTCAATTACGATATGTTCACCGTACTTTGCCGGAACAAGAAATTTACTGGATTAACAATAGAAACAATCGAGTTGAAAATCTGGAAGCTACTTTTAGAGTTTCAGGAAAATCAGTGGAGATTTGGCATCCCGATACCGGAAAAACAGAAGCCGCTTCTTATTCGTTTGCAAACGGAGCTACAAAAGTTGCTTTACATTTAGAACCTAATGATGCTGTATTTGTAATCTTTGGTGAGAATACTACTCAAGCAACTCAAGTTGTTGCTGTTCCAACAGAAACCAAAATAGCAACCATTGATGGAAATTGGAATTTGAGTTTCCAAAAAGAACGTGGCGCACCAAATGCCATTACTATTGACAAATTGGCTTCCTGGACAGAAAACAAAGAAGAAGGTGTCAAATATTTCTCAGGAACAGGAACTTACACTAAAACAATTGACGCTCCTAAAGACTGGTTCAAAAAAGGAACTCAGTTATGGATTGATTTAGGCGAAGTTAAAAACCTTGCCGAAGTAATTGTTAACGGAAAATCATTGGGAATAGTTTGGAAAAAACCATTTAGAGTGAATGTGAGCGAGGTCTTAAAATCAGGTAAAAATACCTTAGAAATAAAAGTAACTAATCTTTGGGTAAATAGACTTATTGGTGATGAACAAGCCAATGCTAAAAAGATAACCTACACCACAATGCCTTTTTACAAAGCAACTTCTCCTCTGCTTCCTTCGGGTTTATTAAGTGAAGTAAGCATCTTATCTATAAAGTAGACCGTATTAAAAATAGTTTTTAGTTTTTGTTTAAAAAAGGGTGAATCCAATTAATTAGGATTCGCCCTTTTTTTTTTTGCAACAAACAAAAAAAGGACATCCTAATTTTCTATTTCATCATATTTATTTTAACAAAAAAAGACCTAACTTTATTATAGATTATAATTATGCAACGAAATCACATCAACTACATTGCAAATTATAATTTAGGAGAGAATTTATTTTGAATAGCTTATATAAACTTCATAAAAGTAAAAAATACATTTAACAAATAGTGTAATTCAGAACTGCTGTTATTTTTTAAACAGAACAAAAGTCAGCATCCGAAATCAAAACCAACACAAACCATAAAACCATAAAAAACAACCAATTAGCAATAACTAAACTAAAAAACACACAAACTCACTCAACCCAGTCATTTTAATAGAATCTGTTTATTTATGGTATTTTCTAATACCTATTGAAAACAAACTCAAAACTTTAGATGCGATTAAAAAAACAACTGCTTTTTCTGCTTTTTTAACTAAAAGTATTGATTTTGAATAGTTGTGGCCTTTTTTTGATTAACCAAATCGTTATTTAATCCCCAATTTTGTCTTGTAGATTTTACGATATACATATTTAATCAAACCAAAAAAAACTAATCTAATTAAAAAAAGTGCAATTTTATGAAAACATCACAATTCATTAGGATTCTAATCCTTACCATCAGCACCAGTTTCTTTAGCTTAAGCATATATGCTCAAGAAGGAAAAATTCAAGGAAAAGTATCCGATTCAGGTGGAATGGGATTAGCAGGGACTTCAGTACTTATTGAAGGAACTACTAAAGCTCAAAATACCGATTTTGATGGAAACTTTACCTTAACTGGTATTAAAGACGGAACCTACCAAATTGTAGTTTCGTATATGGGGTTTAAAACACAAAAAGTTAGTGTCAAAGTACCACAATCAGGACCATTAAAAATCACTTTATTAGACGATCAGGCAGTGCTGGATGAAGTAGTAGTAACTGGAGTTTTTGACAAACGTACTAAGATGCAATCATCTGTAGCTATTTCTACAATGAATGCAAAACAAATTGAAAGAACTGCTGCTACCAGTGCCGGGGATTTACTAAAAAACATTCCTGGTGTTTATGTAAATCAGGCCAGAGGTGAAGTATCAAATACCGTATATTCCAGAGGTATTTCAGCCGGTTCTATCGAAAATGCTAATGGTTACTATTATGTTTCTATGCAAGAAGACGGTTTACCGGTTACCAACCTTAATTTAGGAGTAGATTATTTCCTTAGACCTGATGCAGGAACTGCAAGAGTGGAAGCTGTAAGAGGAGGAACAGCCTCAATTTTAGGAGCTAATGCTCCGGGAGGTATCTTTAACTATGTATCTAAAGAAGGTGGAAAAACTTTTGCTGGAGAAATAAGATCAAAATTTGGATTAGAAGGAAATCTAAAAAATCCTTACTACAGAACAGATCTTAATTTAGGTGGATCTTTTAACCAATCAGGTTCTTTAACTTATAACTTAAGTGGTTTTTACAGAGAATCTGATGGTGCCAGACAATTAGATTATCCTATGAATAATGGTGGACAAATCAGAGCCAATATTATGAATAAATATAAAACAGGAAGTATAAAAATATCTGCTAAAATATTGGATGATAAAAATGCTACAGCCGAATTTACACCAACAGTAGGATGGAATGATCCAAAAATTCCTGCCGGTTTTTCAGCTACTGATTCCTACTATCTTCCAAAATTAACAATGCAGATTCCTATCAATGATACTGATTCAAGAACATTTGATTCTAAAGATAAATCGCATTCAAGACAACAATCTATAGGTATAAACTGGAATCAGGATCTTGGTGCAGGATTTAAATTAAAAAATGATTTCCGTTTACAAAAAATGAAATATGACAGCAATTCACCCGCAGTTGTTACTCCATTTGCCACTGATAATTTATTATTTTATGCTATCGGACATACATTAGGAAAATTTGGTACATATACTTTTACTGATCGTGTAAACGGACAAGTTTTAGGTACTGTTACACAATCTCCTAATATTATCAATGGAAACTTTGCAGGATTTAAGTTTACTCCGGGTGCCAATAATAATTTCCCTGGCAGCAATGTACAAGCCAACTCTTTATTCTTTTTGCCTCTTTTCTACACTGAACGTAAAACGAATGAGTTCATGGATAATTTTAGCATCAGCAAAAAAGTGAAAAACATGAATTTCATTTTGGGTGGTTTTTATGCAAATTCACAGATGAGTAGAATTGGTGGATCTCAGGATTTCGGTTTTGCAGTAGGTACCATGCAAGACAAACCGCATTTGGTTGACATTAGCTTAGCAGGATTTGACGGAAAAACGTATCAGGTAACCGATCCTAACGGAGTACAGCTTCCGGGAAGTGCCGGAGCCAGTACAGCATCATTCAGACAAATACAATCTGCTGCCTACTTGGGACACGAATGGAACATTACTGATAAGTTAATTTTTGATTGGGGAATTCGTTATGAATCATTACAAGTTTATGGTTATAATTCACAACCTATTGCTAATGCCGAATCAGCAGGTCTTGACAACAATCCATTAACAATATATGACAATTTTGGAGGAACAGCCGGTCCACGTTTAAATGTTGACAAAACTGTGAATACCGTTTCGTTTTCAGGAGGTTTAAACTATAAACTGGCTGATGATCAAGCCGTTTATGTTCGTTATTCTAATGGAAAAAAATCTCCGGATATTAATTTTTATTTAGCTCAAACCTCTCAATACCTGATTGATAATACCGCAGCCAATGCGCAAACAGTAGAGCAATTTGAAGTAGGATATAAAATAAGTACTCCTAAACTTAAAGTATTTGCAACCCCTTTTTACAGCACATTGAGTAATGTATCAACAGTGCAAACTTTCTTAAATACTAATGGAACTTATTACAACCCTGGTAACCAATACAACGCATACAGAACTTATGGACTTGAGTTCGAAAGTAACTATGCTTTTACAGATCAACTTAGTCTTAAAGCAGGTGCTACAATTCAAAATTCTAAAGCAACAACTTATAAAACATGGATTGCAAATGCCAGCGGACCTAGTGATGACGTACTACAGGATTTATCAGGAAACGAAACGGATAATAATGCTAAATTAATCTTTAACATTAGTCCAAGCTATAATTATAAAAATTTCTATAGCTCTTTAAATGTTGGTTATATGGGTGCCAGACAAGCAAATCTTCAAAATGCTTTCAAACTACCTGCTTTCACCACATTAGACTTAGCGATGGGCTATGATTTCAACAAAAAATTCGGACTTCAGGCCAACGTAAATAATATTTTGAATACTTATGGAGTTATGGGGTGGTCCGGTACAGGAGGTTTCCCTGCTGCCTTAGACCGCCAGGCAGTTACAAAAGAGTTTGTAGCAGCTAATCCTAATGCAGCTTATTCTACTCAGGGAAGTATGCCTAGAGCTTTTTTCCTGACTGCTTCTTATAAATTTTAATTAAATTATTGAGTTTTAATCAAAATCCCCCGAAAGGGGGATTTATTCTTTTTTGATTATGAAAAAATCATTATTCACTTACGAAAATGGCATGGTCGGCCTAATGGCTTTAGTATTTGGCTGCCTCTTTTTTGACCGTTTAGCACTTAATTTCCTAATGCCTTATATTGCTAAAGACCTCGTATTGAGTGACACCCAAATAGGATTACTAGCTGGGTCTCTTTCATTAGCCTGGGCTTTTTCAAGTTATTTTACAGTAGCATGGGCAGAAGTCAAAAACCGAAAAAAATTAGTTTTCCTGACCGCCTTAATCACTTTTTCATTGTGTTCTTTCGGTTCTGGAATTGCCCTTTCCTTTGCTACCTTATTCTTAGCCCGATTCATCATGGGATTTTCAGAAGGTGCGGTGATTCCGCTGGCGCAAAATTTTGTAGAAAGAGAATCGTCACCTAATCGTCTGGGTCTTAATGCTGGAATCCTTCAAGGTGTGGGTTCGGCACTTTTTGGCTCTATCCTCGCCCCAATTATTTTAGTAGCTATTGCTGAAAATATGGGATGGAGAAAAGCATTTTTTGTGGCTGGAATTCCCGGAATTATTTTGGCACTACTATCTTGGTGTTATGTCAAAAAATCTACCGCTGAGAGTACTGAAAGAAAAGCCGATTCAACCATAAATTTCTCAGAACTTTTGCAATACAATAATATCAAATGGGGAATTCCTTTGGCTTGTTGTGCCTTCGGATGGTGGTTTGCCACACTTCCATTCATTTCGAAATATTTTGTCAATGTACAAGGCATGAGCCCGGATGAAATGGGAAAAACAATGGGACTTCTTGGTTTATCCGGTTTAGTAGGTTCTATAATAGTTCCCGGACTTTCTGATAAATACGGCCGTAAACCCATCATGTATATTTTTATGGGCTTGGGTATTTTATATCCTTTTGCCGTATTCTTCCTTAAAGACAATATCTTTCAACTTCCTTTAATGTTTATTAGCTATTTTGCAATGGGCTGTGTGGCAATGGTGGCCGCAGTAATTCCTTCGGAAGCGGTACCAATCCATTTAAGAGCCAAAGCCATGGGACTCGTAATGGGAATTGGCGAAATTGTAGGCGGTGTCCTAATCCCGGGAATATCAGGTGTTCTTTCAGATAAAATTAGTCCATCAGCCTTTTTATGGGTATCAGCCGTAATGGCTGCATTAGGTTTGTTTTTTGTCTCTAAATTAATGGAAAGCAATAAGGTTATTAGTAAAAACAAAACCTTCGTTGAAGTCGAAGCCGCTCTATAACTTTTTTAAATTATAAAAACAATCATCAAAAATAAAGCAAATGACTAGACGTATCTCCATTCTTTTAATTGCATTAGTAAGCATCATAGGCTGCAAAGAAAAAATAAAAGCACAGCAACCGCCAACAGAAAAACCATTTCTATGGGGAGTGGCTTCTGCCGCTTATCAAGTGGAGGGAGCCTATCAAACGGATGGCAAAGGCGAATCGAAATGGGATTTTCTAACCAATAAAGTGGGGGTGACTCAATTTATTATTGGTAAAAAAGAAACAGCCAATGTTGCCATCAACATGTATGACCGCACCCAATACTTAAAAGATATTCAATTGATGAAAGAATTAGGGGTTAACTCTTATCGTTTTTCATTAGACTGGAGCCGAATTATCCCTGATGGTATTGGTGCTGTGAACGAAAAAGCATTGGCACATTATGACGTATTGATTGATGATTTAAAAGGGGCTGGAATAGAACCAGTAGTTACACTTTATCATTTTGATTATCCTTTCGCTTTGGTACAAAAAGGAGGTTGGGGAAATCCTGAAATGATTAACTGGTACAAAAACTATGCTAAAATAGCTTTGGAACGTTACGGTAAAAAAGTAAAACATTTTATCACATTCAATGAGCCTTATATCGAATTCTTTGTTGCAGAATACCTTATGAACATGGAACAAAGTAAAGAACCCGCTGTCACCCGTTTTGCCAGAGGAATGATGAAAGCACACAGAGAGATGGTAGCCAGTGCCGAAGTAATAAAAATGTATCACGAAATGAATTTGGGCGGAAAAATTGGTATGACTTTCAATTTTTCTCCTTGTTCCCCACTGGATCCTAACAATCCAAAGGATGTGCAAGCTTCTGCCTTACAAGAAAAGTTGTTGAATACTGTTTTTCTTGATGGGTATTTCAAAGGTACTTATCCAAAAGAAGTGGTCGATCTTTTCACCAAATACGATCCTGCATTCCAACCAACGGCTGCCGACATGAAAATACTGGCAGCAAACAAACCTGATTTCTTAGGGATTAATTTTTATGCCCCAGCTCTAGTGAAATATGATCCTTCAGAACCATTTGAAATGAAATGGATGGACATAAATACGGATAAAATCAAATCTTCCAACGGTCCTGTACGCCCTGAAGAATTATACCGATTTCTTGTAAAAATTAAAAAAGAATATAACAACCCTCAGATTATGATCACCGAAAATGGTGCTTGCTTCAAAAACAATGAAGACACTATTGTTGATGGAAAAGTAAATGATGTATTGCGCGCCGATTACATCAAACGTCACATTGAAGCAGTTGAAAAAGCTAAAAAAGATGGTGTTAAATTGATTGGTTATTTTGCTTGGAGTGGTTGGGATAATTTCGAATGGGTATTTGGTTACACTTCAAGATTTGGGTTAATTCACGTTGATTTTGACACCCAAAAACGCACACCCAAACAAAGTTATTATGAATATCAAAAAGCGATTCAAAAGTATAAAAACAACTAATTGTTAACCCATTTGACATGAAAAAATCGATATCTATACTGACTTTATTATTCTTTTCTCAAATTGGAACAATCAATGCACAAAAAATCATTCCATTATACGAAGGAAAAGCTTCTGGTTCAGAAAACTGGAATTGGCAGGAAAAAGAAATGTTTTCAGAAACGTTTCAAACCCAAGTGGTGTATAATGTTTCCCAACCCACACTTACGATGTATGTCCCAAACAAAGCCTTGGCAAATGGAACTGCAGTGATTATTTGCCCGGGAGGTGGTTTTCATACCTTATCAATAAACAGTGAAGGAATTGATGTTGCCAAATGGCTAAACTCAAAAGGAATTACTGCCTTTGTTTTAAAATACCGACTCGTAAAAAGCCTAACGGATGACCCTGTAAAAGAGATTTTCCCATTATTCGAAAACAGAAAAAAACTAGATTCTATCAATGCACCAGTTGTTCCTTTGGCAATTGCTGATGGGTTAACTGCAATACAGTATGTGAGAGATCATGCAGCTGAGTTTAATATTGAGAAAAACAGAATTGGGATTATCGGTTTCTCGGCTGGTGGAACTGTAGCTGCCGGAGCTGTTTATAATGCAAAAGGAAATAACCGTCCTGATTTTGCAGCCCCAATTTATGCCTACACCGGAGCTTTAAAAAACACTGTTGTCCCTGCTGATGCTCCTCCTCTATTTATTGCGGCTGCATCGGATGACCAATTAGGGCTAGCCCCAAATAGTGTCAAAACTTACAGCGATTGGTTAACTGAAGGAAAATCGGCAGAATTGCATGTGTATTCCAAAGGAGGTCATGGTTTCGGAATGCGCAAACTTGATTTGCCTGTTGATAGCTGGATAGAACGTTTTGGCGACTGGCTGGAACTACAAGGATTGTTATGGCCTGAAAATCCAACGGGTTTATCGGCACATTTCAAAACTCAAAAAGCATTCAAACAGTATCTAAAAACTACGGAAGATAATTTACATACCGATTGGCCCAACCTGAAACGATATTCCTTAGAAAATAAAAATTTAGCTACGCCAAAACAAAATGAAAATAGAGTGGTCTTTTTGGGTAATTCCATTTTTGAAAACTGGAAAGCACTTGATTCTACTTGGTTCGCAGAAAAAAAATACATTGACAGAGGAATTAGTGGCCAAACAACGGGTCAAACCCTAGTTCGTTTCAGAGCAGATGTTATTAATCTGAAACCTACTATCGTTGTCATCAATGGTGGAACTAATGATATTGCGGAAAATAACGGTCCTTATGTGTTGGAAAACACATTCAATAACATTCTTTCAATGGTTGATTTAGCCAAGGCAAATAATATAAAAGTCATTTTAACATCGGTTTTGCCCGCTTATGATTTTGCTTGGAGACCAGGATTGCAACCAGTCGAAAAAATTATCCAACTCAATAACCGCATTAAAGAATATGCTTCAAAAAATAAAATGGTGTATCTCGATTATTATTCCCCATTACTGGACGAGAAAAAAGGATTTAAAAAGGAACTTAGCAATGATGGTGTACATCCAACATTGGCTGGTTATAAAATCATGGAACCTTTGACTGTTAAGGCAATCGAAGAGACTCTAAAAACAAAATAATACCTTATGAAAAATACATTTCTTCTAATTTGTTTTGCTTGTCTTAACTTAACAGTTTCGGCACAGCAAAAAGCAGTACCACAATTAAACAAAAATAACATTAAGGAAATCATCAAAGCATTAACTCTTGATGAAAAAGTAAAATTAGTTGTGGGAATGGGCATGTATATTCCTGGCGCTCCAGCAGGATTACTACCTCCTAACGACCCCGAAGACGACAAAATAGCACCGAAAGTTCCAGGTACATCCGGTAGAACTCATGCTATAAACCGTTTGGGGATTCCTAGTATTACCTTATCAGACGGACCGGCTGGAATTCATTTTTTGGATTTAACCAATGCCAAACCAAAATACGCTACAGCCATTCCAATTGGGACGTTATTAGCCAGCACTTGGGATACGAATATGACCCAAAAAGCGGGCGAAATATTAGGTCGTGAAGCCAAAGAATATGGTATTGATATCGTCTTGACTCCTGCTTTTAACATCCAAAGAAATCCTTTGGGAGGCCGAAATTTCGAATACTATTCTGAAGATCCTTTTCTTTCCGGTACTATTGCCGCTGCGGTAACTAATGGTATTCAAAAACAGGGTATTGGTGTTTCTGTAAAACATTTTGCAGCTAATAATACCGAAACCAATCGAATGAAATTAAACACGATTGTTAGCGAACGTGCCTTAAGAGAAATCTATTTAAAGGGGTTTGAAATAGCCGTTAAAAAATCAAATCCTTGGACATTGATGACTTCCTATAATCTTATTAATGGTACCTACACATCCGAAAGCAAAGATCTAATAAGCAAAATTTTACGTAAAGAATGGGGATTTAAAGGTTTGGTAATGAGTGATTGGTTTGCAGGACAAAATGCGGCTGTTTCTCTGGGAGCTGGAAATGATTTACAAATGCCGGGAAGACCGGATCAATTCCAAACAATCCTCAATGGTGCAAAAAATGGTTCACTTACTATGAGTGATTTAGATTCGAGTGTGGAACGCGTTTTAAATCTTGTTGTAAAAACCATTACATTCCATAATTACAACTATTCCAATGAACCTGATTTAACCGCAAACGCAGCAATTTCCAGAATGATAGCATCAGAAGGAATGGTTTTATTAAAAAATGATCATGCCTTACCATTGCCAAAATCCAGTACGGTTGCCTTATTTGGTAACGCTTCTTATGACATTATTGCGGGAGGAGCCGGCAGTGGAGATGTAGTGAAAAAATATACGATTTCTCTTGACGAGGGCTTAATAAATTCTGGATTTAAACTGCAACAAAACAACAAGTCTGTTTATGAAGATTACGTAAAATCAGAAAATGCTAAAAAACCAGCACCTTCATTTATGGACGTTTTTAATCCTTCTTATATTAAAGAAATGGAGGTTAAAAACGAGTTGATTGTAGAATCGGCAACTAATGCTGATGTGGCTATTATCACAATTGCCAGAATCTCCGGCGAATCTAAAGACCGAAAAGTAGAAAATGATTTCAATTTAACCGATGCTGAAAAGCAAACACTTAAAACACTTTCTGAATCTTTCCATGCTAAAAACAAAAAAGTTATTGTGGTGATCAACGCGGGTGGTGTTATCGAAATGGCGAGTTGGAGTTCTTGGGCAGATGCTATTTTAATGGCTTGGCAACCGGGTATGGAAGGTGGTAATGCCATTGCTGATATAATCTCAGGAAAAGTAAACCCATCAGGAAAATTAACAGCTACATTTCCTGTCTCCTATACTGACGTACCATCATCAGGAAGTTTCCCCGGAAAACAACTTCCGCTTAAGGAAGGGGAAATCTTAGATCCTGTAATGCCAACCTATCCTGCTGAAATAACTTATGATGATGACATTTATGTGGGTTACCGTTATTTCAATACTAAAAAAGTAAAAACTGCTTATGAATTTGGCTTTGGTTTGAGTTATACCCAATTTGAATACAGCACTATTAAACTCAGTTCAACTGAATTTAAAGATAAAATCACAGCAACCATTACCATAAAAAATAGTGGTAAAACTGCAGGAAAAGAAGTAGTACAATTGTATTTAAGCGCTCCTTCAACAAAATTGAAAAAACCTTCAGAAGAGTTGAAAGGATTTGCAAAAAACAAATTATTACAAGCGGGAGAATCGCAAACTATCAGCTTTACTCTTACTCCTGCTGAACTTGCCTCTTTCGATCCTGCTCTATCATCTTGGATTGCGGAGGCTGGAAAATACAGCATCAGAATAGGAGCCTCTTCATTGGATATCAAACAAACGAAGGAGTTCCATCTTGCAAAGGATTTGATGGTTAAATAAATGATTTTCGAAAATAAAAAACTGAGATAATACATTGATAAAAATGAAAAATAAAATTTTAATCCTACTGCTATTTAGTGCTTTTGTTTCAAATGCACAAAAAGTAATTCCGCTCTATCAAGGTAAAGCTCCAGGTTCCGAAAATTGGGATTGGGATGAAAAAATTGTTGAATTGCCTACCGAAAAAATCGTTGCAAACGTATCACAACCAACACTTCTTGTCTATGAAGCTGACAAATCAATTGCTACGGGCACTGCCGTTATTGTATGTCCAGGAGGTGCTTTTCACTTGCTTTCACTTGAAAATGAAGGCATAAAAGTAGCCCAATGGTTAAATAGCAAAGGAGTTACTGCATTTGTACTTAAATATAGATTAGCACATTTAGAAACTGACAATCCATTTCAGGAATTAACGGCTAAAAATCCAGGTTCTGAAAAATTCAATAAAGACATTGAACCATTAGTGCAAATGGATATTGCCGATGGTAAAGCTGCCATAAATTATGTACGAAAACATGCTAACGAGTATGGTCTAAAAACAAACCAAATTGGAATAATGGGATTCTCAGCAGGAGGAACCGTAACTGCAGGAGTTGCACAAATGTATGATGCTGAAAGTCGTCCTGATTTTGTAGCACCAATATATCCCTATGTTGGTAGTTTTGGTAATCCAGTAGTACCAGTAGATGCACCACCAATGTTTATTGTTGCAGCATCAGATGATGAATTTGGGTTTCAAAAACATTGTACTTCGTTATACTTAAAATGGAATGAAGCAAAAAAACCAGCAGAGCTTCATATTTATTCTAAAGGAGGTCATGGTTTTGGAATGATTAAAAAAGAATTACCAGTTGACAGTTGGTTCGATCGTTTTGGAGATTGGTTAGAATTACAAGGATTTTTAAAAAAATTATAATGGAAAAGAGAACAAATAAATACAAATTAAGACTGGAATTAGTAGAAACATCCAAAGTTGATGATACAGTCTACACTCCTATTGAGTTAGCATTTGATAATCACGATAACATTTTTACGATAATCGAAAGAATGAAAAACAGGGACATTTTTAAAACTAAAGATCAGGCAGCAGAATTTGCCATTGGTTTAAAAATGTTCAGCGAAGTGATGCTTAAAAACAGAGATAATGAACTTTTTTCTGAGTTTAGACCCGCTTTTGGTGAATTTATGAAAAAGCTAAAGTCAACTCCAACTAAAGAATAAAAGTAAAGACAAAATGGACTTACCAATTAGAAGAATTGTAACCGGTCATTCTCCCGAAGGCACTGCAGTATTTACTTCTGACGAAGCATTTGAAACTGTGATTATCCCAACTGGCGATGCAGCGATGGCTACATTATGGACAACAGCCACTGTTCCTGCAGATTGCAATGACGAAACCGATGGTGCCAAAAGAGATGCCGGAACAACACTAAAAGGAGGCTCAGTAATTCGTATTGTAGATATGTTACCCGGAGCATCTTCTCCCCTTCACCGAACGGACAGTATTGATTATGGGATTGTAATTAGCGGCGAAATCGAATTGGAATTAGAAAATGAAGTTTCGAAGAGAATTGCTGCTGGCGAAATTATAGTTCAACGCGGTACATTGCACAAATGGAGAAACCCAAGTGAAACTGAAGTTTGCCGAATTGTTTTTGTACTCATTGAGGCAAAACCATTTGAGATTAACGGAATATCACTTCCTGAATACATGCAGCATTAACATCCATTACTATAGTAGACTCTGTGTAATTATTAAATCTTCAATCTGAGTGCTTTTTGTATAATGAAACAGAACAAAAAATGAGGAATTGGAAATAAATTCAAATGACAAAATCAAAAGAAATTAATATAAAATCCCTAATTATTGTATTAGGCTGTTTGAATGGACTCATGCCTTTTTCAACCGATTTATACTTACCCGCATTTCCTGCTATGGCAGAAAATTTAGGAACCAAAACAGGAATGATTACCCTTTCTATGAGTACTTTTTTTGCAGGAGCCTGTGTGGGTCAATTTTTTAATGGACCATTACTGGATCGTTATGGACGTAAAAATCCAATGTTAATAGCCTTACTCTTCTTTTTTCTCACCTCAATAGGATGCGCAATAGCTAAAGATATTACGATTTTATGCGTATTTCGATTTTTTCAGGCTATTGCAATAAGTGTATGTGCTGTTGGAAGTCGCACTATGGTAAGAGATGTATTCCCTGTTGAACGAATTGCTTCTATTTTTTCTACGCTTGCTCTTGTCATGGGAATAGCGCCGATTATTGCTCCAACTCTAGGCAGTTTTATTTTGCTTTTTTCCGATTGGCGAGGCATTTTTGTTTTTTTGGCAATTATGGCTTTGGTACTGTTTTTAGCGCTTCATATTTTTCTTCCACATGTAAAAGAAGCAGACCGCAATTATTCTTTAAAACCAAAAGCCATATTGGGAAATTATAAAAAAGTAATTCAAACCAAAGGATACATCGGGTATACAATCATAACGGCTTTGGCCTCATCTGTATTATTCAGTTGGATTTCCAGCTCTTCTTTGATATTTATTGGAACTTTAGGAATCAGTAAACAGCAATTTGGATGGGTATTTGCCTGTACCGCTTCCTGTATGATTCTGGGAAGCCAGGTAAACAGACTATTATTACGAAAATTTACCAGTCATACTATTGCCTTACGAGCAGTGGGTTTGCAATTAGTCGTTTGTTGTTATCTGCTTTACACCGCAATTTATTCATTGACAACCATGCATCTTTTACTAGGGATGTGTTTTTTTATGTTGTTTCTATCATTGATTACTCCCAACACCATGGCAATTACAATACGCCCATTTACAGAAAACATAGGTAGTGCCAATGCTATTATGGGAGTTACCCAAATGGCATTTAGTGCTTTAATTACTGGAATCCTTAGCTATTTTCAGAATGGCAGTGCGGTTCCCATGGTAGTGACAATGCTGGTATTAAGCAGCATTAGCTTTACCATGCAATATTTTTTAAAACCAAAACCAAAAACAAGATGAAAAGATTTGAAAATAAAGTTTGCTTAGTAACTGGTGCATCATCAGGAATTGGTAAAGCTACTGCTATTTCTTTTGCTAAAGAAGGAGCAAATGTGGTGGTTTCTGATGTAAATGAAACCGCAGGAGAATTGGTGGTAAACGAAATCAAAGCATTAGGTAAATCAGCTTTTTTTGTAAAGTGTGATATTTCGAAAAGAGAAGAAGTGCAAAACATGATCGAGCAAACCATCAAGACATTTGGACGTTTGGATTGTGCGGTGAATTCAGCCGGAATTGCTGGTACATTATCTCTTCCAACACATGAATATCCAGAAGACGCCTGGTTGCAACAAATCAATATTAACCTAACCGGAACCTGGTATTGCGTGAAATACCAGTTAATAGAAATGTTGAAACAAGGCGGCGGAAATATTGTATGCATAGCCTCGGCAGCCGGATTAGTGGGACAACCAGATAATGTTCCTTATTGTGCCACAAAACACGGAGTGATTGGAATTGTAAAAAGTGCCGCCATAGAAAATGCAACCAAAAACATTCGCATCAATGCTATTTGTCCTACCGCCATTGAAACACCAATGATTATGGAAGGCAGAAGAAAACTGGCTCATAATCCTGAAGCCCTACAAGCTGCTGTCAATCTGCAAAGAATGAAACGTATGGGACAACCGCAGGAAGTAGCCGATGTGGCTTTATGGATGTGTTCTGACCAATCCAGCTTCATTACTGGGCATGCCATGGCGGTAGATGGAGGAGCATTTGCATAGAAAAATAGCCGATTTAGAAGTTTTACCTCCTTTTAGTTTTAAAGTTCCCAGCTTTCCTGCAAAACAAAAGGTGTCAGTGCCAGATGTACTAATATCATTGCGATTATTGAATATTTTTTTTTGTAATTTTATGTAAATAATAAAAATATCCGAAGATGTCTAATAAAGAATACGTTCCAACGCTGATTGCATCCGAAATAGATCGAATACATGCTGACAATACGATTTGGAGCCTTTTTAAGTCCAGCCAGACTCATCAGGAATATCATATTAATCGAATAGAAGATCTTTCCAATAAGTCCAGTTTTCAAGTATTGCCACATCGAAAAACAGTACATGATTTTATATTTCTTAAAAAAGGACTTTCAAAAAGAACTAAAGGATTGAACAAATATGAATTTGGTGCTTCATCTATCTTTTTTTTACCTGCATATCAAATTACACAGCACGAAATGATGAGTGATGATGCTGAAGGTTTCTATTGTCATTTTGATGAAAAAATATTTGACTATTTACCTAAAAATTACCTTAGCAAGCAATATCCATTCTTTCAATATCAATCCCATCCGGTAATTGAGTTGTCTGAAAATACATTAAACTATATAGAACTTATTTTGAATAGAACGCTTGAATTATATAAAGAAGAAAAAACATCTAACAAACAACTTATTTCATGCAATTTGTTAGTGATTTTTGAAGAGATAAAGAAAGAGATTCCACTTCAAACAACGAAAACAAAAAATTCTTTTTTAGATATTACAGAACGTTACAAAAATGCTTTAGAAAAAAACATATATGAACACCAAAACATATTGTATTACGCTAAATCAATGAACATAACACCTGACTATCTAAACAAATGCGTAAAAAAAAGCACTAATAAAACGGCACAGGATTTACTAAAAGAAATGCTGATATTAGAAGCCAAAACCCTTTTAAAATATTCAAATCTCAATGTATCTGAAATAGCCATAAAACTCTGCGATCAAAACCCGAGCAATTTTGTTCGTTTTTTTAAAAAACAAACAGGAATGACTCCTCTAGAATATCAGCAATTGAACTGATTTTGAATAAAAGTTGTCTTTTTTTGAATCACAAAGTATTTTTTTGTTGCCCATCTTTGTAATGTAAAATATTATCATATCAATATTTTATGCAACCAAAAAAAACTAATGTAATTTTAAAAAGCCAGAAATTATGAAAACAATGCAATTAATAAAGGATTACTTCCTTTTTATCGCAATTATCAGTTGTAGTCTTACTTCATTTGCACAACAGGGGAAAATTCAAGGAAAAGTAACTGATGACAAGGGAATAGGTCTACCAGGTTCAACAGTCCTTATAGAAGGAAACAACAAGAGTGCCGTTACTGATAGCAATGGTGATTTTACCATTGGAAACCTCAACGATGGAACCTATAAAATCAATATTTCTTATATAGGATTTACTACTCAAAAAACTGCTGTTAAAGTACCTCAAAGCGGCAAATTGAACATTAGCTTAAAAGAAGATCAGGCTACTTTGGACGAAGTAGTCGTAACAGGTGTGTTTGACAAAAGAACAAAACTGGGAGCATCAGTGGCTATTTCGACAATAAATGCAAAAACATTAGAGAGAATAGCGCCAGCTAGTGCCGCAGACATGTTAAAAACAGTACCCGGAGTGTATGTGAATTCTGCTTATGGTGAAGTGAAAAATATTATCTATTCAAGAGGAGTTTCTGCCAATTCTGTAGGGGGATTAGCCAATGATCCTAATGGATATTATTACGTTTCTCTACAAGAAGATGGATTACCAGTAGCAGCAGTAAATAGTGCTTCCTTATCTGCTGACTATTTCTTTCGTTCAGATGCTACTATTTACCGCGTTGAAGCAGTAAGAGGAGGAACTTCTTCAATCACATCTGCAAATGCACCTGGAGGCGTTTTTAACTTTTTATCAAAAACAGGAAGCGGTTCTAAAGCCAATGAATTTAGACAAAAAATTGGTTTAGAGGGAAATGGTAGAAACCTATATACCAGAAGCGATATTAACATAGGAGACACTTTTGGAAAAGACAAGAAGTGGTCATACAACATTGGTGGATTTTACCGCTATTCCAATGGAGCCCGTTATGCTGGCTATGCTCAAAACAGAGGTGGCCAAATTAAAGCTAACGTTATGAAATCTTATAATAGTGGTTCTATTAAATTTTATGCTAAATATCTGGATGATCACAATGGTTCAAATGTTCCATTGATTGGAAAAGGATTTGGAAACGATATCACTTTAGCAGATGGAGTAAAGAAAACAGACTCTTATGCATTAACTGCTACTAAAGTTACTATCCCTAATCGATCAGATTCAAAAACTACCGTTTTTGACCCAACTAATCTTAATCATTCAAAAGATGCTTACTTCGGTATTGACTGGCAACAAAAAATTGGAGATAGCTGGGTAATAAATAACAATATTAGATACTCTTCAAAATTAGCAGATGTAGATAGTCAAACTGCTACTAACTTTGGTTATTTAGATGATCCTACCACAAATTTCTTAATGGGAACATTGATGATTCAAAGACCCGGAGTTATTACATACAAAGATAGAACAACAGGACAGGTTCTTGCGCAAGTAAAACAAGATTTTGCAGGTAGAACACCAATATACACTGTATTAAACTCTACTTTACCTGCAACTGTTCCCGAAAAACCTGCCATACGATATGCCGGTTCAGTAAAAAATTATACCACACTTGATGAACTAATGAATCAATTTACAGTTACTAAAAAAATAAAAAAAGGATCAATTACTGGAGGCTTCTTTTACACCAATTCAAGAATTATTTCGGATCCTAATATTACTGCTCCAGTACTTTCAGTTTCTGCAATAGGAAATAGAACTGCTCCTTTGGATGTTAGTTTTGTACAAGACGGTACAGGAACTGCGTATCAAGTTTCAGATCCAAATTCAGGATACTTAAAATTAGGTGGTTCATTTGGTGGTGGTACTTATGATTATAATTCTAACCAACTTTCCTTATTCCTTGGAAACAATTTAAATCTAACAGAAAAACTTAATTTTGATTGGGGAGTTCGCTACGAAACAGCCAGCATTAAAGGAAATAACAACAGAGCCGCCAGAACAACCAAAAGCGGAGGTTTTGATGGAAATCCATTAACTATCTACGACAATTATTATTCTGTATTAGGAACTGATATTATTAACTTTAACAAGAAAACAAATGTGTTTGCATATTCTGCCGGTTTGAATTATAAATTCAACAATAAAAATGCTGTATATGTTAGATACACTGATGGTGAAAAATCACCGGATTTATCTTTCTACAACAACTACACCTCTGATTTTATAGCCGAAAACAACTCTCCTATAAACCAAAGAATAACACAACTTGAGTTTGGTTACAAATTGAAAAACGAAAATTTCCAACTTACGGTTACCCCTTTTTATAGTAAATTAAGCAACATAGGAACAACTGCATTAGGAAATGATGATGCCGGAATATTATACTACGCTCCTGTTTTATATAATGCAGTTAGAACTTTAGGAGTGGAATTCGAATCTGATCTTGTTGTAACAAAAAACTTTAGTGTAAAATCATCATTAACATTACAAGATGCAAAATACACTACTTGGAAAACTTGGGTACTAGGTAATCAAGGAAAAGGAGATGATATCATTATCGACAATACAGGTAACAGAGCTGAAAACAATCCGAATGTAATGTTCGCAATTACCCCAACTTATTCCATAGATAAATTTTACACTTTTATCCAATGGAAATACCTTGGAGACAGAGAAGTGAATCAAAATAATGCTTATAAACTTCCTGCATTCAGTCAATTTGATTTAGGTATGGGATATGATTTTAATTCCAAATTTAGCATCTCCTTAAATGTTAATAATTTAACCGACAAACTGGGAATTATGGCTTCTGCTTCTCCTGGAGGAATAGACGCATCACTTAGTCCACAAAACATTACTAAGGCACAAGTAGCAGCTAATCCTAATGCTGTACACAGTATTTTAGCGATTCAACCAAGAGCCTATTTCTTGACTGCAACATATAAATTTTAATCAATAAAAATCCCCCTTTCGGGGGATTATACAATTTCGTTAGTCGTTATTGACACTATTGCGCTCTACTTATTATATATAAAACAAACCCCATAAATAAAATTACAAGATGAATAAATTTTTAAGTTTTACAGTAACTTTATTTAGTATGACTTTTCTGTTTTCGCAGGAAGTTGAAATAAAAAAATGGAATTTTTCTTCTGAAAAAAATCCAAAAATTCAACCTATAAAAATCCCACATACCTGGAATGCCATTGATGCTTTTGATGACGAACCTGGTTATTGGAGAGGGAAAGGGACATATACAACTACAGTAAACATTACTACCATTAAAAAAGTGCATTACATTCATTTTAATGGAGTAAATCAACAAACTAAGGTATGGATTAATGGAAGTTATGCAGGACAACATAAAGGCGGATATACTGCTTTTGATATTGATATTAGTTCATATGTAAAGCAAGGAACAAATAAAATTACGGTAGGAGTTGATAATACCAATAATGAAACCATTCCCCCATTAGAGGCTGATTTTACTTTTTATGGAGGTATTTACAGAAGTGTCTATTTATGTGAAGAGGAAACTACTCATTTTAAAAAATCAAATGGTGCAGATGCTATAAAAATTGATGCCTTACTAGACAATGATTGGCAGGGAGAACTTCAACTAAAAGGAGCTATATCTAACAAGAACAAACAACTATTAAACCCTAAAGTTAGATTAAATATAAAAGATGCAACCAATAAATTAATTGCAACAATTGAGGAAAATATAGGTGCTGAATTCAACTTAAACGTAAAGCTAAAAAATCCTTTATTATGGTCTCCACAAACTCCAAATTTATACAATGTGGAATTGAATCTACTGGATGTTAATGGCAAAATTCTAGACATTTACCATCAGAAAATAGGTTTCAGAAAATTTGAAGCTACAACCTCTGGCTTTAATTTAAATGGAAAACCGATAAAACTGATTGGCGTAAACAGACATCAAGACTTTGAAGGAATTGGAAATGCGGTACCCATTCAAAAACAAATCCAAGAATTAGTAATGATAAAGAATATGGGGAGCAACTTTTTGCGCTTGGCTCATTACCCTCAAGATAAAGCCGTTTACAAAGCAGCTGATAGTCTGGGATTAATACTTTGGTCAGAAATACCAGTGGTAAATAATGTCCCTATTAACGCCAATTATTCAGAATATAAAGGAAACTGCATTCAAATGCAAAAAGAGCATATTGATCAAAATTACAATCATCCTTCATTAATCTTTGTAGGCTATATGAATGAAATTTTTCTTCGTATGTATTTTGATAGGCCTGAAAATGAAATAAAACAAAAAATCATAAAAAATACTTTAGATTTAGCTCAAACTTTAGAGGATTTAACCCGTAAAGAAGCTCCAAATCACATTACGGTTATGGCAATTCACGGAAATCAAATTTATAATGAAACTAAAATTGCTAGTCTACCAATGGTATTAGGGTGGAATCTCTATCAAGGATGGTATTCGGGTCAAATTCAAGATTTAGGAGTATTTCTGGATGAAGAAAATAAAAAATATCCAAACAGACCTTTGATTATATCCGAATATGGAGTTGACGCAGATAAAAGGCTCCACAACTCTGATCCTAAAAAAATGGATTTTTCTGAGGAATACCAATTTAAGTACCATCCCGGATATTACCAACAATTGAAAGACAGACCCTATGTGATTGGTATGACTGCTTGGAATTTTGCCGATTTTGGTTCGGAGCTTAGAGGTAATCCTATTCCGCATGTAAATCAAAAAGGTTTGGTAAACTTTGACCGTAGCCCTAAAAACATCTATTATTGGTACAAAGCAATCCTAAAACCGGAAGAAAAATTAAGTCAATTTTTTAAAGACTTACCAACCCATATCAGTGATTCTCCAAAAAAGAAAATCATCATTATTTCTAACCAAAAAGTGTTTTTAAAAGTGAACGATTCGGAGAAAATCGAATTACAAGAGAACACTGGGCTTATAGAAACTTGGATCAACTTAAAAGAAGGTTCTAATAATTTATCATTGTATGATGAGTTCGGAAAATTACAAGACTCAACAAACCTTATATATCAAAAACCTGACTTATCTAAATCGAATACTCTGGCCATTAACTTTGGAACCGAAAATTATTTTATAGATGATAAAAACCAAATTTGGATACCTTATAACCAACAGTCACTACTAAAAGTTTTGGGTACTGTACAAAATGTAAATAGCAGTTCAAATATAAAAAACACTACAAACGACCCTATTTATCAATCTTCAATCAGTAATGTTGAAAAAATAACAGCTGAATTACCCAAAGGCGATTATGAGGTTACTTTACTGTTCTCTCTATTAAAGAAAGATAAAAGTTTAGTTTATGAATTGAATAATAAAAAAGAAGATGCCAATACGGTGCTATCAAATCAAAACATTAAGATTAACGGCAAACTAATAAAGATTGAAAAAATAAATCCATTTGACAAAACAGATTGTACAACAACAATTAAAGTCGAGAAAGATTTGATTATAGAAATAGTAAATGAAACTGAAAAAATTACTATTTCCGGAATAAAAATAAAAAAACTTTTTTAAAACAGATTAACGAATTCTTATACATCTCAAAACCCAGAAGTGTTACAAGCAGCAATCAATATGCAACGCATGAAAAGAATGGGGCAACCCCAAGAAATTGCTGATGTGGCTTTATGGATGTGTTCAGACCAATCCACATTTATTACTGGTCATGCCATGCCGAAGACAGAGGCGCATTTGTATAAAAAATACAAATTCCAAAATTGGAATTGATTTCAATAAAAAACAAAATATAACTCCTTTTTAATAATGTCTAAAAATATCTATATCCTTTCGGGATCACGTACTCCTATGGGAGCCTATGGTGGTCAACTATCAACTATTTCGGCACCCGAATTAGGAGCCATCGCTATTCAGGATGCTTTGAAAAAAGCTAACATTCCTGCTGAAACAATAGAAAGTATTGTTATGGGAAATGTCCTTTCCGCTAATTTAGGACAGGCACCAGCTCGACAAGCTTCAAAAATAGCAGGATTACCTGATGCTGTTTGTGCCACAACAGTCAACAAAGTCTGTGCCTCTGGAATGAAGGCACTCAGCATGATTTACAATGACATTTATGTTGCAAATATTTCGGTGGGAATTGCCGGTGGAATGGAAAACATGTCTCAAGTTCCCCATTATTTACCCAATGCCCGATTTGGGATGGGATATGGAAATACAGCCTGTATTGATGGATTAGCCAAAGACGGCTTAACCGATGTATATAACAAAACATCAATGGGAGTATCAGGAGATCTTACAGCCGAGAAATACAACATAAGCCGTGAAGAACAAGATGATTTTGCAGAACAATCCTATCGCAGAAGTACTGAAGCTTGGGCAACTGGAAGTTTTACAAATGAAGTTGTTGCTGTAAATGTACCTCAAAGAAAAGGAGAAGCTTTAATAATTACAGAAGATGAAACCTATAAAAAAGCCAATTTTGAAAAAATGCGTCAGTTGAAAGCTCCTTTCTCGCCCAATGGTACCGTAACCGCAGCAAACGCCAGTCCTATGAATGATGGTGCCAGTGCTTTGGTTTTAGCAGGAGAAGATTTTGTAAACCAACACCAAATTACACCTAAAGCTCGAATTATAGCTTATGCCGAGTCTGAACAAGATCCTACTTTTTTTACTACAGCCCCAGTTTTAGCAACTCAAAAAGTATTAGAAAAAGCCAATTTGACAATCGAAGACATCGATTTTTATGAAGTCAACGAAGCTTTTGCCGTAGTACCGATGGCTTTAATGAAAGAGCTCCATATCCCGCATGAAAAAGTAAATGTCTTTGGTGGTGCCGTAGCTCTGGGACACCCTCTGGGCAGTTCCGGAAGCAGAATCGTTGTAAGCTTACTCAATATTTTATCCATAAAAAAAGCGCGCTATGGTCTGGCTACCATTTGTAACGGTGGCGGTGGAGCGAGTGCAATTATAATCGAAAATCTATTATGATCAATAAAGTAATAAAAGATGCCAAGCAGGCAGTAGCCGATATTCCTAACGGAGCAACTATAATGTTGGGAGGATTTGGCCTTTGCGGTATTCCTGAAAACTGCATTGCCGAACTTGTAAACAAAAAGATAAATAAGCTGACTTGTATTTCCAACAATGCCGGAGTTGATGATTTTGGAATTGGCTTAATGCTTCAAAACCGTCAAGTAAAAAAAATGATTTCTTCATACGTTGGCGAGAATAAAGAATTTGAAAGACAGTTGTTAAGCGGCGAATTAGAAGTCGAATTGATTCCACAAGGAACTTTGGCAGAACGCATTCGTGCCGGAGGAGCTGGAATCCCTGCTTTTTTCACACCAGCTGGCGTAGGTACTGAAGTGGCAGAAGGCAAAGAAGTGAGAACATTCGATGATAAAAAATATTTGATGGAATCTTGGCTAAAAGCCGATTTTAGTATCATAAAAGCCTGGAAAGGCGATACTTCTGGTAATTTAATTTTCAAAGGGACAACACGTAATTTCAGTCCAATGATGGCTGCTGCCGGAAAGATTTGTATTGCCGAAGTAGAAGAATTAGTAGAACCAGGCGAATTAGATCCAAATGCAATCCATGTTCCGGGCATTTATGTGCAACGTATTTTCAAAGGAAAAAATTACGAAAAAAGAATAGAGCAAAGAACCATCACTGAAACCACTGTTGAGGAGATATCAAAAAACAACTTCCCAGATAAAAAAACCCCTCAAGGACCACTTGATAAAAATAGCATTGCCCAACGAATCGCTCAAGAAGTTAAAGATGGTTATTATGTAAATCTAGGAATTGGAATTCCCACTCTAGTTGCGAACTATATTCCTTCAGATATTAATGTAATGTTACAATCTGAAAATGGTTTATTAGGTATTGGCCCTTTTCCAACTAATAAAAATGTAGATGCCGATATGATTAATGCCGGCAAACAAACTGTTACCATGCAGGCCGGTTCTTCCCTATTCAGTTCGGCTGAAAGTTTTGCGATGATTCGTGGGGAACATGTAAATCTGACTATTCTAGGCGCTATGGAAGTCTCTGAAAACGGAGATATTGCCAACTGGAAAATCCCCGGAAAAATGGTCAAAGGCATGGGAGGCGCTATGGATTTGGTCGCCTCAGCCAAAAATATCATTGTCGCCATGCAGCATGTCAGTAAAGACGGAAAATCAAAATTGCTAAAAAATTGCAGTTTGCCTATTACCGGAATCAATTGCGTAAAGAAAATTGTAACTGAGTTAGCCGTTTTAGAAGTTGTCTCTGGAGGTGGTTTCAAATTATTGGAAAGAGCTCCGGGTGTAAGCATCGAAGAAATAAAAAATGCAACGGAAGGGAAATTAATTATTGAAGGAGAAATTCCGGAAATGATTTTTTCATAACCTAAAACTACACCTCAACCAACAAAATATCACAAACAGAATACAAAAACATCCAAATAGAGGTGTCTAAAAAAAGAAAGAATTGATTTTGAATAGTAATAGAGTTAATTTGATTCACTGACACTTATAAATCAATATAAATTTGTAACATAAATTACATTATATATAAAAAAACCGAATAAATTAAAATACAAATGGCAAAAAATCCACATTATTTTTCACAAATGGCACATGTTGAGGTGCTAACTACTGATTTAGAAAAATCGGTACACTTTTTTGGAGACATTGTAGGCATGGATATTACCGGTAGAGAAGGTAATTCAGTATACCTAAGAGCTTGGGGTGATTATTTTCACCACACCTTGAAATTAACACAAAATGAAACTTCAGGATTAGGACACATTGGTTGGAGAGCAGACAGTCCTGAAGCTTTAGAAGAAGCAGTGACTTACTTAGAAAGTATTGGTGCTGGTCTTGGCTGGGACAATGGCGATTTAGGTCATGGAAAAGCTTATCGTTTTAAATCACCGGAAGGACATATTCACGAAATTTTTTGGGATGTAGTATGGTTAAGAGAAGAAGGCGAAAGAGGAAGCGTTTATGCTGATCGATATGCAAGTAATCGTATGCAGGGAGCAAATCCACGTCGTTTTGATCACGTAACTTACATGGTTTCTAAAGGAAAATATGCCGAAGAAAAAGCATTTTGGAAAGGTTTAGGTTTGAAAAATCCTGATGAAATTAGAATTGCAGACGATATGCCAGCAATTGGAGGTTTATTTACTACTGCCAATCTTTCGCACGATATTGCCATTTTTACCGACCCAACAATCGAACCAAATCAAGCGGTACTGAATCACATTTGTTGGAATGTGGATAGTCGTGAAGAAGTTTTATTGGCTTTAGATTACTTTATCGAAAAAGGATACAAAAGTGTTATGGGAGCCCCTACTCGTCACAAAGCCGATGAAGGTTTCTTTATCTATATTATTGACCCGGGAAGTGGTATTTTATTCGAATACTATGCTTGCGCCCGATTGGTATTTGCACCAGATCACTTAGATGTTCATTATCTAAAAGACAATCCTAATGATGCCTGGGGATCAGCCAATCCATTTGCTGAAATGGCCAAAGGAAAAAAATTAGGATTAACAGACGGTGTGGTAAAACCAATGGATATCTAATTTATTAGAGCAGAAAAACAATTTTAAAATTTAAAAAACACAAATTATGTGGCACTATTTTCCAGGTCAATACATGCCTTCTTATCAGGTAAATCGTGCGCTTACCCAAGCGCATTATGGAGGAGGCGAATTTGCAGAAATATTAGAAGTAGCTAGTAAAATAGACCCTAAAAACAGAGAATCCTATAACGAAGCCTGGCTGGAAATAGGGAATCCTGTTTATGATCTTGCTGAAGATTTTGAAAAAAATGGTAACTTTATTTCGGCAAGAAGGACTTACCTAAGAGCTTTTAATTACCTGCGTTCGGCTGAGTTTTTTATGAACCTAGGTCATGAGAAAAAAATACCGACTTATTTAAAAGCAAGAGAAGCTTTCTTGAGAGCAATTAAATATTTTGATGAAAAAGTATTACAGGTTGAAGTTCCTTTTGAAGGTTCGTTTCTACCGGGTTATTTGTTTAAACCGACAGGAGTAAAAAACCCACCGATGATGATCATGTTTGGTGGTTTGGATAGTTTGGCTGAGGAACTTTATTTTGGTATTGGTCAGCATTTAAATGAACGTGGAATTGCGCTTTTGGCAATGGATGGACCAGGTCAGGGAGCTGCTTTACGCTTAAATAATATCCATACACGTCATGACTACAATGTAGCAGGAACAGCCGTTTTAGATTGGAGTATTGAAAATTTAAAAGAAGAAATAGCTGTTGATCGTATTGGTATTGGAGCGGTTTCTATGGGAGGTTATATGGCTGCCCGTTGTGCTGCTTTTGAACCACGTTTTAAAGTATGTATGGTTTATGGTGCGGTTTGGTCCTATTATGATGTTTGGGCAGGACGTCCGGACAGTCATCCATTGGCAGAAATTGTTCAGCATATTGTGGGAGCACCAGATATGACAGAAACACGCAAAAGACTGGAAGGTTTTACACTTGAAAATGGTGTTGCCGAAAAGATTTCAATGCCTACCTATATCCTTCATGGTGAAGATGATAAACAAAATTTTGTTGAACATGCTTACAACCTTGAAAAACATTTAACTTGCGAGCATCATTTAGAAGTAATTCCGGTGGGAGAAAGCGGTTCACAACATTGCCAAATCGATGATTTCACCAAGACTTTTAACATGTACGATTGGATCGCTAAAAGGCTATAAGCTGTCATAATGACTGATTTTAATTATAAAAACCGACTAAATTATGAAGTCCATAAATAAAGTATTAATTGTTGGTGGTGGCATTGGTGGTCAATCTGCTAGTATTGCTCTTAGACAAATAGGTATTGAAGTAGAAATAGTTGAACTTCAACCAAAATTTGATGTGTATGGTGTGGGAATTATTCAACAAGCAAACGCATTAAGAGCACTTGATTCTTTAGGATGTGCTGACGAAGCGCTTAGAAGAGGTTCGCCCTACCCTATGGTAAAAATGTGTACTCCTACTGGCCACCAAATTGCCGAAGCAGGAACACCACCTATTGGACGATTCCCTAGTCATAATGGAATTTCAAGAAGAGTTTTACATGAAGTCTTACTCGAAAGAAGTAAAGAAGTTGGAGCGGTTTACCGTATGGGACTTACTGTAGATACAATTACAGATAAAGAAGATGGTGTTGATGTTGTTTTCTCTGATGGATCAACAGGAAGTTATGATATTTTAATTGGTGGAGACGGTATCAACTCTAAAGTTAGAAACTTAATTTTTGGGGAATCAAAACCTAATTATGTTGGATTATCTAACTGGCGCTATGCTTTTAAGAGACCTAAAGATTTAGATACGGGATATATCTTTTTTGGCAAAAAGAGTAAATTAGGAATCATTCCTATGACAGAAGATAGTTGCTACATCTTTGTAGTTTCTGCAGAAGGAGCCGACAATCCTTTTATAACAGAAGACCAAATGATTCCAAAGTTACAATCCTATATGGCAGAATATCCTATTCCAATGATACAAGGCCTAATTGATCAGGTTGTCGATCCAAAACTGGTAAATTACAGACCGTTAGAAACTTTGAATCTTCCGGCACCTTGGTACAAAGGAAACGTTATCATTATTGGCGATGCAGCTCATGCAACTATTCCGCAATTAGGATCAGGTGCAGCATTGGCTATTGAAGATGCTGTAGTATTAGCCGAAGAAATTAAAAAACAAGATGGTGCCCAGGCTATTTTTTCAAGATTTATGGAACGTAGGCTCGAAAGATGCAAAATGGTGGTTGAAGCTTCTGAAAAACTGGGAGAATGGGAATTAATGACATTCGAAGGAAAACCATTGCCAGAAGGTGCCAATGTAGGAGCTACAATGGGAAAAACATGTATGGCACTTACACAACCAATTTAAAAAATTAAGATGAAATTAATCACTTTTCAAAATAAAACAGGTGAAAGCCGTATTGGTTGGTTACAAGACCATGCGGTGGTAGATATGAATCTGGCCGATTCGAGATTGCCTATTGACATGCTTACCTTCATAGATAATCACGAAGCTAATTTCGCGATTATAAATGAATTAGAATTCACTGAACCTCATTACTCACTTGATGAAGTAAAACTTTTGGCTCCTTTGCCAAACCCAAGAAGTTTTAGAGACTACATCGGATTTGAACAGCACATGCTCAATGCTTCAAAGTCTTTTGGACACACCGTTGGTGAAGCTTGGTACGAAATGCCTATTTTTTATTTTACCAATCACCAGGCTATTTATGGACCAGAGGATGAAATAAAACGTCCTGACGGAGAAGAAAAATTAGATATTGAGTTAGAAATCGCAGTTATAATTGGCAAAAAAGGAAAAGACATCAAGGTTGAAAACGCCGATGATCATATCTTTGGTTACACTGTCTTTAACGACTGGACTGCCCGTGCCATCCAAAAACGCGAAATGACTGTTCCTCTTGGCCCGCATAAGGGAAAAGATTTTGCAAATGCCATTGGCCCGTGCATCATCACTAAAGATGAAATGGAGCAATACCGCTGTTCGATAACAAGAGAATCTCATCCAGAACATTTAGCTATGCCTAAAAATAATGGTGATCGATTTGACTTAAAAATGACTGCAAAAATTAATGATGTGGTTATTTGCGAAGGCAATTACAAGACTGTTCACTGGACGTTTCCACAAATGATGGAACGTGCCTCCGAAAATAATGTAACGTTGATGCCTGGTGATATTTTAGGCTCAGGAACTGTGGGTTGGGGAAGTTTAATCGAAAACAACTTTGCCGTTCACCGTCCGCTAATACCGGGAGATTTGGTTGAACTGGAAATTGAAGGAATAGGAACTTTAAGAAATACTGTAGTTTAATTTCTTTATCATACAACATCAAAAATGCCTTAGACAAAATTATTGTTTAAGGCATTTTTAGTTTCTATCATCTCCAACTTATTTTTGACACGCAAAATATACCTCATGTTTTGTTTTATGAATATTTATGCGTGCATCACAAACAATATTGGCGCAATATTATCTATTTAGTTTTAAAATGATTCCCAAAACCTTTCTCTTTACTATTAATGTCATTTTTTTCTAAGTCAAATGATTCATATAAGTCCCTTTACCTATGAATAAAAACAGTAGCAAAGAAAAAGGATTATAAAATTTAAACTTTTTATTAAAAGATATTGTGCCTGACTAACTATATAAATAATAAACATATGCTATTAACTTGATGGCTATAATGACATGGAAATCAAACTAAAATAAAAAGTGCTTCCCAAACCTAGTTCACTTTCAACCCCTATTGTTCCACCCTGAGCTTCAATGAATTCTTTGGATATGGCTAATCCTAATCCAGTACCAGTTTTATGGCTTCCAGGAATTTGAAAATACTTATCGAAAACTTTGTTTTTGTAACGATTATCAATCCCTTTTCCTGTATCTATTACAGCAAATGAAATTTTAGAATTATCCTTTTTTAATTTCACTCTTATTACACTTTTTTCAGAAGAATAACGAATGGCATTAGTTAGAAAATTAATCAACACCCATGACGTTTTTTCGCTATCTGCTTTTACCATTGGAATATTGTCATCAGTTTCAACAAGCAGTTCTATTTGTTTTTGTTCGGCTTGCACTTTTACAGCTTCGGTAGCATAATGTATGATTTGGTAAGGATCGCTTTTTTCAATATTCAACTGAATATTTCCAGTTTCTACTTGTGAAAGTTCTAATAATTCTCCCGTAATTTTCAATAAACGTTCACTGTCATCATTAATACTTTCTACCAAATGTTTTTGCTCTTCATTTAAAACACCCGTTTGCTCTTTTTCCAATAAACGCAAACTGAATTTTATAGCCGAAATTGGTGTTTTCAATTCATGGGAAATGGTCGCAATAAAATTAGTTTTGGCAAAATCCAATTCTTTAAAAGGAGTAATATTTCTCAAAATAATTACATCCCCAATATTAATCGTTTGATCTTCACCTGTGGGCTGAATGGTTATATTTACATTTTCTTTCTCAAAATAACTTTCTTTACCATCGGCAAAAATTTTCATTGGTAACGCCTTTTGTCCTGACGATTTAGATTCAATTTCAAGGTTTTTTGCAATTAATGATTTCATTAAATCATTTGTTAATGCCAAATTTACAGCCATTTTCCCAACAACATCCTCAGATTTCATTCCTATAATTTTCAATGCTTCATCATTAACAAACAAAATTATTCCTTGATTATCCAAACCAATAATAGGATCATGCATATTGTTAATCAAGGTTTCCAACCTTTTCTTTTCAAACGATAATTTATAAAGATTACTGTTGTGATACTCTTGCAGTTTTTGGGCCATTGTATTGAATGACTTAGCCAAATCTCCAAATTCATTATGATTCATAAAATGTACACGCTCCGAATAATTTTTGTTAGCAATCTCTTTGATACTTGCCGTAAGTTCTTTGATAGGATTGGCAATATTATTCGGCAAATTCACTAAAAGATTAAAAGCAATCAAAAAGCAAAGTGTTCCAGTGATAGCTATCCACATATTGGCTGTTTCTGCTGTTCTGTTAGCAATATCACTTTTTTGTTTTATGGCATTCATATTGAGCTTCATTATCTCAAAAATATCCAACCTAATTTTACTTTTTAAAACCTCACTGTTTTTATTATCTTTCAAAAGAGCAAAACTTTTTTGTAAATTAAGTGTTGCATCACCTTCACCAACTTCAGTTACATTCTTATTTTGTTTATTCAGATTAGCCTCAAATGTAGCAATTGCTTTCCCTTCATCACCAGTTATCTCATCCAATGAAAGCAGCATATTTCGAGAATATTCTAATGTATTATAATTGGCTTTTAGTATGTTCCCAGTGTCTTTTTTTATAGAAAAAATATAAAAAGCACTTACAAAAGTCAGTATAATTATCATTACAAATAACAATCCAACTCCCAAATTTAATTTAGTTTTAATTTTCATATCAGGATAATATTTATTTTTTAAAGGAATATGGTATGCTTCGCCTGTTCGCTTCCGCTCGGGTCGTCTTTCTTCATTCTTTTTTGCGTTTTGGAATCATGAAGATTTCATTTTTATGATAAAATTACTAGGTCAATATTAGATAAAGATAAATTATTTAACAATCTGTTAAAAATGGTTGTAGACAAAATTACTTTAAACAAATTAAAATGTGGTTTCCCGATACAAACGGTTGTAATTTGCTTTTGCTTAACCACTTCCAGCATGGTATCCGTGATATTTTTAGCTTCCACTTTAATTACTTCGGCTCCCAATTGTGTGGCCAATTTAAAATTATTAATCAAATGTCGTTGTTTGTCCAGAGCAATTTTATCGCTGCTTTCCTTTGGAGTCTGAACATACAAAACGTACCAGTCGCTATTGTAATAACTGGCTAGTCGAGCTGTTTTTCGAATCACAATTTTGGCCGTTCTATCATTACTACTAATGCAGGCCAATAACCTTTCATGTCGCAAAGCATGGTTTTTGGTTACTTCATTCTCCACTTTACGAACTACTTGACTCGCTACTTCCCGTAAAGCCAATTCTCGCAGTTGCAAAATATTCTCTGACTTGAAAAAATTACTCAAAGCGGTCTGAATTTTATCGGCCGTATAAATTTTTCCTTCTTTCAAACGATCAATCAAATCCTCTGAAGTCAAATCGATATTAACCACCTCATCAGCCATTCGCAACACATTATCAGGAACTCGCTCAAGAACTTCAACATTGGTTATTCGCTTTACATCTTCATTTAAGCTCTCAATATGCTGGATATTTACCGCCGAAATAACATTGATTCCCGCTTCTAGAATTTCCATTACATCTTGCCAGCGCTTTTCGTTTTTGCTCCCTTCAATGTTGGTATGCGCCAGTTCATCTACAATAACTACTTCTGGACGTAAATTGATAATCGCTTGTACATCCATTTCCTCAAGCTGTTTCCCTTTGTAGAAAATAGTCCGACGCGGAATTACTGGCAATCCTTCCAATAAATCGTGTGTTTCCTTACGATTGTGTGTTTCGACATAACCAATTTTTACATCAATTCCATTTTTTAAAAGCGTATGTGCTTCCTGCAACATCCGGAACGTTTTGCCCACACCTGCACTCATCCCAATATAGATTTTAAACTTCCCCTTGCGCGATTTCTGAATCAAATCTAGAAAGTGCTTAACATTATTTTCTTTCTCGTTGTCCATCAATATTTATTTTTTTAGGAGCTATTTCGTTTCGGATGAACGAAAAATTGCATTTTTTTAATCCAATTAAAATCTAGCACTACTTGATTCTTTTTATCTGCGTGAATCTGCAAAATCTGCGTGCCTAAATTTGCACGCAGATCTTCTGGCAGATTTCTGCAGATTATTTTTAAAATAATACTCTGAAAGTGCAATTTGTGGTGCATCCTTTCATTTCTCAATAATATTTATTTTAATCTAAATCTATTTCAACTCATCCAAAGCCACATTCAATTCCAATACATTAACAGTTGCAGTTCCCATAACCGTTGGTGTATTAATTTTACTTTCCACCAAAGCTTTTACTTTATCTTCTGATAATTTTCTTTCTTTGGCGACACGTTTTACCTGAATCAATGCACCTTCGGGAGAAATATTTGGGTCCAATCCACTTCCCGAAGCCGTAACCATATCCGATGGAATCTCTGATTTTTTCAAATACGGATGCACGATCAAAAACGTATCAATTCTCTTTTGAACCAAAGCCAAATAATCCGCATTGCTTGGACCTTTGTTGCTTCCCGCACTACCCGAAGCATTATAATCCACCGCCGAAGGTCTTCCCCAAAAGTAATTCGATTTGTCGAATTTTTGACCAATTTTTTGATAACCAACCACTTTTCCGTTAACCGAAATTGTCTCTCCTTTCCCTTGATTAGAAGCAAATTGTGCAATTCCATAAATTGTCAAAGGATAAATGACTGCGAAAAAAACGACCATTAAAAAGGTCAATTTTACTATTGAAAATATATTTTTCATTTTGTTTTATTTTTTCCTCACCCCCAGCCCCTCTCCTTTGGAGTGGGGAGCTATTGAAGAATTGAGATGTTAATTTTTTTTATTCTATTTTAATTATAACCAGAATGATTTACTGATAATCTATTCCAGTTTCGTCTCCCCCTCTCCTTTGGAGAGGGGGTCGGGGGTGAGGATTACATAAATACTGTTACAACCAAATCAATCAATTTTATTCCGATAAAAGGGACAATCAAACCACCTAATCCGTAAATCAAAAGATTTCTTTTCAAAATAGCTTCTGCGCCGATTGGTTTATAATCAACTCCTCTCAACGCTAATGGAATCAATATTGGAATAATAATCGCATTGAAAATTACCGCTGATAAAATGGCACTTTCAGGACTGTGCAAATTCATAATATTCAAACCTTGCAAAGCAGGAATTGTAGCTATGAAAAGAGCAGGAACAATAGCAAAATATTTCGCAACGTCATTTGCAATAGAAAAAGTAGTTAAAGTGCCTCGGGTCATTAAAAGCTGTTTACCAATTTCGATAATCTCAATTAATTTGGTTGGGTCATTGTCAAGATCGACCATGTTTCCGGCTTCTTTTGCAGCCTGAGTTCCACTGTTCATTGCCACACCTACATCGGCTTGGGCAAGAGCGGGTGCGTCATTCGTACCATCTCCCATCATCGCCACGAGTTTACCATTTTGTTGCTCGTTTTTGATGTAGTTCATCTTGTCCTCAGGTTTTGCTTCGGCAATAAAATCATCTACACCAGCTTTCTCTGCAATAAATTTCGCTGTCAAAGGATTATCTCCGGTAACCATAACCGTTTTTACACCCATTTTACGCAAACGTTCAAAACGTTCTTTCATTCCCGTTTTGATAATGTCCTGCAATTCGATAACACCTTGAACTTGGTTGTTTTTGACAACTACCAAAGGAGTTCCTCCATTAGAAGAAATTTCAATTACTTTTTGAGCCGTATCTTCTGGAAAAATATTGCCCGCTTGAAGTGTTATGTTTTTGGCTGCATCTTGAGCTCCTTTTCGAATGTTCGTTCCATCTTTCAAAACCACACCAGAAGTTCTGGTTTCGGCAGTAAATTTTATTGTGTGTGAAATGTTATATGTAAAATGTGAAATGTCTGAATTCATTTTACCATTCACATCTAACATTTTACTTAATTCAAGTATACTTTTCCCCTCAGGGGTATCATCAGCAAGTGAACTCAATACTGCCGATTGGATAAAATCTTCTTCAGAAACTCCTTTAGTTGCATAAAAACTAGTTGCTTTTCTGTTTCCAATGGTAATCGTTCCAGTTTTATCCAAAAGCAAAACATCAATATCTCCAGCCGTTTCCACCGCTTTTCCGGATTTGGTAATTACATTGGCACGCAAGGCTCTGTCCATTCCCGCAATCCCGATGGCAGAAAGCAATCCACCAATTGTTGTTGGAATCAAACAAACAAATAATGAAATGAAAGCAGCAATTGTGATGGGCGCATTCGCATAATCAGCAAATGGTTTTAAAGTCACGCAAACAATCACGAAGATTAAAGTAAAGGCAGCCAACAAAATAGTCAAAGCGATTTCGTTTGGTGTTTTCTGACGACTTGCTCCTTCGACCAAAGCAATCATTTTATCTAGAAAACTTTCGCCTGGTTCGTTGGTTACGATTACTTTAATTTTATCCGATAATACTTTTGTACCTCCCGTAACGGATGATTTATCACCGCCCGCTTCTCGAATAACAGGAGCACTTTCTCCAGTAATGGCACTTTCGTCAATTGTAGCTAAACCTTCGATAATTTCACCATCGGTTGCAATTAGGTCTCCGGCTTCACAAACGAAAACATCACCTTTTTTCAATTCAGATGAACTGATGTTTTTGATTTCCCCATTAGGCAAAATTTGTCTGGCAGGAGTTTCTTCACGTGTTTTTCTTAAACTGTCTGCTTGTGCTTTTCCTCTGGCTTCGGCAATGGCTTCGGCAAAATTCGCAAACAAAAGAGTTGCTAGTAAGATTAAGAATACAATGAAATTATAAGTAAAACTACCTTGGTCATGTGCGCCAAACAGTATGGCAATACACACAGCAAACATAATGGCAGTCCCGATTTCTACGGTAAACATTACCGGATTTTTGAACATTATTTTCGGATTAAGCTTTACAAAAGATTGCACTAAAGCATCTTTTACTTGCTTACTTTCAAATAATGAAGTGGATTTATTGTTAGTCATTTTTTTATATTATTTTAGTGTAAAATATTCCGCTAATGGGCCTAAAGCCAATGCTGGAAAGAAAGATAAAGCAGCAATAATCGCAATCACAGCAAAAATCATAACTCCAAAAATGGTTGTATCCGTTTTTAAAGTTCCAGCACTTTCTGGGATGTATTTTTTATTGGCTAACAATCCTGCGATTGCAATTGGTCCAATGATTGGAAGAAATCGTCCTAGTAACAACACAATTCCTGTAGTGATATTCCAAAACGGATTGTTGTCGCTTAAACCTTCAAAACCAGAACCGTTATTGGCAGCACTCGAAGTGAATTCGTATAACATTTCAGAGAATCCGTGATTTCCTGGATTGTTAAGCCAGTCAGTTGCATTGCCGCTAAACCAATAGCCCATTGCCGTATTATTTGCAGCAAAATAAGAAGCCAAAGCCGTTCCTGACAATATCAATAAAGGATGAAGAATTGCAATGAAAGCAGCAATTTTTACTTCACGGGCTTCAATTTTCTTTCCTAAAAATTCAGGTGTTCGACCAACCATTAAACCCGAAATAAATACCGCCAGAATAATGAAAATGTAAAAGTTAAGGAAACCTACACCACAACCGCCATAAAACGCATTGACCATCATAGCTAATAATTGCATAGCTCCAGAAACAGGCATCGAACTATCATGCATACTATTTACCGAACCTGTAGAAATTACTGTTGTAGCAATACTCCAAAATCCTGAAATCGCAGGTCCAAAACGAACTTCTTTGCCTTCCATCGCTCCGGTTGTTTGAGAAATTCCCATTTTTTCGATGGCAGGATTTCCATTCAATTCGGATATAACGGTTGGAATTACCAATAGTAAAAAACCAATAGTCATTACGCCAAAAATAATGTAGGCGAATTTTCTTTTCTTTAGATAAAAACCCAAAGCGAAAATCATCGCAAACGGGATGATTAACTGTGCCCACAATTCAACTGCATTAGTTAAATACGTAGGGTTTTCTAAAGGATGCGCCGAATTGGCTCCGAAGAAACCACCGCCATTGGTACCAATATGTTTGATTCCAATAAAAGCAGCTGCTGGTCCGCGGGAAACTTCAACTGTATCACCTTGTAAAGTCACGATTTTATCTTTTCCTTCAAACGTCATTGGAGTTCCGCTAAATATTAGAACGACAGCTACAAAAGCAGAAAGAGGCAATAAAATACGAGTGCAACTTTTGATTAAAAAATTATAAAAATTTCCTAATTTATCAGTGGTTCTCTCTCTCATGGCAACAAAAACCATAGCGGCTGCAGCCATTCCCGTACCTGCCGAAACAAATTGCAGAAACATTAAAAACAATTGACCTAAATAAGAAAGACCCGATTCTCCTGAATAATGCTGTAAATTACAATTTACCACAAATGAAATAGCTGTATTAAATGCCAAATCGGGCGACATGGATGGATTATTGTCTGGGTTTAAAAACAGCGCCCCTTGAAACAATAAAATAAAAAAGCATAGAAAGAACCAAACCATGTTGACACTTAAAAGTGCTTTCAGGTGTTGCTTCCAGTTCATTTCTTCGGTGGAATTGATACCGCTGATTTTGAAAATAAATTTTTCAATTGGATTGAATATTCCATCCAGTATTGTTTTATCTCCCAAATACACTTTGGCAATATACCTTCCTACGGGAATTGCCAAAACTATCGAGACGATAAAAATACTGATAACTCCAAAAAATTCTGTGTTCATGTTTTGTTTATTAGAAATTAAATAAAATTTTGGCTTTTATATAAACGTAGTAAAGCATAATTAAAGCTATTATCCAAGCCATAACAATTACTACCATTTTCTTAAATTTAGCCATTTTCATTTTTAAAATTTTTCGGGTTTGATTAATACATAAACCAAATAACCGAATACGGCAAGTGCGACAATAAATAGTGCTGTCATGATTTAGATTTTTTCAAAAAATTCGACGGATTTAAAACAAATCGCAAAGAGTAAAATGCCTAATGCGAGTAAAAGAATAGTGATTAACATAAGATTTAAGATTATAGAATTTAGATTTAAGTTTATAGAGAGATAATTGATTTAGAATTAGTGACTTAACCTTGTTACCAAATAGTGGTTTTTAGTCTTTTGTCTATATTCTATTATCTTATTCTCTTTTTTTATACTCCTGAAGCATTGATTTGCTTGATGTATTCTTTGCGTAATGTTTGAGGAAAAAGGTTTGCAATACTGCAGTTGTGTATTTCCATAAAAGTGGTTACCGAGAATAGATAAATGTTAGATATTACATTTTTAGTTTCGGTATTTCCGGTTATCAGCAGTTGTTCTGCAACGCTAAGGCATTTCTTTACGCGAATTATATTTCCTTTACGGATTAAGCTTTTGGTAATCTCTGCAAACTGTACTGCTTTTGCACAAGCAGATTTGGCCTGATTTTTCATAAGTATAAATTTTTATGTTCTTCATTGCTTATGCCAAAAAGTATTCCAAAGAAATTAAAAAACCATAAAGCATTGTTCCTTATAGCTTTGTCGTTATCATGCAAAAAAAAGACATAAAAAAAGCCTATCAAAATAGACTGCACCCAAAAAGTTAGACAAATTTATAATTAATTTTGATAATAATGAGCTCGATATTGTATCGGGCTCATTTTGTTTAAATTTGACTTGATTCTATCGTTATTGTAATAAATT
>JBDLTG010000056.1:0-56017 GCA_039805885.1 Bacteroidota bacterium
CGGTTATTCGTAAAAAAATGACCCAATGGAGCATGCGTATTTCGGCTTATGCGGAACGTTTGTTGCAAGGTTTAAATGATATCGACTGGAGCGAAAGCATCAAAGAAAGTCAGAGAAACTGGATTGGGAAGAGTGTTGGAGCGATGGTTACTTTTAAAGTTAGAAGTCAGGAGTTAGAAGTTAGAAGTGAGAAACTGCAGATTGACGTATTTACAACCAGACCTGATACCATTTTTGGAGTGACGTTTATGACATTAGCTCCAGAACACGAATTGGTAGCTCAAATCACAACTCCGGAACAAAAAGTAGCTGTTGACGCTTATATCGAAAAAACGGCAAAACGTTCCGAAAGAGAGCGTATGGCGGATGTAAAAACCATTTCAGGAGTTTTCACTGGAGCTTATGCTGAACATCCATTTACAAAGGAAGCGATTCCGGTTTGGATTGGGGATTACGTTTTAGCAGGTTATGGAACAGGTGCTGTAATGGCGGTTCCTTGTGGCGATGAAAGAGATTATGCTTTTGCTAATTTCTTCAAAGGTCAAGACGGAATGCCTGAAATCAAAAAAATATTCCTCCCCAACCCCTCCAAAGGAGGGGCTTTGCAAGAGGATAAAGCAAACGCAGGCTCCCCTCCTTCGGAGGGGCTGGGGGAGGATAGTGCTTTTTCAGCCAAAGAAGGTTTTCAATTAGTGAATTCTGATTTCTTAAATGGCATGGGTTACAAAGATGGAACTCAAAAAGTAATTGCCGAATTGGAAAAAATTAATCAAGGTTACGGTAAAGTAAATTACCGTTTGCGCGATGCGGTTTTTTCTCGTCAAAGATATTGGGGTGAGCCATTTCCGGTGTATTATGTAAATGGTTTGCCGCAGATGATAGACAAGAAATATTTACCTATAAAATTACCAGCTGTAGAGAAATATCTCCCAACGGAAGATGGACAACCACCATTAGGAAATGCAAAAGAGTGGCATTGGGATACCAATAAAAACGAAATTGTTTCGGTTGAAGATGCAGCGAATCCCCCTTCGGGGGTTTGGGGGATGGAGCTTAACACCATGCCAGGCTGGGCGGGAAGTTCCTGGTACTGGATGCGTTATATGGATGCAGGGAATGAAAATGAATTTGCATCGGCAGCAGCCTTGAAATACTGGGAATCTGTGGATTTATATATTGGTGGTAGCGAGCACGCAACAGGCCATTTATTGTATTCCCGCTTTTGGAATAAATTCTTAAAAGATAAAGGTTTTGCACCAACAGAAGAACCATTTAAAAAACTGATCAATCAGGGAATGATTTTGGGAACGAGTGCTTTTGTTTATGGAGTATGGGTGGATATTAGTTACCGTTCTGCAGCAAGGGATTTTAGAGAGGAGAATGAAGATTATATTTCAGTTGATTGTCCTCGTCCTTTTTTTGTAGGGATTTCAAAGAATATTTTCGATTCAAATCAATTTAAATCCGATGAGTATGGTGTTGTAGATAACGACGTTTTGAGTGAATTGATTCGTAATAGATTTCCAGAATTAAAATTCATAAATTCTGAAGAAAATTTATTAGATGAATGTTATGACTATAGATGTTCAGAAACAAAACTTCATACTGATGTGAATTTTGTGAATTCGTCGGATGAATTGGATATCGAAGCTTTCAAAAATTGGAGAGAAGATTATGTAAATGCAGAAATCATTACAGAAGAAAACGGAAAATATATTGTAGGTCGCGAAGTTGAAAAAATGTCGAAATCTAAATACAATGTAGTCACTCCGGATAATATTTGTGCAGAATACGGAGCCGATACTTTGCGTTTGTATGAGATGTTTTTAGGGCCATTGGAACAGGCAAAACCTTGGAATACGGCAGGGATTTCGGGAGTTTTTGGTTTCTTAAAAAAATTATGTCGTTTGTATTTTGATGAAAATGGTTTAATTGTTACCGATGAAGAACCAACAAAAGACAACTTAAAATCATTGCACAAAACCATCAAGAAAGTGGCGGAAGATATTGAGAGTTTCTCTTTCAATACTTCGGTTTCTCAGTTTATGATTTGTGTGAACGAATTGTCTACGCAAAATTGTCATTCCCGTGCTATTTTAGAACCATTGGCTATTGTGATTTCGCCTTATGCGCCACACATTGCTGAGGAATTATGGAGTTTGTTAGGATATAGCGATTCGATTGCCACCGTTGCTTTTCCAAAATTCGAACCAGCTCATTTGGTAGAAAGTGATAAAGAATATCCAGTTTCATTTAACGGAAAAATGCGTTTTACGATTAACTTGCCTTTGGATTTAACCAAGGAACAAATCGAGGAAATCGTGATGAAAGACGAAAGAACTCAAAAACAATTAGACGGTAAAACACCGAATAAGGTGATTATTGTTCCGGGGAAAATTATTAATTTGGTTGGATAACTAAATAAATCCCAATTTAAAAATTCCAAATTCCAATTGTCACACTGAGCTAGTCGAAGTGTTGTTGGAATTTGGAATTTTTATTTTGGAATTTTTTAACAGCTGTCAAATTGACGTTTTTGGAATTTGGTTTAGAATTTGCTGTTTATATTCAAAATTTAAACAAATAAATAAATGGGAAGTGGTTATTTAATTCTTGCAGGAGCAATTATGCTTTTCAGTTGGTTGGTAAGTTCAAGGTTAAAGAGCAAGTTTGAACATTATTCACAATTGCATTTGCAAAATAATATGAGCGGTGCAGAGATTGCACAGAAAATGCTCCAGGATAACGGCATTTATGATGTGCGTGTGATTTCGACTCCGGGACAACTAACGGATCATTATAATCCAGTGGATAAAACGGTCAATTTGAGTGAGTCGGTATACAATCAACGAAATGCAGCAGCTGCGGCTGTAGCGGCACACGAATGTGGTCATGCCGTACAGCATGCGATGGGTTATGAATGGTTGAGTATGCGTTCTAAATTAGTTCCGTTTGTCAATGTGGCTTCTTCGTATATGCAATGGATTTTGCTGGCGGGAATTCTGATGTTGAGAACCTTTCCGGGATTATTGTTAATTGGGATTATCCTGTTTGCGGCGACTACTTTGTTTTCGATTATTACTTTGCCCGTAGAATATGATGCGAGTAATCGCGCTTTGGCTTGGCTAAAAAACAAAAATATGCTTAATCCTGCAGAATATGCTGGCGCAGAAGATTCTTTGAAATGGGCGGCTCGTACTTATGTTGTGGCGGCTTTGGGTTCTATCGCTACCTTGTTGTACTATTTGTCTATTTATCTGGGAGGTAATAGGAGGAACTAAAAAAAATAAAATTCCAAAAATATAAATTCCAAATTCCAATTGTCACACTGAGCCTGTCGAAGTGTTATTGGAGTTTGGAATTTTTTTTATTGAATTTTGCAATTGCTATTGCAATTGAATTTATTCAGGCATGTTTTGTTGTTGCCATTTCACTAAAACGGCAACTTGAGCCTCAGTTAAAGCTGGTTTTTTATTCATAGGAGGCATGAATTTACGATCCTCTTGTGGTAATTTAACGCGTGAAATTATCGAAGCAATATTTTCTTTTACATGGATGTAGTTCTCTAATGGCTCTTTTCTTCCTTGAGGCGGCATGTGGCAAGGTGTACAGCTAGTTGCAATAATAGGTTTTACATCAGTTTCGTAGCTTAGCTTTTTAGCTTCAACATATTTAGATTTGTCTTTTCTTGCCGAGCTACAATTGACCATTAACATGGATAAAGGGATAATAAGGGCAATTAATTGTATTTTTCTTGTCATTTTCTGCGTTGTTTATTAAAGTTGGTTTTATCTATTCATTTATTGTTCTAAGAAAATAAAAATTTTTTGTTTTGGAAATTCATTTTGCTTTTATTTAAGAAAAAATCTTATTTTTTTTAAGATGATTATTGTGTTAAAGTCATTTCTCCATTTTTATTAGGCAAATAAATGGTAAAGGTAGTTCCGATATTTTCTTCGCTTTCAAATTTAATGTGTCCTCCAAGTTTTTCAATACCATATCTAAGCGTGTAAAGTCCAATGCCATTACCACTGGATTGATTAGTTGCCCGATAAGATAATTTGAAAATGTTTCTTTGTAATGCTGCAATTATTCCTATTCCATTATCAGCAACTGTAATTACCGCGGTATTGTCTTCTCCTCTTGAAACATTGATTTTTATATAGGAATCATTTCGTGTTTCATTTCTGTACTTTATAGCATTATCAATGAGATTTTGGAATAAAGAAATAATAACTAATTTGTCGAAATAAAAATCGGCTATTGTTTCTGTATTTTCTTCAAATTTTACCAAATTATAACCAGGCATATAGCTTAGCGATTTCTTGACGTCAAGTATAATTTCTTTGAAATGGATTAATTCTAGATTGCCGCTTCCTTTTTGAATTCGCAGTGTTTTGTTAATTTGATCTAGCGTATTCATTAGTTTTTTGACACTTTCTTGGACTAATTCAAAGTACATTTTTAACTCATTAGCATCATTAGGTTCGCTAAGAGCCAGATCAGTAATTCCTAAGATGCTTGCTATTGGGCTGTTTACGTCATGGGTAACTTTGTAAGAGAATAACTCTAATGCGCTTATGGTGTCCTTTAATTCGGTTATGTTTGATGCCGTTACACCAATTCCGTCTCCTACTTTAAAGATTTTTAGTTTGTTAAGTTGGTTTCCGTATCTGGGATTGCTTAAACTGTCTTCGATAACAATGGGGATTCCTGTTCTTAGGACTTCGAGGTATTTATCGTATATGCCTCTTTCTCTTATGTCTGGTGAGATGTCAAGAACATTTTTACCAATGATTGTATTGTAGTCTATGTGGTAGAATTTAAGCAGGCTTTCGTTAACATCAATTACATTTAGATTTTTGTCAAATACTATAAAGTGTAATTCGGCATTATTGAAAAATTCTGAACGAATATTTTTTATTTCATTTCCCTCTGTCATGTTAATGCTTTAATGATTATTGTTCTCAATGCTAATAATTATCGTTTAAAATAACAATTTATGTTTTTTAATTTAAAAATTGGCTTTTTAAGCACAAAAAACCCGACAGCTTTTTAAAAACTGTCGGGTTTGAATTGGTATATATAACTAAGGATTATTTTCCTTTATTAGCTTCGGCGACGTATTTTTCTAAGGCCATAGTCATCGATGGTGTTCCTGGGGCAGGAGCCATAATGTCTACTCTTAAACCGTGATCAAGTGCTTCTTTTTGAGTAGTACTTCCAAAAACGGCAATTCGGGTATTGTTTTGTTGAAAATCAGGGAAGTTCTTGTATAATGATTTAATACCTGTTGGACTAAAAAAGGCCAAAACATCATAATAAACATCAGCCAAATCAGACAAATCACTCATTACAGTTTTGTAAAAAGTAGCTTGTGTCCAATCGACTTTTAAGTTGTTTAAAGTTATTGGCGCTTCGGCATTTAACTGGTCAGAAGCCGGTAACAAGAATTTCTCGTCTTTGTATTTTTTAATCAATGGAGATAAATCAGCAAAATCCTTTGGGCCAACATAAATCTTACGTTTTCTGTAGACAACGTATTTTTGCAAATAGAAAGCTACTGCTTCTGATTGACAAAAATATTTTAATCCTTCAGGGATTTTAAAACGCATTTCTTCGGCCACTCTAAAGAAGTGATCTACAGCATTTCTACTGGTTAAAATAATAGCAGAAAAATTGTTAAGATCAATTTTTTGAAGTCTAATTTCTTTCGCACTCACTCCTTCTATATGTATAAAAGGACGGAAATCAATTTTGATTTTATGTTTTTGTTGGAGTTCAAAGTAAGGTGAATTCTCTACTTTAGGCTCTGGTTGTGATACCAAAATTGTTTTGACTTTCATATTTTAACATTTATCTAAGCGCTCCCTTTTGTAAACAAATAATACATGAAAAAATAAGGAGCTATTTCGAGAGTGCAAAGATATAAAATAAAATAAAACAACTTACTGAATATTAAACTTTGATATTTTTTTATTGAAAGGGAGTAAGTTAGTATGCTTAAGACTAGTATTATGGCGATTATTGCTATAGGAATATTCTGAGACACAGTGTTATAGTAAAACAAAAGAATATTAATAGGTAGGATGATTATTCCAATATAAGTTCTGTAAGTGATTTTTTGGAGGTTAAATTGCTCCATAAACTCCTCAATATTGAAGGTTGTGGCGATAATTTTTTCGATTAAATACTTCGATAAAATGAAAAAGATTAGAAAAGTGATAATTTGAATGTACAAGATCCAATCGGTTTTTGAGGCATAACCAAAAATGCTTAACGAAATTTGGATAAAAAACGCAAAAGAGATTACCTGAACAAAGAATAATGAAATGGTAAAACTGCTTTTAAGTTGGCTACTATCGCGATAGACTTTCGAATACTTATCGGAGAAAATTAAATTAATAAAATCGCTAAATCGATTGCCAAAAACCGATTTAATAATGGCAATGATAGCAAAGGCAAAAACAAATAAAAAGGTTGCCCAATCTTTGTTTTCGGTAATTCTCGGATGTAACAGATATTCAGTCATAGCGGAAGCAAAATTAGTAAAATTTTATATCAATATTTTTATTATACTATTATTATGAATCAAATGGCATAAAAAGGTTACTTTTGCGTTGAAATTTCTTGAAATATGAATAATTGTATTGTTATAATTCCAACCTATAACGAAATTGAAAATATCGAAAGTATCATTAGAACGACACTTTCTCAACACAAGCATTTTCATGTTCTTATAGTGGATGATAATTCTCCAGATCATACAGCTGATAAGGTTAGGCTTTTGCAGACGGAATTTGAAGGACGCTTATTTCTAGAAAACAGAAAGCAAAAATCAGGTTTAGGAACGGCTTATGTACACGGTTTCAAGTGGGCATTAGCTAACGATTATGAGTTTATTTTTGAAATGGATGCCGATTTTTCACACAATCCTCATGATTTGGAAAAATTATACAATGCCTGCCATTTTGGAGATGCCGATTTAGCTATTGGTTCGCGTTATGTTACGGGAGTGAATGTGGTTAATTGGCCTTTAAATCGTGTGTTGCTTTCTTATTTTGCTTCGGTATATGTTCGAATGATTACCGGAATGGAAATTCATGACGCAACAGCTGGTTTTGTTTGTTATAAACGATCGGTTTTAGAAAAGATAAACTTGGATAGGATAAAATTTGTGGGTTATGCGTTTCAAATAGAAATGAAATACCGCACTTTTTGCAATAATTTTATAATTACAGAAGTTCCTATTATTTTTACCGATCGTACCAAAGGTCAGTCAAAAATGAGTAATTCAATAATAGTAGAAGCGGTTTTTGGGGTAATTTCGCTTCGATTAAAAAAATTAGTAAATAGATTATAATAAAAAGAACAATGAATAGGGTTTTAATTAAGAATGCCAAAATAGTAAATGAGGGGGTAATTTTTGAAGGCGATGTTTTAATTGAGAATGACTTAATTGTTGAGATTTCAGAAAGCATTAGTGCAAAATCATCCGATTGTAAAATTGTAGATGCCGAAGGAAATTATTTAATTCCTGGTGCCATCGATGATCAGGTGCATTTTAGAGAACCGGGTTTAACGCACAAAGGCGATATTGAGTCAGAATCTAAAGCTGCTGTTGCAGGTGGGATTACCTCATTTATCGAGCAACCTAATACGGTTCCTAATGCGGTTACTCAAGAAATCTTGGAAGAAAAATACCAGTTGGCTGCCGATAAATCCTATGCGAATTATTCGTTTATGATGGGGGCAACCAATGATAATTTAGAAGAAGTTCTAAAAACCAATCCAAAGAATGTAGCTGGGATTAAGATATTTTTAGGTTCTTCAACCGGGAATATGTTAGTGGATAACGAAGCAACGCTTGAAAAAATATTCTCAAGTACGCCTATGCTAATTGCAGTACATTGTGAAGACGAGGCGACTATTAGAGCGAATTCAGAAAAATACATAGCCGAATATGGTGATGATGTTCCTGTAACGGTGCATCATTTGATAAGAAGCGAAGAAGCTTGTTATTTGTCTTCTTCAAAAGCGATTGCTTTGGCTAAGAAAACAGGTGCTCGTTTGCATATTTTTCATCTTTCTACTGCTAAAGAGATGGATTTGTTTACCAATAAAATTCCATTGGAAGAAAAGAAAATTACGGCCGAGGTTTGCGTGCATCATTTATGGTTTACCAATGATGATTATGCAACTAAAGGCAATTTTATTAAATGGAATCCGGCAGTAAAAACAGCAAATGACAGAGATGCTTTGTGGAAAGCATTATTAGATGACAGAATCGATGTTGTTGCAACGGATCATGCACCACATACTTTAGAAGAGAAAAAACAATCCTACTTAAAAGCACCATCAGGAGGGCCGTTAGTGCAACACGCTGTTGTGGCTATGTTTGAAGCTTTTCATCAGGGGAAAATTAGTGTAGAAAAAATTGTGGAGAAAATGTGTCACAATCCGGCTAAGATTTTCAAGATTGAGAAACGCGGTTTTATTAAAGAAGGTTATTATGCCGATTTAGTAATTGTGAACTCAGGTTTACCTTGGGGAGTTAAAAAAGAGAATATTTTTGCTAAATGTGGATGGTCTCCTTTTGAAGGGTTTACTTTTAAATCTCGAATTACACATACTTTTGTAAATGGACAGCTAGTATATAATGCTTTTAAAGTAAAAAATATTCGCGCTGGAAAAAGACTCTTATTTGATAGATAAGCAATGAAAAACGCGGTATTTTTTTTAGTTGTAATAATGTTATTCTTTGGCTGTAAGGAGAAGACGGTAAAAGAACCGGATCATCTTATAGATAAAGAAGTAATGCAAAACATTATTTATGATTTGTCGCTTTTAGAAGCGATAAAATACAATGAACCTAATACTACCGAAAATTACAGAGTTAATCCTAAAGAGTTTATTTATAAAAAATATAAAATAGACAGTGCGCAATTTGCACAAAATAACATTTATTATGCTTCTGATTTTGATGAGTATAAGGCGATGTATGATAGTGTTGTCAAACGAATAGACGGTAAAAAAGCTGTTATTGATGCTGTTATCAAAAAAGCAGCTAAAAGAGATTCTTTAATTGCTAAAAAGAAACGATTGGATTCTATCCAAAAAGTTAAAAAAATAACTTTGGCTAGAAAGAAAGATTCGCTTCAAAAAATAAAGAAAAAAGACAGCTTGCTTTTACTAAAGAAAAAGCCGAAAAACGCAAAAAAGACTTCGACTGAAATAAAATCAGTGGTGATTAAAAACGGAGTTAGAGTTAAATAACGCTAAAATTCTCTTTGATGTATTGGTGTACATCTAGAAAAGAAGTGTTTAATGTAGTTTTGATTTTGTGATTTGAATATTGGTCTTTGCTTAAAAAAGAACGAGCCGTATCTCTGGATAGATTGTTCGTTTTTTGAGTAAACAGACTAAAAATCCAGTACAATCTCCATGTGATTCCCATAATAAAAGGCTTGGCTTCTACGCTAGGCCTTTTTACTTTTAGCGTATCAGCAATGGTGTCGAAAAGCGTTTTAAAAGCAATGTTTTCGGCAATGAGAATAAATCGTTTGCCCGAAATATCGCTTTCCATCAATTGGTACATATTTTTCACAACATCGTCTACAGCAACAAAACCAGTACTTCCTAAGGTGTAAAATATCAAGCCATCCTTAATTTTTTTAATGAGTTGTCCGCTGCCCTGATCTTCAAATCCAGGTCCAATGATTACGCCAGGATTAACAATAATAACATTTAAACCTTCTTGTTGTCCACGCCAAATTTCCATTTCGGCGCCATATTTAGAAATGGCATAATCGCTATGGTGTTTTTCAGGATTCCATTCGGTTTCTTCGGTTCTTATGGTTTCGTGTGCAGCTAAATCGCCAAGAGCGGCAACAGAACTTACGTAACATAATTTTTGAACTCCTTTGGCAAGACAAAAATTAACCATGTTTGCTGTTCCTTCGATATTGATTTTTCGAAGTAAATTTTCGTCTTTTGGATCAAAGGAAATCAACGCAGCGCAATGATATACTTGTGAGCAATTGATAAAAGCATGTTCTAATGAAGGAATATCAAGAATATCAGCATGCACCCATTCGATAGCATCAAACAAAGCAGATTTGTTATAATGCTGAAATAAGGATTTTGTTTTCTGAATGTTATTTTTCTTGCGATAGATTGCACGAACGTTTTCTCCATTTTCTAATAAATGAAGTAATAAATGTGCGCCTACTAAACCGGTTCCTCCTGTTACTAAAATCATAAATACAAATGTAACAATTTATCAATTTTATAAGGTAACAATTAGCATTTTAGATATTTTTTTCAAATTGGTACATTTTCAAATTTTCAAATTGTGTAATTAAAGTTATCTTTGCGCACTCGAAGCCTGAAAGGCTGAACTGACGAAGTAAATTGATTAAAAACATGAAGAATTTTATTGAAGAAGTAACTTGGAGAGGAATGCTCCACGATGTTATGCCAGGCACCGAAGAACATTTGATGGAACAAATGCGTGCGGCGTATGTGGGAATTGACCCAACTGCAGATTCATTACATATAGGACACTTAGTTGGAGTAATGTTGTTGAAACATTTTCAAATAGCTGGACACAAACCTTTAGCCTTAGTAGGTGGAGCAACAGGAATGATTGGTGATCCATCTGGAAAGTCTAACGAAAGAAATTTATTAGACGAAACTACTTTGCGTCACAATCAGGAAGCGATAAAAGGACAATTGGCTCGTTTCTTAGATTTTACTTCCGATGCACCAAATGCTGCCGAGTTAGTAAATAACTACGATTGGATGAAGAATTTCTCTTTCCTGGATTTCATCCGTGATGTGGGGAAACATATTACTGTAAACTACATGATGGCGAAGGATTCGGTAAAGAAACGTTTGTCTTCTGAATCTGCCGAAGGAATGTCGTTTACTGAGTTTACTTACCAATTAGTTCAAGGTTATGACTTCTTACATTTGTACAGAGAGAAAAGCTGTACACTACAAATGGGAGGAAGCGACCAGTGGGGAAATATTACTACTGGAACGGAATTAGTACGTAGAATAGCAAGTGGAAAGGCTTATGCTTTGACTTGCCCTTTGATTACGAAAGCCGATGGGACTAAATTTGGAAAATCTGAAGGTGGAAATATTTGGTTGGATGCCGCTAGAACTTCACCTTATAAATTTTACCAATATTGGTTGAATACTTCGGATCTTGATGCTGAAAAATACATCAAAATCTTTACATTTTTATCGAAAGAGGAAATTGAAGATTTAACCGAAAAACATAGAGAAGCACCACATTTGCGTTTGTTACAAAAACGTTTGGCTGAAGAAATTACTGTGATGGTGCATTCTGCAGAAGATTTAGAAAATGCTATAAAAGCATCGGGAATTCTTTTTGGAAATTCGAATGCTGACGATTTAAAACAATTAGATTCGGCTACTTTCTTAGAAGTTTTTGATGGTGTTCCGCAAGCTGAAATTGCAAGAACTGAAATCGAAGCTGGAATTAATATTGTGGATGTTTTAAACGAAAAAACAGGCTTTTTTAAATCAAATGGCGAAGCAAGAAGAGCTTTGACTGCCAATTCTATTTCGGTAAACAGAGAAAAAGTAAAAGAAGATTTCACGCTTTCGAACAAAGATTTAATCAACGAGCAGTTTGTTTTGTTGCAAAGTGGAAAGAAAAACTATTTTGTGGTGAGAGTGCTATAACTTTCTTTTTTGCTTGATCAAAAAAGAAACAAAAAAATCAAGTCTTACGCTTCCTCGTCGGTCAAATTAGTTTTCGAATGCTAAAAGAAAAGAACTCGCTATCGCTCAAACAGCTTTTCTTTTTACGCATTTTTCAAACATTTGACACTCGACTGCGAAAGCTAAGGACAGCTAAATTTCAGAAATACCAGTATTCTGATTTATAGATAAATATAAGTGTTATTTTAGAGAATTATACCTGAATTTAAAAACCTGATGACATAATGTTATCAGGTTTTTCAGTTTTATAATGGATGTTTTTCTATTTTTGAATTTTAAAAATTAGTATGAAAAAGCAACAAATTTGGTTTTGTGTAGTTTCTTTCTTTGTGATTTCTTTCTTGTCTTTATCAGGATTGAAAGCGCAAAATCTTTTTTTTGAAAAAATATCTGGTCGGGATGCAAATCCTGTGACTCAAATTCATGGAATTGCTAAGGATTCTATAGGTTATGTTTGGTTTGGAAGTTGGAATGGCGCTTATCGCTACGATGGAAAAACATTCGACTTTTTTTATCACAATCCAAAAGACAAAACTTCATTACCCAATAACCGAATACGCAATATTGTTTCCGATAAAAAATTAGGACTTTGGTTTTTAACTTTCGATAGAAAATACGTTCGCTTTAATTATCAGCTGAATTCTTTTAAAACGGTTGCTGATACTAAAGTTCCTAAAATTATAATGGAGAAGCTGGCCAGCAATACCAGTGAGTTAAATAAAAACCGAATTGTAAATGGGAAAAGATACTCTTTGTCATCACATTTATTTACTGCGGAAGATGTAAAATCAGGCGAAAAATATAATTATACGGCTAATATCAATCATCCCGGACAATTATTAGATGATTACATCACCGATTTTTTTATAGATGACGAGAGTATTATTTGGCTGGGAACCAGAGGAGGCGATGTGTATAAGGCGAATCCAAGCAGGAATCCGTTCGAATTGCATTACAGCTATAGAAAAGCTAGTGAAAACAGTAAACTAGCAACGGTTAAAGGCATTTTAAAAGTAGATAATGAGATTTGGTTAGCTACTGATGAAGAAATACTAATTTACAATAAGGAAGGCTTAGATTACAATCATCCTTTTTATAAATCGAATAGCCAAGTTAAAAGTGCGCGCAGTTTTTTCAAGGACAACAAAGGTCAAATTTGGATAGGCGGTCGTAACGGATTAGAATGTTACAATCCTAAAACCAATCAGTGTAAGATTATAATCAATAGAACTTTATGTCCTAATTTGGAGATTTGGTCCGTTTATGCTTTAGAAGCATCGGGGAATAATTTGTGGGTAGGTTTGTACAATGGCATTGCTTGTATCAATTTAGCCAATGATAAAATTAGCTTTTATGATTTAGCCACTACAATCCATAATGGTAGTGTTATGGATATCTTATCCGTTAACGGTCGTGAACTGTGGTTAGCAACTGAGGGAAGTGGTGTTGTTCGATTAAAAATAAATAGTAAGGGGGAGATATATGATAAACTAGTACTAAATACTTTTGATAAGCATCTTAAAAATAAGATTTCAGGAAATATTATTTATGCTTTGCATAGGGACAAACGAGGAGCAATTTGGGTTGGTTCCAGTGAAGGATTGAATAAAATTTACACGAATACAAATCCGATGCGAATTGAAAAAGTACAATTGCAATCGGAAAGTCCTAATATTTATATTTCTTCAATCACTGATGATTTTAAAGGAAATCTTTGGATTGCTCATAAACAAGGGCTTTCGATGATTGATATTGTCACGAATAAAATTTCCAATTATAGGAGAGAAGATCAGTTTGGATCATGGACTTTTTCAGAAAGAGCTTTCTATAAAGATACAGCCAATCAGAAAATATATTTTGGAGATAAAAACGGTTATCTCTCTTTTCGTCCAATTGAAATCAAAACGAATTTAGTTAATGATAAATTGATTTTTAAAAGCTTGTATTTGTCGAACGAAAAAGTGATTCCGATGGATACAATTAATGATCAAATTGTTTTGACCAAAGATTTGTCACAAACCCAATCGATTCAGCTGGATTATGATAATAGAAGTTTTACAATAGAATTAGCTTCGTTTAATTATAGCAATACAAATAAGATGGTCTATGAGTACACCTTAGAAGGCTATGAAGACAAATGGATTAAGACCAATAGCAGTAAAATAACGTATAATAGATTGCCTCCCGGGAATTATGTTTTTAAGGCTCGTGTAGTTTCACCCAATGATACAAAATCGCCCATAAAAGTATTGAATATTCATGTAAGTGCACCTTGGTATGGAACCTGGTGGGCTAAAACATTTTTTGTCGGTTTCTTAGCAGCAATAGCTTTTTGGATTTTTAAAGCCATGTTGTACCGAGACCGTTTGAAAAACGAAATCAAACTGGAACGCCTTAATACAGAGAGACAGGAAGCTTTAAACAAAGAAAAAATAGAATTTTTCACCAATATTTCCCATGATTTAAAAACACCATTAACCATGATTGTGGATCCTTTAAAACGCATTCAGGATGATAAAGTGGCGGCAGAAGATAAAGAAGTTTATTTCTCTATCGTTAACAGAAACATCAGTTATTTGACCAAGTTGATTCATCAGATTTTGGATTTCCGTAAATCAGAAATGGGCAAACTGAAATTAAATCCCACGGTTCAAAATTTTAATTTGTTTATAGAAGAATGTTATACTTCGTTTCAGTTTATAGCAGAGAAAAGAAATATAAGGCTTCAACTTCAGGTTGAAAAAACACCTTTGTATTGTTCTTTGGATTTTGAAAAAGTACAACAGATCATTGTAAACATTGTATCGAATGCTTTTCAATATACTTCTGATGGAGGACTGGTGATACTTTCTGCAGACCTTAATAAAACAAAATCTGCTCTAGAAATAGTGGTTGAAGATAATGGTGTCGGAATCAATGCTGCCGAATTAGAAAAAATATTCGACCCCTTTAATACTATTGGACCTAGTCCTTATCATGGTTATTCTTCCGGAATTGGATTGTCCTTAACCCGAAATTTAATTGAGCTTTTAAAAGGAACTATTGCAATAGAAAGTGTGCCCGATAAAGGAACCAAAGTATTAATTAGTTTGCCTTATGATGCAGCCACAATGGAGGATAGTACTGTTGTTAAAGTAGAACAGCTTCATCAAAATGAGAATTATGAGGATAATCAGGAAAAAGAGAGTGAACAAATTTCTTTTGAAAGTGCGAAGCCTACGCTGCTTATTGTAGAAGACAATCCGGATGTGCAAACCTATTTGAATAAAGAATTAAGCAAAGAGTATACTTTGATTCAGGAGTTTGACGGAAAGAAAGGACTTGAGGCTGCGATAAAGTACATACCGGATATTATTGTTTCGGATATTATGATGCCCGAAATGCAGGGAACGGAATTTTGTAGAGAACTGAAAGCAAATGAAAATACCAGTCATATTCCACTCATCTTTTTAACGGCAAAAGGTTCTGATGAAAACCAAATTGAAGGATACAATCTTGGTGCGGAAGCTTATGTAATGAAACCGTTTAATGTTGATGTTTTAAACGCACAAATAAAAAGTGTTTTAGAAAACAGAATTCTTTTGCAAAACCGATTGGGTACTATCAAAAAAATTGATCAATTGCAACAGGAAGTACCCAATCAGGATAATGAATTTCTTGAAAAAGTAATTAAGAAAATTAACCTTAACATTGAAGAAACTGATTTTAATTCGGATGAATTGGCGCAAGCTTTAGACATTAGTCAAAGACAGCTGTATCGAAAATTAAAAGGAATAACCGGAAATACCGTTCATGAATTTATTACCAAAGTCAAAATGAATCAGGCCGAAGAATTGCTTAAAAATTCGAATCTGAGTATTTCCCAAATTGCCTATAAGCTTGGATTTTCGGAACCGTCTAATTTCTCCCGAACCTTCTCCAAACATTTTGGCTGTAGTCCTTCGCAGTATTTAAAATAAACTTACAGTAATAGTCTTCAGGTTCTAAAAAATGACCGCAGATTCGCAGATTTTAAAAGAGTAATTTAATAATCTGCGGTTATTCATTTTCAGAAAAAAGTTCGTCTTGTTTCCCCGTATTCACTAGTCATATTCCGCCATTTTATATCATATCAAGCCAAATGTCAAGCTATGAATGGTTATGGCAATCCATGATAATTGAAAATAAAACGAGGCATCTACATTTGCGTAGCATTAATGTCAATGCCGATAATACAAAGAATAAACCCTAATAACTATTAAGCGATGAATTTGAAAAGAGTTTTGTACACACTCAGTTTTGTAATGCTGTTTGCAAGTATGGCGAATGCACAGGACAATAAATCAGAGAGAGAAAAATACAATTTCAATTACGGTTGGAAATTAAATGTTGGTGCTGCTGAAGAAGCAATAAAGCCAGAATTTGACAATCATAAATGGACTGCTGTTAATCTTCCTTATGCATGGAATCAAGCCGAAGCTTTTAAAAATGATATAGCACATTTATCTACGGGAATTGCCTGGTATCGCAAAACATTTCAATTACCTAAAGATTCAGGCGACAAGAAAGTTTTTATTGAATTTGAAGGAGTGCGTCAAATGGGAGAAGTCTATTTGAATGGAACTTTTATTGGACGACATGAAAATGGAGTAATGGCTTTTGGTTTCGATTTAACGCCTTATGTAAAACCGTATCCTCAGGAAAATGTAATTGCGGTTAAAACAGATAATGATTGGAAATACAGAGAGAAAGTAAGTAACTCAGGATTCCAGTGGAATAATAATAATTTTAATGCTAATTATGGCGGACTTCCTAAAAATGTATTCTTGTATGTAAAGTCTAAAGTGTATCAAACTTTGCCATTGTTCTCAACATTAGGAACAACTGGAACCTATGTATATGCAACAGATTTTAATATTGCAGATAAGAAAGCAGTTATAAATGTTTCTTCACAAGTAAAAAATGAACTTTCTAAACCAGTTAACGCACAATTGAAAGTGAGTGTGGTAGATATGCAAGGAAAAGAAGTGGCTTCGTTTTTAGGGGATTCTTTCACTATAAATCCAAATGAAAAAAAGGATTTAAAAGCATCTAAAGCCTTAAGTAATCTTAATTTTTGGAGCTGGGGTTATGGCTATTTGTATACTGTTTCGAGTGAAGTTTTGGTAGACAATAAATCAGTAGATAAGGTAAGTATTCAAACAGGATTCCGTAAAGGAAAGTTCGAAAAAGGAATGGTGTATTTGAATGACCGTGTGATTATGATGCACGGATATGCACAACGTACCAGTAACGAATGGCCTTCTGTGGGAATGTCAGTTCCAGCATGGATGAGTGATTATAGCAATAGTTTGATGGTAAAGAGCAACGGAAATCTGGTAAGATGGATGCACGTAACGCCTTGGAAACAAGATGTAGAATCTTGCGATAGAGTTGGTTTAATCCAAGCCATGCCGGCCGGTGATGCCGAAGCAGATGTTACCGGCAGAAGATGGGAACAACGTACGGAGTTGATGCGTGATGCTATTATCTACAACAGAAACAATCCAAGTATTTTATTCTACGAATCAGGAAACGAAAGCATTTCGGAGGAACACATGAAAGAAATGTTGGCTATCAGAAATACTTACGATCCTTATGGAGGACGCGCCATTGGAAGTAGAGAAATGCTGGACAGTAAAGTAGCCGAGTATGGAGGCGAAATGTTGTATATCAATAAAAGTGCAAAACTTCCTTTTTGGGCTACTGAATACAGTAGAGACGAAGGTTTACGTAAATATTGGGACGAATTCACGCCACCTTATCATAAAAATGGGGTTGGTGGAACGACACACCAAAATATAAATGGTACAAAAGTAGCCGATGCTAGTTCGTATAACAGAAATCAGGATACGCATGCCGTTGAAAATGTAGAGCGTTGGTACGATTACTGGGAATCCCGACCAGGAACTGGAGAGCGTGTTAGTTCAGGTGGAGTAAATATTATTTTTAGTGATTCGAATACGCATTACCGAGGACAGGAAAATTACAGAAGAAGTGGCGAAGTAGATCCTATGCGAATTCCTAAAGATGGTTTTTATGCGCATCAGGTAATTTGGGATGGATGGGTTGATACCGAAACACCTAAAGCACATATTGTTGGACATTGGAATTATGAAAAAGAAGTAACTAAAGATATTACGGTAATTTCGACTGCCGATGTTGTAGAATTGTTTGTCAACAAAGTAAGTCTTGGAAAAGGAATACAAAACAAAAGATTCTTGTTCACCTTCAAAAATGTGCAATTCAAGCCAGGAACTATCAAAGCAATTGGTTACGATAAATCAGGAAAACAAGTTTGTGAAAATGAAATTCGTACAGCCGGAAAACCTTACGCACTTAAATTAAGTACTATTGAAAGACCGGGAGGAACTTTGGCTAATGCCAATGATTTAGCCATTGTACAAGTAGAAGTGGTGGATGATAAAGGGAATCGTTGTCCTACAGCATTGGATATGATTGATTTTGAAGTGAAAGGTCAAGGTACTTTTGTTGGCGGAATTGCGCAAGGACCAGATAATTATATTGGAGCGAGCAGTCTTCCGGTAGAATGTGGTGTCAACCGAATTATGGTAAGATCTACTGAAACTGAAGGACAGATTACTATTAAGGCAAGTTCTAAGTCGCTTAAAGGTGATGCCATTACAGTAAAAACAGTTAAGACTGATTTAGGAAAGTTATCTGTGAATTTGCCAAATGAAAATTTGCCATCTTTTACAGAAAAGGGACCAACTCCAGCAACGCCATCTTTCACAAGAACAAGATTGCCAATAAAGATTATTGGAGCTAAAACCAATTCGAATCAAGCCGATGCCATCAAAAGTTATGACGACAACGAATTGACGCAATGGTCTTACGGGAAAAATGACAAAGCGGTGATTGAATACGAATTGGAGCGTGAAGCCAATATCAACCAAGTAGTGATGAAACTTGCCGGATGGAAAGGCAAAAAATATCCAATTCGAATTTTTGTAGACAATAAAAAAGCATTCGAAGGTTCAACACCAACCAGTTTAGGATATGTAACGTTGGACGTGACACCAACCAAAGGAAAAAAAGTGCAAATTGAGTTGATAGGAAATGCTAAAGATAGTGATGCCATCAATCTGGTTGAAATTACCGGAAAAGTAGATCAGGCAGGTTTAACTAAAGGTGGTAAAACCATACAACGATTACCAATAATTGAAGTGGAGTTTTATGAACGAATACAATAATTATTACACACAAAAATATAAATAGGTTAGTTACGGTTAGTCAGCAGCCTATCTAAGTTTCCTATTTAGCTTAGGTAGGTTTTTTAAAACAAATGAAGTCTCAAATTTCAATGAAAAAAATACTTAGAATTTTATTAATTCTATTATTAGTATTTCAGCATACTATTTATAGCCAAGCTAGCTCAAGTAAACCGATGGAAGTATATTTACTCATTGGTCAGTCTAATATGGCAGGTCGCGGAGCTATTGATGCTGAAAGTGAGAAAACATCAGAGAATATTTTGATGTTGGATAAAACCAATAATTGGATAATTGCTAAAGATCCTTTGCATTTTGATAAATCCTCTGCTGGTGTTGGGCCAGGATTGAGTTTTGCTCAAGCCATGCTTGAAGGACAAAAGAAAATAAAAATTGGATTAATACCATGTGCCTGGGGAGGATCACCTATAAAAGTATGGTCGCCGGGAGCAAAGTATTTTGAAAATTTCCCTTATGACGAGGCTATTGCGAGAGTTAAAATTGCGATGCAAAAAGGAGAATTAAAAGGAATCCTTTGGCATCAGGGAGAATCAGATAATGATGCCGGAAGGTCTAAAGTTTATCTGCAAAAATTAAAAGAACTCATTGCTAATTTAAGAAGAGATTTAAATGCGCCTAATCTTCCATTTATTGCAGGAGAAATTGGTCGTTTTAACAAAGAAAATTATATTAATCCAATAGTCAATACACTTCCAAATGAAGTTGGGAATACAGCAGTAGTTTCTTCAGAAGACTTAGTTGATGGTGGAGATCATTTGCATTTTAATGCTGCGTCTGCCCGTGAACTGGGAAAACGATATGCTAAGGCAATGAGTGAATTATTAAAAGAAACTTCTACAAAGGTTTCAAAAAAAAAACTAAAGTAGTACTGACTTTTGATGATGCTGAAATCAGCCATTATAACAATGTAGCCAGTTTGTTGAAGAAATTCGGTTTTGATGCTACGTTTTTTGTTTGCGAATTTCCTTCTCGAAACCCCGATGAGAAAAAGGAATACATGAATTGGAGTCAGATTAAAGAACTTCACAAAAAAGGATTTGAAATAGGCAATCATACAGGACACCATAAGAATGTTACAAAATTAAGTCTGGAAGAAATTGACAAAGAAATTGCGTATGTAGAAGAAAAATGTGCCGAATTTAAGATTCCAAAACCAATTTCATTTGCTTATCCAGGCAATCGTTACGATACTATTTCGCAATCGATTTTGAAAAAAAGAGGATATAAGTATGCCAGAGCAGGAGGAAGTAAATTATATAATTCAACAACGGATTCATTGCTTGCTATTCCAAGTTATACCGTAATATCTTCAGATAAACATTTCGAAGGTGTAATAAAAGCATTGAAGGGTTTAAAAGAAGGTGAAGTGATTGTGTTAACATTTCACGGAGTCCCTGATATACTTGATCCGGATTATTCAACTACCGTAGAAAGCTTAAAAGAAATTTTGCAGCTTATCAAAGAGAATAAATACGAGGTAGTTGCGATGAAGAATTTAGAAAATCATAATTAAGTCAAATAATAATTTCTATGTCTTCATTTTTTCCTCAAAGTTTAGAAATTACCATCAAATTACAGCCCCTAATATCCGAATTATCAAAACGTCCCAATAGCCTGCCTGTCGGCGGGCAGGTTGTTGGGATTTTTTTAGCTTAAAAAAGTCCGAATTTATGTTCTATAAATTCTGTTTTTGAAATTTTATCGAAATACTAGACCTTAAAATTCATTATTAGTAAAATAATCCAGACATGGGGTTCAAATGTGTATATTTGTTAATTAGAATCGGCCCTAATTATATTTTGCTTTGAAAACAAAACGAATATTTTTTCTGTTAAGTCTTTCCATACTATTTGCTTCTATATCTTGTTTCAGCCAGTCACAAGTTGTATTTAATAAAATAAATCAAACTAACGGACTATCTACTGACCGGGTTAGAAGTATTGTAAAGGAGAAAAATGGTTTTGTCTGGATTGGTACCGAAAACGGCTTGAACCGTTATGACGGTAACAAAATAAAAACATACAATAAGCAAAATAGTGTCTTAAGTGCTAATGACATCTCTGATTTACTTATAGATCATAAAGGGAAAATTTGGATTGCCACATTAGGAGGTGGTTTGAATTTATACAATCCTTCGAATGATAAATTTGTTACCTATAAAAACATTAGTAACGATGCTAATTCGATTCCGTCCAATGAATTGAACACTCTTTTTGAAGATGCCAAAGGAACGATTTGGCTGGGAACTAAAAATGGACTTTGCTTTTTTAATCCCCAAAAACAAACTTTTAAAAGCTATAAGTTTCAGGCCAATAATGAAAAATCGTTGAGTCATAATGACGTTAGAAGTATTTATGAAGACGCGAATAAAAATCTTTGGATAGGGACTTTTGGCGGTGGTTTAAATAAATTCAACCCCAAGACAGGTCAGTTTGTACGCATCAATTCTTCAAGCAATACATCACCAGATTACATTCATTCTATTAGCGGTTTAAATAAGAATGAACTTCTAATTGGTACGAGTGGAAAAGGATTACTGACCTTAGATGTAAACCGATTAAGTTTTCAAAAAAAGACATACGGTATCAATAAACCAGTTTCTATTGTGCGGTGCATTAAAAGAGGGAAAAATGGGGCTTTATGGATTGGAACCGATGGTAATGGAGTTTTTAAAATAACCAATATCAATAGTGTAAAGCCAATAGTTGTTAACTATACCAATGATGCCCAATTAGAATCTTCCATTTCCAGTAATGCCATCTATGATCTCATGGAAGATGAGAGTGCTAATATTTGGTTGGTAACTGCCTGGAATGGTGTCGATGTGCTAAGTTTTAATAAAGACTACACTTTTTTGCCCAGCTCAGATAAGGGAGAAGCACCCATATCGGTATTGTCTGTCTATAAAAATAAGGATGCTTTTTTTATGGGATTAGACGGAAAAGGATTGACTGTTGTACAAGAAGGGACAAAAGCCGTAAAGCATTATAATAGTGAACGAAAGAATTCTATTGGGGACAATTATATTCAGTACATAAAAGAAAGCAGTAACGGAAATCTTTGGATAGGGACTTTTGTAAATGGTCTGGTGTATTTTAATTACAAAACAGGCGTTGCTACACAATTCAAGCAAGAGACTGGTAATCCAAAATCCCTAAGTTATAATGATGTTCGTTATACGGTTGAAGACGGAAAAAACAACATTTGGGTAGCTACCTGGGGAGGTGGGCTGAATTATTTTGATACAACCACAAAAGAATTTACAAGTTATAAAAAGAAATCGGCTGATCCTTTTTCTATCAGTAGCGACAATGTAATCTCACTCCAAAAAGACGGTAATTTTATTTGGCTGGCTACTTTTGGGGGTGGTGTTGATCTTTTGGATACCAAAACCAAGCGTTTTAAAGTGTATAAAAGTTCAGTCAACAATCAAAATTCCATCAGTAGTGATTATGTGTATAGTATTTTAAAAGATTCCAAAGGGAATTTATGGATTGGAACCGCTGGGGAAGGAATTAATTTCTTGGATAAAAAAACCAAAAAAATTAATCGTTTCGAAAAGTTTAAAAATGTCCGTTATCAAACCGTGACGGCCATTATTGAAGATAACAGAGGATTAATCTGGTTTAGTACCAAACAGGGAATTTTTAATTATAATTATACCACAAAAACCTTTAACAACTTTTCAAACCTTAAAGGAGATTATCATATCAATTCCTGTTTTAAAGACGACAAAGGGATGTTGTATTTTGGTTGTTCCAAAGGGGTAGTTGAGTTTAATCCCGAAACCATCAAAACCCAAAATATCACCCCTAAAGTAAAGTTTACCAGTTTTAAACTTTTCAACAAAGAAGTGGCTGTAGGAGAAGGCGAAATATTAGAAAATGATATTGCTTTTTCTAAAAATGTGACTTTAGAATACGATCAGGATGTCATAACTTTTGAGTTTGCGGCCATGCGATTTCCATCTTCTGCCAATTGTGAGTACCAGATTAAAATGGATAATTTTGATAAAAATTGGCGTTCGATTGGTAAAGATGGAACGGCAACCTATACCAATCTTTCTCCGGGTAAATATCTTTTCAAAGTGAGGAGCCGAGAATTGGGAGATGACTGGGTTGATAAGTATACTGCTGTAGGAATTACAATACTGAAACCCTTTTGGCTGGAATGGTGGGCTTTTTTGATTTATACTCTATTGATTGTTCTAATCTTATATGTTTTTATAAAATACATCATTTCATGGGAAAAAATGAAAGCGGATTTGAGATTCGAAAAATTCACCCATGAAAAAGACATCGAACTGTATAATTTGAAACAAGATTTTTTCACGAATATCTCTCATGAAATAAGAACTCCGGTAACGCTTATTTTGAGTTCCATCAATAAATTATTAAAAACCAATGATTTTTCTGAGGCTCATCAACAAAATCCTTTTGGGACAATTAAAAAAAATGGAGAATATTTACTGAATCTGGTTAATGAACTTTTGGATTTTAGAAAGCTGGAGCACCAACAAATCAGTTTGAAGGTGGTACAAGAGGATTGGGTTAAGTTTAGCAAGGAAATTTACCTGTCGTTTAAAGAATTTGCCCATCAAAAGGATATCAAATTTGAGTTTGAATCTTCAACTGAGATGATCGAATTGTGGTTTGATAAAAACCAAATGGAAAAAGTACTCTATAACTTATTTTCGAATGCATTAAAATTTACAAATGCTGGGGGTTCCATAAAGTTGTCAATAACAGAAACGGATAAAAAAGTACAATTAGAATTGGTAGATGAAGGAATCGGGATTTCGAAGAAACACCTTTCGAAAATCTTTAATCGGTTCTATCAGGCCAATGATGCTACGAATGTCAACGGGACTGGTTTTGGGCTCGGTTTAACGATTTCAAATGAAATTATAAAGCTGCATCATGGAGAGATCACCGTTAAAAGTAAAAAAGGTTCCGGTAGTACCTTTATCATCACATTAAAAAAAGGGAATTCTTTTTTTAATGAGGACGAAATTGGCGGAAATGAAACCAATGAAGAACTTATCGAGAATTATTTCACCAGCAATAAAAATAAAGAACAAATAACAGAACAGCGTATTGTAGCTATTGAGGATGCTGTAACCAAAGAGCAAACCTTACTCATTGTAGAAGATAATCCGGATATCTGTAATTATATAGTCGAACTTTTTTCAGACGAGTTTATTGTTTTGCAAGCCGCTAACGGTAAAGAAGGATTGGAAATGGCGCTGGAAAAAATGCCGGATCTTATTGTGAGTGATGTCATGATGCCTGTTATGGATGGAATTGAGTTGACTCATAATTTGAAATCAAATTCTAGTACCAGTCATATTCCGGTTATTCTTTTAACCGCCAGAGCCTCTTTTATGCACAAAATGGGAGGATTTGAAACCGGTGCAGATGATTATATTACTAAGCCTTTTAACGAGTCGCTTCTTCGTGCCAGAATTAAAAATATTTTAAAAAACAGGGCACGCTTACATGAGATATTCCGTTCGGAAGATTTTATGCCTATTGGAGAACTGACAACAAACAAATCAGATCAGGAATTTCTTCAAAATCTGGGCAATTTAATAGAGGAGAATATTGACTGTAATGACTTTTCTGTAAATATAGTCGTTAAGCATTTGGGCATGAGCCATTCGGTTATTTATAAAAAACTCAAAATATTGACTGGAATGTCCTTGGTAGAATATATTCGGGAATATAAATTAAAGAAAGCAAAACAACTGCTCTTGAAAAAAGAAAATACAGTGGCTGAGGTTTGTTATTTAGTTGGGTATTCGGATAGAAAGTATTTCAGTAAATTATTCAAAGAACGCTTTGGACAAAACCCTTCTTCCTTACTAAAAGAGTAATAAGTATCTGCAACGCTTTTGATGTAATTAAGTAACTCGAACTTAAAAACTCGGTATAATTTTTATTCTAAAAAAAGCAATATTAAATGACGTTTGCATTTAATTACAAATCAAAATATTGTTGTTTTAGAGGCTCAACTGTCCTTAACTTCCGCAGTCGAGTGTCAAATGTTTGAAGAATACGTAAAAAAGAAAATCTGTTTGAGCGTAGCGAGTTATTTTCTTTTAGTATTCGAAAACTAATTTGACCGACGAGGAAGCGCAAGACTTGATTTTTTTGTTTCTTTTTTGATCAAGCAAAAAAGAAAATTAATAAAACTGATTTTTCATTTTTAATAATTACACCCAACAGGTTAAACCATACTATCATTTATCATTTCGAAAATGAAAATTGATGGTGCTCTTTTCCATGTTTACTCCTTTCCAATTTCTCTGAATTTTAATTTTTATACACTAATATTTTAGTGTTTCCATGTGGAATATTTATAGACAGTAAAAGTCTGTTGTTTCTTTCAAAAAATGATAATAATACTATTTTAAGGCTATTTTTTTTCTGAATGGCTAATTTTTGCCTTGTTTTACTGGGGTAAAATGATTTAGACTACCTAGGTTGATGAATTATTTCCCCTTTGATTTTTGATAGCGGGGCTAAATTGCAACGAATTAAAACCACATTAATTTCTAAAACAAAATTTAATTAAAAACAACTAAAAAGGAATTATGAAAAGCTAACACAAATTAATTATTAAAAAAACGACTAAAATTTATTAATGCATAACCAAACTATAATATGAATTCAAAACCAAAGAAAATGAGAACTCTGATAACTTTTAAGTTATGCTGTTCGATGATGATTTTTTTAATGCCTATTCTGTTTTTCGGGCAGAAAGCAGTTGTTAAAGGAACTGTTGTAGATGCAGTAACAAAGGCAACATTGCCTGGAGTAACAGTAATACTAAAGAATAATGTTAGTTCTACAATAACAGATGCTAATGGGAATTATCAGATTAATGCCAATAATGGTGATATAGCAATTTTCTCTTCCGTAGGATACGGAACAATCGAAAAGAAAATAACTGGAAATATCTTGAATATATCTCTACGTGAAGAATCAAAAACACTAAGCGAAGTTGTTGTAATAGGCTACGGTTCGACAAGAAAAAAGGATCTGACGGGTTCAGTAACCCAAGTGAGCACTAAGGATTTCCAAAAAGGATTTGTGACTAATGCAGAGCAACTTATAGCAAATAAAGTTCCTGGCTTGCAAATTACACCTGTAAGTGGAAAACCCGGAGCAGGGAGCTCTTTTTTATTGAGAGGCGGGGCTTCATTGAGTGCTTCTAATAATCCGTTATTTGTAATTGACGGTGTTCCTATTGGTCTTAGTGATGGGCCGGGTGTGTTGAGCTCTTTGAATCCAGATGATATCGCTTCTTTCAGTATCTTGAAAGATGCTTCGGCAGCTGCAATTTATGGTTCAAGAGGTTCTAATGGAGTTATTATTATTACCACTAAAAATGGTAAAAATGGAGATTTGAAAGTTTCATTAGTTTCTAAATTTTCTGTTTCGGATAATATCTACAAACAAGATGTATTGTCGGGAGATCAATATAGAGAACTTGCTAATAAAGCTTCATTAGTTTCAGGAATTCCAGTTGCTAATTTTAATTTAGGTACTTCAAATACGGATTGGCAAAATGAAATTTATCAAACGGCATTAACTAAAGACAATTCGATTAGTTTTACCGGAGGTATAAAAGGATTGCCTTATCGTTTGTCATTAGGATACTTGGATCAGGATGGTACTCTTAAAACGGGTAATTTCAAAAGAAATACGGTTTCGCTTAATATAAATCCAACTTTTTTTGACAATCACCTTAAAGTAAATTTCAATGTAAAAGGAATTAGTCAAAAAGAAAGAAGAGCCGATGAAAGTGCTATTTACACAGCCGTTACATTTGACCCAACACAAATAGTAAAAGATCCAAATTCAATTTATGGAGGATATTGGCAATATTATGAATTTGCATCAAATCCGGCAGTTTTACACGGACATAATAATCCAGTATCTATTTTAGATCAGGTTGATGACAGAGTTTCAAGTTTAAGAAGTATTGGGAACATTCAATTAGATTATAAAGTGCATTTTTTTCCTGATTTAAGTATTAAACTTAATACAGGTTATGATGTGGCTAAGGGAACATGGGATTATAAAACTCCGGCAAATTATTTCCCAGCAATTATTTCAAATGGATATGTATCTAAAGGTGATCCTAGTTCTAAAACCGAAAATGTGTTTTCTGAAACTACTTTGAATTATTCGAAAGAGATTAGTACTATAGACAGTCGTGTAGAAGCTTTAGCTGGGTATTCATATAATGATTTTAAAACAACTAATTATTATTATCCATCGTATGATGTTAATGGGAATGTACAACCTGGTTCTACACCTAATTTCAAATTTGATATTCCTCAAAATACTTTAATATCTTATTTTGGAAGGTTAATTTATACTTTCAAAGATAAATATGTACTTACTGGAACTTATAGAACAGATGGTTCTTCCAGATTTTCTCCTAAAACAAGATGGGGTTCATTTCCTTCGGTTTCGGCAGCCTGGAAAGTTAACGATGAAAAGTTCTTAGTTGATTCAAAAGTGATTTCAAATCTTAAATTAAGAGTAGGTTGGGGAATTACAGGCCAACAAGAAGGAATAGGTAATTATGGTTATATTCCTATTTACAATTTGGGCGCTTCAAATGTGAAATATCCAATAGGAAATAGCTTCATACAAGGAGTGAATCCTAGTGCGACTGACCGTAATAGAAAATGGGAACAATCAAGCTCATTGAATGTTGGTTTAGATTGGGGTTTGTTTAAAAATAGAATCACGGGAGGAATTGATTTCTATCATAGAATTACCGATGATTTATTAAACGATGTAATTATACCTTCAGGAACTGATTTCGCCAATAACATTGTTAAAAACATTGGAAGCCTGGAGAACAGAGGTTTCGAAATTAATGCCAATGCAGCGCTAATTCAAAAAACAAACTTCAATTGGAATTTTGGATTTAATTATAGCTATAATGAAAATAAAATCACCAAGCTTTCTGTAGGAGACAATTCAGGTGTTGGTCTGTTTAGCGGAAACTTATTGGTAAATACTGTTGGATATTCAAGAAACACATTTTTTGTTTACCACCAGGTTTATAATGCACAAGGGCAGCCTATAGAAGACCAAATGGTAGATTTAAATAATGACGGTGTTATAAATGAAAATGATAGATATAGAACAGAAAGTTCAACTCCAAAACACATTATTGGTTTTAATACAGCTTTCAATTACAAAAAGCTGGCATTAAGCATGGCTTTTCATTCTAATCTTGGGCAGTATTTATTTTACAATCCAAATGATAATTTGTCATCAATTTATGATGGTATCACACGCAATAATATAAACCAATTGTATTATAAAACCAATTTTACTCAAACAGGAAATAACAATCAAAAGTATAGTGATTATTACCTGCAAAATGCCTCTTTCTTAAAAATGGATAACATTAATTTAAGTTATGATTTGGGGAATTTAATAAATCGTAAAAAGGAAAATAATAATGTTGTGTTGTCAGCATCTGTTCAAAACGTATTTGTAATTACCGATTTTACTGGCGGCGATCCGGAAGCATCCTATAATTATGGAACTAATTTTGGGGGCAATTATACTGCTCCAAGAACCTATTCAATTTCATTGAATTTAAATTTCTAAAGAATATTTAATTTATTAAAATTTTAAAAATGAAAAACAGATTATTTAAAATCAGATATATAGGGATTGTTTTAGTTCTTTTATTAGTTACATCTTGTACTAATGATTTGGATCGATTCCCTACAAATGCATTGACAAATGATGTACAGTTTAGTACACTTGAAGGCTATAAACAAGGACTGGTGTCTACTTATATTCAATTTTCGGGAGCCAACAACTTTTTTTATAGAGGATACTGGGAATTGCAGGAACTTTCAAGTGATGAGGCAGTAAATACTTGGGATAGCCATAAGACAACTGAGTTAGACTGGTCTTCTGATCATACAGAATCGGCTGATGTTTATAAAAGCGGATTGTACCTTATAACGCTATGTAATAATTTCATTATTGAATCAGCGCCAGATATGGTTGCTAAAAGAGGTTTTTCGGATGCTGATAAAGCGGAGATTGCCAAATATCATTCTGAAGTGCGATTTGTAAGAGCTTATGCTTATTGGATGCTTTTAGATTTATTCGGGAACCCTTCTTTTGCAACAGAGCAAACTTTGGCAAATGGTGAAATTCCAAAACAAATAAAACAAGCCGATTTATACCATTATATCGAATCAGAATTAAAGGCAATAGACGGAACAATGGTTGCTCCAAAAGCGAATGAATATGGACGTGCCGACCAGGCAGCAGTTTGGTCACTTTTAGCAAGACTTTATCTAAATGCTGAGGTTTATTCTGGTGAGGCACATTATGCAGAAGCGATCACTTATAGCAAGAAAGTTATTGATGCAGGTTATTCATTAATCTCAAATCATCAATGGTTGATGCTTGCAGATAATAATAAAAATGGCAGCGAATTTATTTTCACCTTCAATTATGATAATGAAAATGTTACTACATGGGGAGGTACAAATGTATTTGCTCTAGGAGCATCAGGAGTTACAGAGGAAATAAATGGATTGAGTGCGAGTTGGAATTTATATAGAGTTACTCCTTCTATACCGGCTTTGTTCCCAACACACGATACAACTGTAGATAAAAGAGCCGTTTTTTGGACAGAAAAAGAAGAGTCAAAACGTACCTTAGGAATAGAATCTTTATCAAATTCAACAAATGGTTATTCTATTTATAAATATCGAAATGTGGATCGAAATGGGGTTAAAATGCCACAAAAAAACACCTACAATAATTTAAGTGATATTGATTTTCCTGTTTTCCGTTTGGCCGAAATGTATTTGATTTATGCAGAAGCTACTTTAAGAGGTGGTGCCGGAGGAGATTTGCAATTGGCACTAAGTAATATAAACAAGTTAAGAGGTAGAGCTTATGCCAATAATCCTAATAGTACCTTAGGAAACATCACTTTAAACCAACTTAATTTAGATTTTATTTTAGATGAAAAAGCGAGAGAAATGATGTGGGAAGGCTATCGAAGAACTGATCTTATTAGATATAAAAAATTCACATCAGGAGATTATCTATGGGCTTGGAAAGGCGGTGTGATAAATGGAAAAGCGGTAGATGCCAGATACAAATTATTCCCAATTCCGGTATCTGAAATTTTATCGAATCCAAATTTGAAACAAAACCAAGGCTATTAAAATATAAAACCAAACAAGATGAAAAAAATAATCTATTCTATATTGCTTATTGGTAATGTACTTCTATTGACTGGTTGTACTGATGATAAACCAATTTTTATCGCTGATTTAGGTTCTGAAAACATAGCATTTACCAATGATTTCTCAACTGAATATTTATTGTCTAAAGAAACAAAAAACAATATTGCTGACCGATTGATATGGGACGCACCTATTGTAGGTGTAAATACCGATTATGAGGTTCAGGTGGCAAAAGATGAGTTGTTTACTGTGCCTGTTTCAATAGGAGTTACAAAGAAAACGAATATGTCCATTCTGGTAGGGCAATTATTGGATTTGGCCGATCAATTGGGCTTAGATGAAAATCCAAAAACGACAAACAGTGCCGGGAAACCAAATAATACAGGGGTTGTCTATATAAGAGTAAAATCTCAAATAGGGAATGGTGGAGCAGGAACTGAAGAAATTACTTCTGCGATTCAAATGATAAATATTAAATTGATTGAAAAAGTAGCTGCTTCAACCGCTTGTAATCCACTTTGGGTAGTGGGAGATGCAATTAAAAATGTTGGCTGGAATTTCACCTTATCCACAAAATGTGAATCGGATGTGCAGCGAGTTAAAATTTCATTTCTAAAAGGGAAATTCCGATTCTTTACTGCCGAAAATAACTGGGCAACAGGATTAAATTATGAATACTATAAAGGTAAAGGATTTACAATAGATTCCCGATTGATAAGTGAAGGTTCGGGAGATTATAATTTTGTTTTTGATGGCACTCCCGGTATTTATGAATTGGTAGTCGATAGCGTTAAAAAAACGATTGTTCTAAATCCATCAGGTCCACTTTGGGCTGTAGGTGATGCAACACCGGGAGGATGGAATTTTAGCGGAGGCGAAACTAAAATTGTTGAAATAAGTCCTGATATTTGGCAAGCAACTTTTGCGTTCTCGGCTGGAGTTTTTAGATTTTTTGAAAGCAAAGGAGTTTGGGATACCAATAATAATTACAAGCATTATGCAGATGCGGGTTATGTTATAGATTCAAAATTTCAAAATGATGGAAGTGGTGATGCGAATTTTAAGTTTGTAGGCACTCCGGGAACTTATACCGTTACAATTAATGCTATTGATAAAACAATTAAATTAAATTAATTATAATAACAGAAATGAAAAATTCGTCAGTAAAATTCATAATGATGCTCACGGCATTGTTAATGTTAATAACTTACTCTTGTAGTAATGCTCAAAATGCTGAAGATCCAACTGTGACACCTACGCTACCTGAAGGGTTTGTCTTTTCAAAAGGAGCCGATGTGGGCTGGTTACCTCAAATGGAAGCTACCGGATATAAATTTTATGATGTCGATGGCTCACAAAAAGACTGTTTGCAACTATTGAAAGACAGAGGGATTAATACCATTCGTCTTCGTGTTTGGGTAAATCCTTCAAATGACAAAGCCAGCGGACATTGCAGTCCTGCCGAAACTGTAGTTATGGCTGTACGTGCCCAAAAATTAGGGATGCGCATCATGATTGATTTTCATTACAGTGATACTTGGGCCGATCCCGGAAAACAAGCTAAACCTGCTGCCTGGGCAAATCATAGTTTTTCAGAATTATTAAATGATGTTTATAAACATACTTTTGATGTTTTGACATCCTTAAAAACGGCTGGAGTAACGCCAGAATGGGTACAAGTGGGCAATGAAATTCCTGATGGTATGTTATGGCCGGAAGGGAAATCTTCTAATTTTGGTCAACTGGCGCAACTTTTAAACAAAGGCTATGAGGCTACAAAAGCAGTGAATGCTGCCATCAAAGTAATTGTGCATCTTGATCAGGGAAATGATAATGGAAGATTCAGATGGTTTTTTGATAATGCCAAAGCAAATAACGTAAAGTATGATGTAATTGGGATGTCTTATTACCCATATTGGTTAAAAAGTGATTATAAAGCTACTATTGCCGACTTGCAAAATAATCTAAATGATATGGTTTCCAGATACGGAAAAGAAGTCATGGTTGTTGAGGTTGGTGGCGATTATACCTTAGCCCAAAATACCAAGGAAATGTTGACGGCCGTAATTAATGCGGTTAAAAATGTGCCAAATAATAAAGGATTGGGAGTTATTTATTGGGAGCCAGAAGGAGAGAAAAGTTGGAGCGGTTATCAACTGAGTGCATGGCAGTCTAATGGGAAACCATCAACGGCCTTAGATGCTTTTAAATAAAATTAATTACTGAAACTTATGAAAAGCATCACTAATAAAATTATTTTTTCATTACTAATCCTCTTGGTTTTTTCTGTCGAAAAAGCCAATTCGCAATCGAGAACAAAAGTCAATTTTGGTTCAGACTGGGAGTTTAAAAGAGAAGAAAACAATTCGAACTGGGAGAAAGTTAGCATTCCGCATACGGCTAAAATCGAGCCTTTGGTGGTAAACAACCAGTTTCAGGGAACCTCATGGTACCAAAAAAAGTTTAAAGTAGGAGATTTTACGAACAAGAAAGTGTTTCTTTATTTTGAAGGGGTAATGCAGGAAGCCGATGTTTGGATTAACGACCAAAAACTGACCAATCACAAAGGAGGCTATTTGCCATTTACCGTTGATGTTACCGCTTTTTTGAAAGCCAAAAAAGAGAATATAATAAAAGTCAAAGTCAACAATGAGGACAATCCGGAATTTTTGCCGGGCAAGCCATTGAAGGATTTGGATTTTAACTATTATGGTGGAATTTACAGAAATGTATATATGATTACCACAGATAAATTGTACATTACCAATGCAGTTCAAGCCAACCAAAAAGCAAGTGGTGGTATTTATGTGAATTTTGAAAACATCAATAAAGATCAAGCTGAGGGAAGCGTTCAAGTGCATTTAAAAAATGATTTTTCGGTTAAAAAAGCGGTTGCATTGAAATGTGTACTAACTAATAAAGAGGGAGAGAAATTAGAATTTAAATCGAAAGTATTTAAGATTGCGGCCAATTCGAACCAAGCTTTTACACAAAAGATTGTGGTGAAAAATCCGAGATTATGGTCGATTTCAAAACCCAATTTATACCATCTTGAAGTTCAAATACTTTCAAATAACAAAATTGTTGACAGTTATTCTGAAAAAGTAGGTATCCGAAAATCAGAACTGAAAGAGGATGGTTATTATCTGAATGATGAAAAATTATATATTACTGGAACAAACGAACATCAGGAATATCCGTATGTAGGCTATGCAATTTCCGATGAAGCCCAGTATCGCGATGCGGTAAAAATTAAAAATGCAGGATTCGATTTTGTGCGATTATCGCATTATCCGCATGCCGAAGCTTTCTTGGATGCCTGTGACGAATTAGGAATTCTGGTCATGAACAGCTTAACAGGCTGGCAGTTTTTTGGGAATGAAACTTTTCAAAAAAATGCAATTCAGGACATTCGCGATATGGCAAGAAGAGACCGAAATCATCCGAGTATTATTTTCTGGGAAGCGTCTCTGAATGAAACTCAAATGAGTCAGGATTTCATGAAGGAAGCGACTAAGGCGTTAAAAGAAGAATTGCCTTTTCCGCATAATTATAGTGCCTGTTGGATTGATAATCCATATTACGATCTTTTCATTCCGGCAAGACAACATGGGAAAGCACCAAATTATTGGACAAAATACAATAAAGGAAATCGTAAAATTTTCATTGCTGAATATGGGGATTGGGAATATTATGCACAGAATGCCGGATTCAACCAAACCGAATTTGCTAATTTGAAAGAAGAAGAAAGAACTTCACGACAGCTGCGTGCTAATGGCGAAAAACGATTGTTGCAACAGGCTTATAATTTTCAGGAAGCGGCCAATTCGAATAGAAAAGGGGCGCAAACAATAGGAGAGGCTAATTGGGTGATGTTTGACTACAATCGCGGTTACAGCAATGATTTAGAGAGTTCAGGAATAAGCGATATTTTCAGGATTCCAAAATTTGCCTATTACTTTTATCAAAGCCAGCGTAATGCCAATGTAGTTTTAGATTCCAAATTGGTTTCTGGGCCAATGGTGCAAATTGCGAATTATTGGACAGCAAATTCCCCATTGAATATAACTGTTTACAGCAATTGTGACGAAGTGGCCTTGTATTTAAACGATGTTTTGGTATCCAAAGAAAAACCATTTGTAAATGGAAACAGTGATGTCTTACAACATCCTCCGTTTGTTTTCAAGCTGGACAAATTTATTCCCGGAACTTTGCGTGCCGAAGGATTTATTAAAGGAGAAAAAGTAGTTTCTAATGTGGTAAAAACTCCTGAAAGCGCTGTAAAAATCGAATTGAGTTATGATATTTCGTCAAAAGCAATCAATCCGAATGCTCCTGATGTGGTTTTTGTATATGCTAAAATTACTGATGCGAATGGAACTGTTATTCCAACGGCAACAAACGAAGTGACTTTTGCTCTAAGCGGAGAAAATGCAGCATTAATTGGAGAAAATCCCGTAAAATCCGAAGCTGGAATTGCAACGATTGTTCTTAAAACGAAAAATTTAAAGAGTCCGATAGTGTTAACCGCTTCTGCTAAGGATTTAGAATCCGATCAATTAAAAATTAGTAAAGTGGATAAGTAATTATATCACCATCAAATTACAACCCCGTATATCCGAATTATCAAAACGTCCCAATACTTCGAAAGAATTATTGGGATATTTTTTGCCCAAATCTTGCGTAGCAATAAACGAACAGGAATTGATATTGGCAAGGTCAATCACATTGATACCACCTGTTTTTCCTTGTGGAATATAGGTCAACGCATCTTCAGTATCGCGAATAAGGATTTGCATCCAGGAAGGACATTCAAAGACGCCTTCTCCAAGGGAATAAGCTTGCGAGAGCAATTCGGTCATCCCGTACTCCGAATGGATGGCTGAAACGCCAAAACCATTACACAATTGTTCGTGTAATTCTTCACGAATCATTTCTTTGCGTTTGCCTTTCATTCCGCCAGTTTCCATGATAATGGTATTTTGGAGGTTGAATTTTTCTTTTTCGATTAAATCGAGTAGAGCATATGTAACACCAATTAAAATGACATTTTGTCCTGATTGATCTAATTCGATTAATTTTTTAATCAAATCGTCATGATTGTGGAGATAGAAACCACTTTCGGGATGATTGGAAAGTTGGATTAAATCTTCAACCATATAAATCAACGAAGAACCTTCTCTTTCCAAATAAGATGGAAGCAGCGCCAAGACAACATAGTTTTCGATATTTCCATAAAATTCAGCAAAGCCTTTTCGGTAACTTTCTTCGTAAAGAGTTACATCGGTTACAAGATGTTTACTGGTAATCATGCCCGTAGTTCCGCTACTGCTAAAGGTAGTTTGAATAGGATTAGTATTAGAAACTACATTGTGGCTTTTGAAAAACTGAATGGGTAAAAATGGAATTTGTTGCAAAGATTTTACCTTTTGTACATCAGTTTTTAAAAAGTCGCAAAATTCTTTATACACCAAGTTGTTCTCATATTGAAAACGGAAAACTTTCAAAACTATTTTTTCAAATTGCTTTTGACTCGAAATAGTAAATATATCAGTAGCTGTAATCAAGAATTTTTTTTAGCAAAGGTATAAATTATACCGTTTGTTGTCTCAAATAAGTCCAATGAAAATTGGACTTATTGAAATATACAACGGCATTATACCACAACAATTGAATTAAAAAACATATTAAAAAATGGTGTTAAATGCCTTTTGTTTGGAATAAAAAAAGCTTCAAGTGTTAATTGAAGCTTTTAATGTTATTTCAGGATTTGTATTTTATCTTACAATAAGTTTGCGTGTTGCTGTTGCATTTCCCTCATTAATCTTGATGATATAAACACCAGGCATTAGATTAGATATGTTCAGCTCTCTGGAATTGAGAAGGGTTTGAAGTACTTTTTTTCCCAGAAGGTCAAAAATGATGATTTCTTTTTCGCCATCATTTTTAGTTGAGATGCTTACTCGACCATTGCTTACGGGATTTGGGTACAAATTCAAGCCCTCAATAACTGAGGGAGCGTTGAGGTTAGTTTGCGGCTTATTTTCCTGAGCAGTGACGCTTAGGGAGCAGAAAAAAACCATTAAAATGATACTATAAAAGTAGTTTTTTTTCATTAGCTTGATTTTGTGTAGTAAATATACAAAAAATCAAATAGTATGCCAAAAAAAAACACCTCTTTAAAAAAAGAGGTGTTTGATTGAGTAAAAGAGTTTATCTCTATGTGTTATTGTATCAAATTTATTCCACCAACAGTAGCCCAAGCTCCTGTAGTAAGTGTTGCTCCAGTTGCAGTTGTACTTGTAGTAAAATAACCAACTGGGAAACTTACAACAATTGCAGAAGTAGCACCAACAGGAAGAGTTTGTGTAGTATTTGTAATTTTTACGTTAGTAAGTTTAATTCTACTAGCATTTACTTGATCAGTATTTGTTGCAGCATCTTGAATTTTTACAGCAGCTCCTTGGTAGATAGTTGAACCTTCAGTGTAGTTTCCGTATCCATCGATAATGATATTGTTGTATTCTCCATTTCCTTCTTTTTTAAATTGGAAACAGTCAACTTGTACATCACCAACTACTTCAGGTGTACATCCAGCAATTCTTTTAAGGGTAATTCCGTCTACTTTTGGACCAAAAGCATTATTGTTACTTGAAGCTTCGATTTCCATTCCAAAGTTTCCTTTTGTAACTTGAAGACCATACCAGTTAGTATTCAATTGTCCTCTCCATCCATCTTGCCAGTCAAAAGCATCATCATAATTTCCGTAAGAAATTGCGTTTGTCATACTTACTGTACCACCAAAGAATTCATATCCATCATCAGCTCCTTTGTAAGAAACTAAGTGATCTAATGTTGTTCCTGTACCACAAGCATAGAAAGTGAAACCGTTGTTTTCTTTGTTACCATCTGCTAATTTAGAACCAGCATATTCTACTCTTACATATTTTAATGAACCACCATTGTGAGCAGCATTAGTACCACCATAGTTTAATGAATTTCCATCTTCTGACAATAAACTTGTAAGTCCACCAGCACCTGTTATAGGAGCATCTCCATACATGATAATTCCTCCCCATGATCCTGGAATTCCTGATTTTTCTGTAAAAATAATTGGTTCTGATGCAGTACCATTCATTATTGCTTTTCCTCCATTTAATACTACAAATGCATTGTCTCCAGTTGCTTTGTCAGCTGTGATAGTAGATCCAGCGTCAAATGTAACTGTAACTCCAGATGCAACTTTTACAATACCTTTTAAAGTATATGTTCCTTTTGCAAAAGTTTTATTGGCTGTAATTGTACCAGTTATTTCGCCTACAACAGGATCTGCAGTTGATGATCCATTGTCATTTGTACAACTAACAAAAATAGTTGATAAAATTGTTAAGCTTAAAATTAATTTTTTCATTTTGTTTTTGTGTTTAAATTTAATACGACAAATGTATAATCGAGGGAGCAATCTAAGGTTAGCTAATGGTTATACTATAGTTAGTAAAACCTAAATTTTAGATAAACATAATGTTAACTATGTTAATTTAATAAATGAAAAAAGACTGCTTGTTATGGCAGTCTTTAATGATATTATTAGGATGTGTGTGTTAGAAAGTGTATCCGAAGTTTAATGAAAAACCGACTCCTTTTTTGTATTCTTGAATTATATTAGAATCTGCAATAAAGTTTATATTACTATTGTTATTGCTTCCAATGATTTGCTTTCTATTAGGATTTAATATATTGTTTACACCAAATTTCAAAGAATATTTATCTGATATTTTACTTGTCCATACAAAATCTAGTTGTTGTACTGGAAGTTCATAAATATGGTCTAATCCTAAAGAGCCCACACTATAAATTCTTTTTCCGAAAACGGAGTAAACTAGATTTGCGGTGTTGCTCCAGTTCTCAGTAAAATTAAATTCGTATTTTAAATCAGCATTTGCCAGCCACTTAGAAGCGCCTTGTAGTTCTCTTTTTTGATGTGTTTCAGCAGATTCTATTGGATTTCCTGTAGTTCTATCGATAGTGATTGGGTTTACAGTAACATCACTTTTCATTATGGTTGTGTTTAAGCCAATAGAAAATTGATCTAAGTTTGAGCTTAATCTTCCTAAGTCAAGAATTCCTTCAATTTCAATACCGTATAAGTCGGCTTTTTTAGAATTAAGAAATGTCGTGATGTTTCCACCTGCTTCACCTCTAAAGGTTCTTTCGATTGGGTTATCCAAATGTTTAGCAAAAGCACTAATTACGAAAAGCTCTTTACTTGTAGGGAAAAATTCATATTTTAAATCAAAATTTAAGTTGTCGCTATTTACTAAGAAAGGATTTCCTTGTACACTTGTTCCATCACCATTGATGTAAGAGATTGGAATAACTTCCATTGTAACTGGCTTAGTGTAATTTTTAGAAGCTGCAAAACGAAGATTTGCTCTTTCTACTAAAGCATATTTTATATTAATAGCCGGAAGGAAGTAGTTTTTGTCAAATTTCTTTTTGTCAAAAGGATCAGAAAAAGAACCATTAAAGCGGTAGTTGATGTCTCTGGTGAATTTTTCAAAACGAACACCACCATTGATCTCCCATTTCTCATTTATTTTGAATAAAAGATTTGAATAGGCAGCATTGGTATTTTCGTTTAGTTTCGTTTTATAACTAGCATTAGAGTTTTCTTGATAGTTGAAATTTCCTGCTACTAAATCAGATTCTAGTATGCTGTCAATGTCTGAATTTATGTAGCCGTTTACAGTTTTATTAGAGTTACTGTTTGTTTTTATAAATCGGTACGAAGTACTAGTGTTTGATAAATTTCCGTTGTATCCAAATGAAATTGCATTTTGAGCTTCTTTTCCAAATTTTAAATTATATTCTAATAATCCGGAAACGAATGAATTTCCGTCAATGTCTAAATATTGTCTAATGAAGTTGTTTCCTCCGTAGCTCACACTTATGTTATTGTTTGAGTCTAAGTTTGATTTAAAAAATTTTCTATCAGGCTGTTGGTAAGAAGTTGTTGCAAATGAAACGCCAGCTTTTAGTTTTTGAGTTTCATTATTTCCAATTTTATAATCTGCCAATAATTGTGAGTTAATGTAATCTGATTGGTCTAATTGATTTGTTCTTACTAATACATTTTTATTTTCTAATAATCCGCTAAAAGCTCCTTTTTGATCTTGGATTAAATTATCGGTAGAACGTAAATAAAACGTGTTAGAGACTAGGTTTAATTTAGTTGTTTTATAGTTTAAATTTAATAATGAAGATACAGCTGTTTTATAATGATACTCTGAATTTATAGTATTGTTGTTGTAAGTTCCATTAGTGTCAAAGGTATTGCTGATACCTTTTAGAATGCTATAGCTGTTTTCTGCATTTAAAGATAATAAATAAGAAAAATGCTTGCCCTCAGTCAGATCGAATTTTTCAGAATGTAAGAAATTAATACTTGTGTTTAACGGATTCTTTGTTTCTGATACGTTCCATCCCGATTTTAAAGTTTCTAAAGATTCATTTGTAGTTAAAACATGATTAGAAGGAGTGCTTCCTAATGCACTAGATAAGCTTCTATCACCTCCTGATAAACCTAATAGACCTTTTGTATTTTTAATGTCAGAAGCTAAAAGAAAAGGAGATAAGTTATTGTTTGTGGTATACCCAAAACCGATGTTAAGTTTAGTTTCACTTTTGCTGGTTGTTGAAGTGGCTATATTGAATGTTGCTCCTGCAAAATCTCCTGAAATATTAGTGTTGAAAGTTTTGTAAACATCAATAGCTCCAACAATATCAGTTGAAAATATATCTAAAGGAAGTATTTTTCTATAAGGATTGTTTGAAGGTGCGCTTAGGTTGTTTACTAATAAGTTGTTATAGCGGTCTTCTAATCCTCTAACAAAAATACCTCTTGATCCTACTTTAGTTACTCCAGTGATTTTTGTTAATCCTTGCTCCACATTGCTAACTCCTTTTCGGGACATTTCTTGTGCACCAATTGATTGCTTAATCTCCACTGCATTTTTTTGTTCTAATAATAATGCAGTTTCTTTTTGTCTATTAACAGTAGCTTTTACCACAACATCCTTAAGGGTGAATGCTCCTGAAGACAAAGCTTGATTTATAGTTAGTTTAGCTCCTTCTGTTACTTTTACAGGGAGTTCTTTAGGTTCGTATCCAACAAAGCTAAACTGAATAATGTAGCTTCCTGGAGTGATAGAAATAGAATATTTTCCGTCAATATCAGTAGTGGCATTAAATTTTGTTCCTTTTATAAGAACATTTGCAAAGGGTAATGTCTCATTATTAGAATCTTTGTCTGTTATTACCCCTGAAATTGTACCTTTACTTTGAGCAAAGCTAATTGTAGTGATAAAAAGTGTTAGAATGAATAATCTAAGTTTCATAATTGATTAAATTTTTTGCAAAGAAATAGCAGCTTTGTAAAGTTCGTGTTAATCGGTTGTTATGATTATGTTGCTCTAACATTACTAAATTGTTATCTCTTTAAATTACGGTTAACACGGCTTTTATGCTGTTTTTTTATTGTTACATTTACAATCGCAAAAGAAAATTTGCTAGATATGAAAAAGAAAAACACAAAGATCTTATTGGTAGATGACGAACCGGATATTTTAGAGATTGTAGGTTATAACTTAACTCAAGAAGGCTATCAAATTGTAACAGCTTCTAATGGTCGAGAAGCTATTGCTAAAGCCAAAAAGGAATTACCTGATTTAATTATTATGGATGTCATGATGCCAGAAATGGATGGTATGGAGGCTTGTGAAAATATTAGAAACATTCCCGAATTAAGAGATGTAATTATAACATTCCTGACTGCAAGAAGCGAAGACTATTCTCAAGTAGCTGGTTTTGATGCAGGAGCCGATGATTATATTACTAAACCTATTAAGCCAAAGTTGTTAGTAAGTAAAGTGAAAGCCTTGTTGCGAAGATTGAAAGAAACAACTGGACAAGACAGTGAAACACTAAATGTAGGAGGAATCGAAATTAATCGTGAAGAATACAAAATCATAAAAGACGATATCGAGATTTCTTTGCCTCGAAAAGAGTTTGAGTTGTTTTATCTTCTTGCTTCAAAACCTGGAAAAGTATTTAAAAGAGATGAAATTCTGGATAAGGTTTGGGGTAACGAAGTAGTTGTAGGAGGAAGAACTATTGACGTGCATATTAGAAAACTTCGTGAAAAAATTGGCGATGATCTTTTTAAAACCATTAAAGGAGTAGGTTATAAATTTGAAGTATAGTATTTTTATTCTATTATACTTTAAACATCAAGAAATAAATAAATGAAAATTAGCTTTAAAAAAACCTATAAATTTGCCATAAAATCGGCATTTTACATCAGTCTTTTTTCTACTGGTTTTGTTATCTTCTTGGCGATAATTATTTTTAAAGCTCCTATTCAAAGTCTATGGGTTTTTGGGATTGTCTTCGTTTTTGCTATTTATCTTTTTTCTTTTTTGGTATTGCAATATCGTGTAGAACGCTTCATTTATAGAAGAGTTAAAAAAATATACGATGATGTTTCTTTATTAGAATCCAGTACTCTAATCAATCAGCCCATTACAACTGATATGGAAACTTTAACTAGAGAAGTTAAGAAGTTTGCTACCGATAAGAAATTGGAAATCGAAATGCTGCAAGTTCGTGAAGAATATAGAAGGGAATTTCTGGGCAATGTATCACATGAGTTGAAAACACCATTATTTACAGTTCAGGGTTATATTTCCACTTTATTAGATGGGGCGATGGAAGATAAGGCTATTCGAAAAAAATATTTAAAACGTGCCGATAAAGGAGTAGAGCGTCTTATATATATTGTAGAAGATTTGGATATGATTACGAAGTTAGAATCTGGAGATTTGAATTTAGAGATAACCGAGTTTGATATTGTTGAATTGATTCGCAATGTTTTTGACCTGTTAGAGATGAAAGCCGACAAGAAAAAAATTACCCTGAATTTTGAAAACGAATACATCCGTCCCAATTTTGTTAAAGCGGATAAAGACCGAATTCAACAAGTTATTGAAAACCTAATTGTGAATTCAATTAAATATGGTAAAAAAGAAGGAGCTACAGAAGTTGCTGTGGTGAATTTAACCAAAGAAAAAGTTTTAGTTCGAATAAGTGATGATGGCGAAGGAATAGAACAGCAAAATATCCCAAGGCTTTTTGAGCGCTTTTATCGCGTAAATAAAAGTGGTTCCAGATCTGAAGGAGGTTCGGGATTAGGATTGGCCATTGTGAAACATATTATCGAAGCTCATAAGGAGAAGATATATGTAGAAAGTGAATTTGGAATTGGTTCTGAGTTTTCATTCACGATCGAAAAAGCAATGAAAGAAAAAGATATTGTATAAGAATTAATTGATGTTTTTTTAGTTTTTAAAGCTTTTAAAAGCTGTGAATTTTAAAAAAAATATAATTTAATAAATAAAAAAATAAGTTTTATCTTATTTAAAAGTAAACGATTTAATCACAATTAATTAATATATGGGGTTTTATTCTTACGTAAACATTAATTTATCATCAACATAATGTTGTGTTAACATTAGCTTAACATAGCAGGCTGAAATTTGCAAAAAAAATTAATCATATAATAAAAATGAAAAAAATTTTATTTGCAGTTTTAGTGATGACATCAGTTTGGACTAATGCGCAAGAGGTTACAAATGATAGTGTTAAAACAGAGAATGTTGATACTTTAAAAACAGTGGATATCAATCAGTTAAAAGAATCTGTAGATGAACATTCAATGAAATTAGCAGGCTTTGAGGAGAAATTTTCGGCTGTGGAATCAGTTGTTAATGAATTGGCCAAAATTAAAGTTTCGGGTTATATACAAGCACAATATGAAATGTACGATTCATGGGCTTCAGACGGTACTCAGCACGGCATACCAGTAACAGGAGGATCAGCCTATGAAGACAACTCATTTTACATCAGAAGAGCAAGGATTAAATTTACATATAAACCTATTGATGGAGTGAATTTTGTTTTGCAACCCAACTTTGAAGCACATCAAGTTACTATGAAAGATGCTTTTGTGCAGTTGAATGACCGCTGGTTAAATACCTTCTCTTTATGGGTTGGGCAGTTTAACAGACCAACTTATGAGGTAGAATATTCTTCTGCATCAAGAGAATTTGCCGAAAGAACTTTGATGACCAGAACACTTTATCCTACTGAAAGAGATCAAGGAGCTAAATTAGAAGCGGATTTTGCTACAAATTTCGAAATTCCTTTAAAATTACAATTTGCAGTATTAAATGGTAATTTTGGTGCAGGAGCTTTAGCTAATCAAGCAAAAGATGTTGATAATGGAAAAGATATAATGGCTAGAGCGGTTTATTCATTGAAATTCCCAAGTAAAGGTTTAGGTGTTGATTTTGGAGCACATACATATCTTGGGACTACTACTGTAATTGCTCAAACAACTCCTACTCCAACAGTGTTTTCAGATGTGAATAATAACTCATTTACACCTAATGTAGGAGATAAAATGAAGAAACAATTGTTTGGCGCAGAGATGCAGGTGTACTATGATTTCTTGGGAGGTTTATCTTTAAAAGGAGAATACATTAGAGGAACTTATTCAGGAACAACAAATGCAGCTCAAGTTAACTCATTGTTCAGCGCTAATAAAGTAAGAAATGTAGAAGGTTATTATATTTCATTCGTTAAAAATGTAGGTAAGGTAAATGAGGTTTCTTTGAGATATGATGTTTTTGACCCAAACACTAAATTATCCGGAGATGGAGTTAAAACAAAGGATGATTTGAAATACAATACCTGGGCATTCGCATGGCAATACTATTTCAATGATTACATTAAAGTAATGGCTTGTTATACATTACCTGTTAATGAAAAATCTCTAAATGCCGGAGCAGATTACATAAAAGATAAACACGATAATATTTTTACACTTAGATTACAAGCTAGATTTTAATAAACAAGAATAATTAAAAAAAAACAAATAGATGAAAACAAAAAATTTAAAAATCGCAGCAATTTTATTAGTTGTGATGACAGTAGGTTTTTCTTTTACAACAATTAATAAAGTGACCGTAAAAGGGTCTGATACCATGGTTATTTTGTCTCAAAAATGGGCTGAAGTATACATGAAGAAAAATCCAGGAGCTTCTATTCAGGTTACTGGTGGTGGATCTGGAGTAGGTTTGGCTGCATTAATTAATGGATCTACAGATATTGCTAATTCAAGTCGTCCAATTAAGTCTTCTGAAGTAGAAAAATTAAAAGCAAGATATAATACTCTTGGTGTTGAAATTCCTTGTGCTAAAGATGGTTTGTCAGTATATTTGAATAAAGCCAATCCAGTTGCATCTTTGACTCTTAAGCAAATTGGACAAATTTTCGCTGGTAAAATTACCAACTGGAAAGAAGTAGGTGGTCCAGATGCTCCTATTAAATTATACGGTAGAGAAAGTAGTTCAGGAACTTTTGGTTTCTTTAAAGATAATGTAGTTAAAACAGATTTCTCACCAACTTGTCAAACATTGCCAGGAACAGCTGCAATTGTAAATGCTGTAAAAAAAGATAAATATTCTGTTGGTTACGGTGGAGCAGCTTATGCTGAAGGCGTGAAAGATTGTGCAGTTAAGAAAGACGATAAAAGTCCTGCGATTTTGCCAACAGCAGCTACAATCAAAAATCATACTTATCCAATTACAAGATACTTGTACATGTACTTGAAATCAAAACCAACTGGTGAAACCAAAGCGTTTGTAGATTGGATTTTGAGTCCTGCGGGTCAAGGTCTTATTGCTGAAGTTGGATATTACCCTTTAAAATAAGAACAAATAAAGTATCCCTCATTTTTTTTAAGTGGGGGATATTTGTGTTTACACTATACGAATTCCTAAATAAATAAGATGAATTCCCAATTACCCATCAAACAAACTTTTACCAAGGAAAGCTTAAAAAAGCAATTCAGACTTTCTGAATTTCTAGCCGAAAAAATCATATCATCGGTAGCTTTTTTGTCTATTGCGATAATTTTCTTGATTTTCTTTTTTGTTTTCAAAGAATCATTGCCATTGTTTAGTTTTGGAAATGATGCTAAAGCTAAAACAGAAATTCAAGCTACAACTGGAGATAAACCCGAATCATACGGAGGAGCTGCTGAGGATTTGAAGCCTGAATCCTATGGTTCAGAAACAACTGAAGAGTTAAAACCGGAATCATACGGAACAGAACCTACAGAGGAATTAAAGCCCGAAACTTATGGTTCTGAGCCTGTCTCCAATGCAGATTTGAAACCGGAAGCCTATGGAGACACGCCAAAAGAAGATTTGTCTGTTGCTTCATCTGATGAAACAATGGATGCTGTTTCCCAAAATGAAGAAGGAGCCGATAAAACCTGGAGTACTTTTTTTACTACAGAGTGGGTTCCAGTTTCAGAACATCCACGTTTTGGATTGATTGGTTTGCTTATAGGAACTTTAAAAGTAACCGTAATCGCTATGTTGATTGCTGGACCTTTGGCAATATTAGCAGCGGTTTACACTTCTTGTTTTGCTTCCAACAGAAGAAAAGAAATCATAAAACCCATTATCGAAATGCTAGCTGCTTTTCCATCAGTGGTAATTGGATTTTTTGCTATGATGGTCTTGGCTACTTTTTTTCAGGATATTTTTGGTTATGATTCAAGATTGAATGCTTTTATAGGTGGTGTTGCGATGGCATTGGCAGCTATTCCAATTATTTACACCATTTCAGAAGATGCACTTTCGGCAGTTCCTAAAACCTATACTGAAGCCAGTTTAGCATTGGGAGCCAGCAAAGCACAAACCGCTTTTTCGGTAATTTTGCCAGCGGCAACACCGGGTATTTTTGCCGCCTTGCTTTTAGGTATTGGTCGTGTTTTTGGTGAAACGATGATTGCACTTATGGCAACCGGGAATGCAGCATTATTGTCGGCGAATCCGTTTGAGAGTGTGCGAACTTTTGCAGCGACTATTGGTTCTGAAATGGCCGAAACTGTTTTTGGAGAAACTCATTATAGCGTTTTGTTTTTTATAGGGTCTTTGCTTTTCATTTTCTCATTTATATTAAACGCAGTAGCAGAATTTTATGTCAAAGGAAGATTAATCAAAAAATTCCAAGGTAAATAAAAATGGAAAAAGAAATTAGCATAACAGAAAACCCTTTTTTCAAGACTAAGAAGAAAGGAAAAGATATTAAAGAAAAAGCAGCTGTGGGATTGACACAAATTGCGGTTATTTTAATTATTGCCATTTTGTTTATCATTTTGGGAATCATTGTTTATCAAGGACGCGAGAAATTTTCTTGGGATTTCATCAGTTCTTTTCCAACGGACGGAATGACTAAAGGTGGAATTTTTCCAGCCTTGATAGGGACCTTTATTTTAGTTGTTGTCATGTCGATAGCGGCGGTTCCTTTTGGAACGGTAACAGCTATTTATTTGACAGAATATGCACGTGAAAATTCTAAGTTTGCTGCTGCGGTTCGTTTTTCTATTCGAACTTTGGCGGTAGTGCCGTCTATTATTTTTGGTCTTTTCGGACTCGGATTTTTTATTCAATTTGTTGGAGGAGGTATCGATAAAACATTCAATGGAGGAGAATTGCATTGGGGACAGCCTAATATTTTATGGGCCAGTTTAACGATGGCATTATTGACGCTTCCTGTAATTATTGTTTCTGTTGAAGAAGCTTTAAAAACGATTCCAAGGGAATTACGTGAAGCTAGTTTGGCATTAGGAGCTACAAAATGGCAAACAATCAGAAAAGTGGTTTTCCCTGGATCTATTTCTGGAATTATGACCGGAACTATTTTGGCCGTTAGTAGAGGGGCAGGAGAAGTAGCACCAATCTTGTTTACCGGTGCGGCTTATTATTTGGCCACTTTACCAAAATCTTTAAGTGACCAATTCATGAATTTGGGGTACCATGTTTATATCATGTCAACCCAATCTTCAGATGTCGAGAAAACAATGCCAATTCAGTTTGCTACTACGTTGGTTTTATTAATTCTGACATTATCATTAAATTTAGTAGCTGTAGTAATCAGATCAAGAATTAGAAGAAAAGCAAAATAATTTTATTCAGCAAAAAATATTATTTTAGACGTAATAAAAATAAAATGAAAGATATAAAAATACAGGTTAATGATTTGTCATTATACTATGGAGAAAAAAAGGCATTAAAAGAAATTTCGATGCAGATTCCAGCTAATAAAGTGACTGCTTTGATTGGGCCTTCTGGTTGTGGTAAATCTACTTTTTTGAGATGTATTAACAGAATGAATGATTTAATTCCGAGCGTTTCCATTACAGGGGAGATGCTTGTGGAAGGAGTGGATATCTATGATAAGAATGTGGATGTGGTGAATATTAGAAAAAAGATTGGGATGGTTTTCCAAAAATCAAATCCTTTTCCGAAATCTATTTATGAAAATATTGCCTACGGCCCAAAAATCAATGGAATAAAAGATAAAACGCAATTGGATGAAATTGTAGAAACGTCTTTGCGTCAAGCGGCTATTTGGGATGAGCTAAAAGACCGTTTGGATGATTCCGCTTTGGGATTGTCAGGAGGTCAGCAACAACGTTTGTGTATTGCCCGAACTTTGGCGGTAAGCCCTGAAATTATTTTGATGGATGAACCTGCGAGTGCTTTAGACCCAATTTCTACTTCTAAAATTGAAGAATTGGTTCATGAATTAAAAGAAAAATACACCATTATAATTGTTACGCACAACATGCAACAAGCAGCTAGAACAAGTGATCATACTGCTTTCTTTTACATGGGAGAATTGATTGAAATGGGAAAAACAAATACTATTTTTACCAAACCAGAGAAAAAACAAACCGAGGATTATATTACCGGTAGATTTGGATAAGCAAGGCCTCAATTGCAAGCCGATAGGCAATCTAAAATCCATAATCTAAAATCTAAAATTGTATGACACACTTTGAAATAGAATTAGAAAAATTAAAAAATGAAATCGTAAAGATTGGAAAGCTGGCAGAGATTCAGGTAAACGAATCGGTAAATGCATTACTGTCAGAACCTGTTGCTGAAGGAAAAGAAGTAAAGAAAACGGAGCAGAAAATAGATAAATTAGATGTGAAAATTGATGAAATTTGTCAAAGTATTTTTGCATTACAACAGCCTGTTGCTTCCGATTTACGTTTTATTATGTCGGCCATGCAAATTAGCAATGAGATTGAACGTATAGGCGATTTGTCGATTAGTATAATCAAGAAAACGAAAAGTATTAAAGATAAGCATGATTTGATTGCTAAGTTTAATATAGGAGAATTGGCCAGAACGGTAGAGTTAGTAAATACTAAAACCAATGAATGTTTTTTGACACGTAATGAAAATGCTATTGGAGAGATATTCGTTTTGAATAAAAGTATCAAAAACAGATGTGATGATGCTATTCATGAAATTATAAATGAAATGAAAACCAATTCTAAAGCAGTTATATCAGGAACTAATTTGGTGCTTGTTTTGAAACATCTGGAAAGAATTTCGGAGCATTGTTCTAACATCGCAGAGCATATTTATTTTATGATAAATGCCAAAATTATCAAACACGAAAAGTTTGATGATAAAGAATAATATTACATCATTTTATTCACTAAAAAAGCTAGATTTTTCAATAGAAGAATCTAGCTTTTTTTTATGGAGTAAAGAAATGTTTTTTAAGAAATTAATTGATGTTTAAACCATTAGGTTTCTTAAATAAAGTAATGAGTTCTACAATGTTTTTAATATTTAACTTGTTGAATATTTTGTTTTTATGAGTACTAACGGTTGTGAGTTGAATGCTTAGTTTGTTAGCAATTTCAATGTTTCCGTCACCTTGAATTAATAGTTCTGAAATTTCTCTTTCTCTTTTGGATAATTTGTCTAAGGGATTGATACTTTCTTTATTTGTTGATGCTTTTACTAATTCTTTGATGATTTCAGGAGTTAAATAATTGCCTGTTTTTAAAATAGTATCTATGGCATTGGTTAATTTTTTTTGTCACTCAATTTGTTAAGATAACCATTTGCACCAGCAATAATATAAGGGCAGGCGTGTGTGTCTTCTTCATAAACGGAAAAGATTAGTATTTTAACATCTGCTTGTGTATCTCTAATTTCTTGAATCATGGCTGTGTTTCGGCCACCTGGAATATTAATGTCTAAGATGATTAGATCAAACTTTTTCTTTTTTAAAAGTCCTAAAGTTTCAGTGTAATTTTCTGTTGTTGATATTGCAATATTTTTTAATTTTTCTTCTAAAATTATTGAAACACCCGTTCTTACAACTAAATGGTCATCTACTATAAGGATTTCTTTTTGCATGATTTAATATTTAGATTAAATATTTTATTTAAGATTGATGTCTATAGTTACTATAGTTCCATCATTATTGGGATTTGAAAATATAATATTTCCTTTGAGTATTATTAATAATTCGAGTACTAGGTGTAAACCTATACCATAGGTACTTAAAATTAGTTTTTCGGGATCTTTATTTTTAAATAATTTGGTGTAATAATCAATAATATCCGGACTCATTCCTATGCCCGTATCTTTAACCCAATAGGTTATTTTTTCAGAATCTGATTTGGCTCCAATTTCAATACTACCTGAATTGGTGTTTTTTACTGCATTGTCTAACAGATTATGAATAATTATCGAAATAATTCTAATGTTTATATTCGATTTTAACTTTATATCGGTAGTGTTTATGATTTTAGTATCATTATTCAACGCTATTTCTTCAAAGAAATTTTTCTTGCTTTCAATCAATTCATTGACAGAATAGTGCACTTGATTGTAATCTTTATCTTCTATATATATCTTAGAATACTCAATGAGTGTTTTTGTAAATTCATATAGTTGAGAGGATGATTTGTATATTGAATTAGCATATTTGTATGCTACAGCATCTTTTGTTTTTTTGGTATTACTGCTTAGATGTTTTGCAATGAGTTGGATGTATTTTAAAGGACTTCTTATATCGTGACTTATGGTGCCTATGATTTTTTTGTGCTGAATAATTTCAGTGTGTAATTCTTGTTTTGTTTTTTCTAAATCCTTGATTATAGCTTCGAGTTGTTCTTTTTGTTGATTTAACTCTTGTTTTGATTTAATTATTTTTTGGAGCATTGCGCTATAGTAAATGCTTATAGAGCATACGATTACACAGATGAAAAAAATGTTTGTTAAGAGGAGATAATAGTTGGTTTTGCGTGTTCCATCTCCTAGTAAATTCGAAAATTTTTCCTCACTAAGGGCTATTTTTTTATTAATCTCGTCTAATTGTATGAGTATTTTGATTTTGGATTCATTATCTAATCGATTATTGGTTAATTTTTGTTTTATATCAAGTCCTATTTGATACAACTCCATGTTTAAACCATCGCCCACTTCCCATTCGGCAATTGCTTTTTTTAAAAACCAGACGTTTTTAAAATTATCAAATAACCAAATCATGTCATTCAAGTCTTCTTCATGGTTTTTCCCTTCTCTAAAGCCTTGTTTTATGGTTTCTTTATCTAATTTATTAGTTAATGCCACTCTCGCTTTACCATCACCTATAGAAATATTAATGTTTGATTTGAATTTTGTCCAATATTCATCATTAGAAGTAAATACATAATTAATCAGATTTCGAGTTGCAACGTTATGCCCTTTAGAGTAACGCGATTCACCATTTACATAAGCTCTGGTTGCTGATAAGGTTTTTATTGTATAAAAGTTAATGACTATCAACATGGAACAAGCAGTTAATATTATAATTAAAAAGGTAATAGTATTTGCTTTGGCTTGTTTCAATTTTTAAAAGGGATACTAAGTTGATTTTTAAAATAATAACTAGGATAATCTTGGAAATTGTATGATTAAGAAGGTAATTTCCATCAACTTTATTTTAAATCATTTTACAAATATACCAATATATTTAACTTTTTTTGTAGGAATATGTCCATTTTGTAATTGAATATAATTAGTTTTTTAGTAGTTTTTATTTTGTTAAGTTGTCGTTTTATATCTACTAATATTTCAACATTTTCGATATCCAATAATTTAATTTTGTCAATAAATCACTACTGTTCTTAGGTTTTACATTTTCTGCAGTATTAGTATTCGTATTAAAAAACCTAAATATTGATTTAAATCAAAATTAAATTCTTTAGATTATGAGAAACTACTACCTTGATTTATCTGATAAAAACTTTATTCAAATCACGCAATTAAAAAACAGACTTAATAAGTTATTCCTGTTTTTAGGGTTGGTTTTGTTGTCTTTAAATTCTTTTGGACAAAATAATGCTGCAGATCCAGTTCCTTTTGTATCTACTAATTTTGCTAATTTGTCTGTTAGTAAAAGTACTACGGCAACTTTGTGTATAGGATGTGGTATAAGCAATGAGAATAATCTGATTGATAATAGTTTAACGAATTATGCAACTGCTAGTACAGGTGCTCTTAGTGTAGGTGTTGTCAATACATTACGAGTAACAGATGGAACTTTAAATAAAACCTATGTTGCTGGTACTTTTGCAGGTTTTAAAATTGGAACAGGTAGTCAAGTTCTTAGTCTAGATTTGTTAAACGGGATAACAATAAAAACATATCTTGATGGTGTTTTTCAAGAATCAAACTCAGGAGATTCCTTATTAAGTTTGAGTTTGCTTTCTGGTACAAATGAAAGTATGGTTGGTTTTAATACTTTAAAACCATTTGATGCTATTGAAATTGTTTTAAATGGAACAGTATCTTTATTGAGTTCTACAAATGTTTACTATGCTGTAGTCAAACAATATTATGCAGGGCCAGCTTTAGAATGTAATACTGTTACTAAATTAAGTTTCCCTACTTATCCAGTTACTATAGATCAAGCTAATACAGGATTTTCAGGAGTTCTTTCTGTAGGTAGTATTACTAATGAAGAAAATGCTATTAGTGCTGATAATAACGATTATGCTACGATTAATTTCACGCTTAGTGCTTTGGCTAATGCAAGTATCGCTATTAAAGACCAAGTTACCGATTATCCAGCAGGTACTTATGCTGGTTTTGAAGTAGAGAATACAGGTGTTTTAAGTTTAGCTGCTTTAGGAAATGTTGTTGTTTCTACTTATTTAAATGGCGTATTTAAAGAACAATTTTCAGGAACTAATTTGGTTGCCAATGTTTCATTAATTGCTTCCGGAGGACGTTTTAAATTAGGATTTGTTAGTACTCAAGATTTTGATGAGGTAAAATTATACGTTAATCAAACAGTGGGAGTAAGTTTAGGAACAACTAGAGTTTACGGAGCGTTGTTTGAAAAATTTTGTGCAGGGCCAGCTTTACCTTGTAATGTACAAACTGCTGTGACTGCTCCAACTTATCCTGTGTATGTTAACAATGTGAATTCGGGTATTAATGGATTAGTATGTGCATTGTGTACAGTGGTGAATCAGGATAATTTGATAGATGCCAATCTTACCAATTATGCCGAAGTTAATTTATCGGTAGGAGTTGGAACAACCGGAAGTTTATCAGTAAAAGATCAAATCGCCGATTATCCATCAGGGACATTTGCAGGTTATACTATAGAAAACCCAGCTTTGCTTACTGTTGGTGCTTTTGATGCCATAAGAGTAACAACTTATTTGAATGGTGTTCAGCAAGAAACAAAAACGGGCAATGGAGCTTTAGTAGCTGTTGGAACTGATTTATTAGTTGGAACAGGAAAACAAACGGTTGGTTTTGTTTCTTCAATGCCTTTTGATGAAGTTCAAATTACTTTTCAAAATTTAGCTTCTGTAAATTTAGGAATCGTTAAGGTTTACAACTCTGTTTTTCAAAAATTATGTGATCCGGTTGTTGAGTGTAATAAAAACTATGTTTGGTCAAATCCGGATTTTCCAGTAACAATCGATAGTGATAAAACGGGTATTGATGGAGTAGCTTGTGTTGCTTGTGCGGTGACTAATACTGGTAATTTATTGACGACTGATAAAACGGATTATACCAATATTACTTTGATTGCTGGGGTTGTAGGATCAGGTTCTGTTGCAGTAAAAGATCATTTGTTTACTTATCCTAAAGGAACTTTTGCAGGATATGTGATTAAAGATTTAGGGACTTTGGCTCAGGTGAATTTACTTCAATCTATGACAATTAGCACCTATAATAATGGTGTTTTACAAGAATCAAGAGCTGCTGTTCAATTGATTGATTTGTCACTTATAGGTATTGATGTTTTAGGGTCTACTCCAGGAGTGTATAATGTTGGTTTTAAAACCAATTTAGCTTTTGATGAAATCAGACTTACATTGAATTCAGTAGCAAGCGTTGTAAATTCGATTAATGTATATGGCGCATTTGTTAATACTTCAGAAAGTGATGATGGTGGTAGTGGAAGTTTGTCTTGTAATTCTTCATCAATTGCGGTGACTAAAGAAGGAATTTATGTTGATGCTAACTTGGACGGAAAAGTAAATGTTGGTGATAGAGTAGATTATACATTCAACATAAAAAATACAGGTAATAAAACCCTAACTAATGTAACAATAACAGATAATAATGCTACAGTATCAGGAACTCCAATAGCTAGTTTAGCGGCAGGTGCCAATGATACCACAAGTTATACAGCAACTTATACTATTACTCAAGCTGATATAGATGCGGGAGTGGTTTATAATTTGGCAACGGTTAATGCTACAACTAATTTAGGGACTAGTATAACGGCAACTTCTACAGATCCAACACCTTGTGTTACTTGTCCAGTGAATCCAAGTTGTGTTACTTGTACAGCAACACCAATTGTACAAACGAATTCCATTGCTTTAGTAAAAACAGCTGTTGTAGGCGGAACAGGCGTTTTAGGTGATGTTATTACCTATACTTTTAGTGTAACGAATACAGGGAATACAACATTACATAATGTTGTAGTGACTGATCCAATGACAGGATTGGTAATTTCAGGAAGTCCAATAGCTAGTTTAGCTCCAGGGGTTACTAATACTAGTATTAAAGGAACTTATGTTATTACCCAAGCAGATGTTAATGCAGGAAAGGTAACTAACTCAGCATTAGTAACTGCTAAAGATCCGCAGAATAACAATATTACTGATATTTCAGGAACAACTATCACTACTGATAATAGTACAGAAACACCCGTAACTCAAACTAATACAATTGCTTTAGTTAAAACAGCAAGTGTTGGAGGTGCAGGAGGTCTGGGAGATACTATTACCTATACTTTTGCAGTAACTAATACCGGAACAACAACTTTAACTAATGTAGTAGTAATAGATCCGATGGTTGGTTTGACTATAACAGGAAATCCAATAGCTAGTTTAGCTCCGGGAGTTACTAATTTAAGTATTACAGGGACTTATGTTATTACTCAGCCAGATATTGATGCTGGGAAGGTAACTAACTCCGCTTTAGTAACTGCAAAAGATCCACAGAATAATAACGTTACTGATGTTTCGGGAACTACTATAACTACTAATGATAGTACAGAAACTCCAGTTGGTCAAAGATCAACAATTGCTTTAGTAAAAACTGCAGTTGTTGGAGGAACAGGCGTTTTAGGAAATACAATTACCTATACTTTTGCAGTAACTAATACTGGGACAACAACTTTAACCAATATAACGGTTACAGATCCAATGGTTGGTTTGACTATAACGGGAAATCCAATAGCTAGTTTAGCGCCAGGAGTTACTGACTTAAGTATTACAGGGACTTATGTTATTACTCAAGCAGATGTTGATGCAGGAAAAGTAACTAATTCAGCATTAGTTACAGCAAAAAATCCATCGAATGATACTGTTACTGATATTTCAGGAACTACAATTGGTACCAATAATAACACAGAAACTCCGGTAACACAAACTTCATCTATTGCTTTAGTAAAATCAGCAGTAGTAGGAGGAACAGGGGTTTTGGGAGATACAATTACCTATACTTTTGCAGTAAAAAATACAGGAACTACAACACTAAAGAATGTACTAGTAACTGATCCAATGGTTGGTTTAAGTATTACAGGAAATCTAATAGTTAGTTTAGCCCCAGGAGCTACTAATTCAAGTATTACAGGGACTTATGTTATTACACAGACAGATGTAGATGCAGGGAAAGTAACTAACTCAGCGTTAGTGACAGCAAAAAATCCACAGAATAATAATGTTACTGATGTTTCAGGAACTACTGAGACTACGAATGATAATACAGTAACACCAGTATCTCAAACGAATAAAATAGCTTTAGTAAAAACATCTGTTTATAATGGAAATGCAACAAAAGCCGCAGTAGGAGATACGATCACTTATACCTTTGCCGTAACTAATACGGGTACTACAACATTACACGATATTGTAGTAACAGATCCAATGACATTGACAGGATTGGTGATTACAGGAAGTCCAGTAACTAGTTTAGCTCCGGGAGCATCTAATGCAACAATTACAGGAACTTATGTTATCACTAAAGCTGATATTAATGCAGGAAAAGTTACTAACTCAGCGTTAGTAACAGCATTAAATCCGCAAAGTGTAAATGTTCAAGATGATTCAGGAACAGCAGTTGGTAATGATGATGATACGGTAACTACTTTACCAAAATCGGCTTCATTAGCCTTTGTTAAAACAGCGGTCTATAATGGAAATGCAACAAAAGCAGCAGTAGGCGATACTGTTACCTATACTTTTACGGTAACCAATACTGGA
>JBDLTG010000057.1:0-40807 GCA_039805885.1 Bacteroidota bacterium
GTTCTAATTTTCGAAAATGAATTTCTCCATGAATTTCAAAAATCTCTTTTATGGATATTTTTGCTTTATTTTCGATATATTCATCCAAATCAACATAAGGTGTATTGATCATTCCTGACAATTTTTGGGCGATTGTAGACTTACCACATCCCATATAACCTAATAATATAATTTTTTTCATTTGAATAAGCCCTTACAAATTAAGGCGTTAAGATTATTTGTTTAAAAAAGACAAATTTATAATAAAATTGCTTGGAAACTTCAAAAAAAAGTCCCTATATTTGCACCCGCATTCAAGGAAAGAATATGACTCGATAGCTCAGTTGGTAGAGCACATCACTTTTAATGATGGGGTCCTGGGTTCGAGCCCCAGTCGGGTCACAAAAGGTTAAGTAAATATTTTACTTAACCTTTTTTACTTTTAGGCCACGTGGAGAAACGGTAGACTTGCCATCTTGAGGGGGTGGTGCTCGTAAGGGCGTGTGGGTTCAAATCCCACCGTGGTCACTTTAAAAGCTCATAAAGATTTAGCCGACATTTAGTTAATAATTCATCATTATCAACTAAATATCGGCTAATTTATTTTAAGAACTATTTCTAAATAGGCTCAAATTTAAGACTTAAACTCTTTAAAAATGTTTCCCCCAAAAAAAACACAATAGAATACTTTAATCCCCTTTCTATTACCAAATTGTTAATTTCAATATTTAAAGACATTTTCTTACTTATTTTAACTAGTTTTACACTTTATAAAACACCTATAACATACTATAAGTTTAAAACACAAAGTAAACCTTAATGAAAAAAATTAGTTCAATTTTAATTTCAGTCTTTATTATTTCATGTAATTCAGATACAGAGGAAAAAATTACAGAAACATCAACTCCCTTATTTATTAATGCAACAACAAATGACAATACTGTCACAGTTGATCAAAATTTCACAGTAAATATTATAAGCCCTGAGAACTTAAAGGGACTTGGTTTATCTGCTGACAACTTTACAACTTCTTCTTTTGTATACCCGGGAAGCGGTTTTGGCAATTCTACCATTTTAAACTATAGATTTGTAGATATAGGTGAAAAAACACTTTATTTTCAAGGCGTTAAAGACGAAAACACAAAAAGCGATATAAAATCAATTACTTTTAATGTAATCAAAGGAAATTGTGTAAAAATAGTTAGCTTAAAAATAACATCTTTCGATAGAATGAATACTTCTTGGGATCCTGAATACAGTAATTCCGATCCAAATCGTTTAGCTGATGTTTGTTTCAGCATCACTAAACTTAATTTTACTAGTCCATTTGAAAATAAATTAAATCAAAAACTTTGGTATAAATCTGAAGTAAAGGAAAACCAAGGTAATTTGACTTGGGACTTATCAAAATTAAATTTATATCTTAATCCAAACAATACATTCAATTTTGGCTTAGCAGATATTGATAATTACCCTGTCGCTCAAGATTTAACAATGAGTCCTCCTGAAATACAATTTTCCTTAGCTTCATATATACAAACAAAACCAAACTCTATCACACTAAGTTATCCACAAAATAATTTAGAATTCATTCTCGAATTAGAATGGCCTAATTAAATTGTTTTTTAACTATTTGTGCAATTATTATATGAACAGCATAAATCATTAAACACTTTATATTACACTTAACATATATCAAAGTCAATTCTAAAAATAAAATAATTGCATTACAACATAAAAAAAGGTCTTTAATTCAGTAATTAAAGACCTTTAATATTTTAAAAACAACACCTACTCTTGTTTTTTAGCTGCTTTTTCAGCTTTAATTTTTTTAGTATAATCAGCGTACATCTGACGCCAGTTGCGACCATGAGTATTCAAATATTGTTCGGCTTGGGTTTTATAAATTTCAAAAATAGCCGATATCTCTTTCATACTTTTAAAATCAACAGCTTGCTCCCTAGCTTTCTCTAATAATTTCTGAATTTCTGCAGTTTCAGCAGCCGTCATTTCAGGAACAATGGCTTGATAGCCTTTCATGGTAAAAGCTACTTTTCCAATAGTATATTTATCCAAAACTAAAGCGACTTGTTCTTCGCTTAAATCTTTTCTTAATCCATTCATTAAATCTAAATGTACAGTTGAAGGAATAGCCGAATCGGCAATAATTTGTCTATGAAGATCTGAAAGTGGTTTTCCATCTAAAGGATTAATTCCAGCCGGTACTGTCGAAACAGGATGACTATTATGCCAATCTTTTATTAAAGACAGATGTGTTGCAACCACTTGTACCAATCTATTTTCTTTTGAACTGTCATTTAATGTTAAAGAGCCAATCCATTCTTTGGCTTTTGCTATGTCATCAGGAGCAGTAGTTTGCGCATGAACTGCTGTATTTAAAGCCAAGAATCCAATAAGCAATAATACTTTAATGTTTTTTGTTTTCATAAAATTCAATCTTTAGGTTTAGCTATCAATCTTTTGATAGCAATATTAATAGGTGTTAAAATACGATTTAAATGTAATTTCCGTTTATAATCAAAAAACAAGCCATTAATACATTCGTTTAAAATTTATTCTAATTAAAATTTACTAATTAGTAATCAAAACAATTTTCAATTGCTTATTTTTATAAATCCCATAAATTAAACAAATCTTACTTATGAAAAACCTACTCTTATTTTCTTTCCTTTTATTATCAGCTTTTGGTTGGAGCCAAACTGCCGACAACTATTTTGACCAAGCAATGAAAAAATCAAGTGCAGGAAATGCAAAAGGGGCCATAGCCGACTATACTAAAGCCATAAATTTGAAACCTGATTTTGTTGTCGCTTATTTAAACAGAGGTCTGGAAAAAATAAAACTCAATGATCTTCAAGGAGCATTAATAGACGTTAATAAAACTTTAGAAATGCATGACGATAACACCTATGCATATACCACCAGAGCTAACATTTATTACAAAATGCAAGATTACAAAGCAGCTTTAAAAGATTGTAATGTTGCTATCAAATTAAATTCTGGAGATTATATAACCTATAATTTAAGAGGACTTAATTCTATTCACCTAGAAGATAAAAAAAGTGCTTGTGCTGATTTTGCAAAAGCAGTACAGCTTGGAAGTCAAAGTGCTGCCAAAAACTTAAAAACGTTTTGCAAATAAAAGCTTAGAAAACATTTTATAAACTAAAAAACTGTTTCAAAAATTCGAAACAGTTTTTTTTATGTTTTAACAAACCTACTTTTGAGTTAATTTCTTAAGTTCAGTTCCGCCGGGGATTTGCATTTTATCTGTTAAAATAGAAATATCGTTTAAACTAAAAATTCCTGTTAACGACATTAAAACCGAACGATTTATACCGTTTGCATCATCATCAATAAACATTAAAAACTCTTTCAGCTGATTGTTTCCGGTGCGTTTTACGTCTATTGTAACTTGCTTTCCCTGAACATTCACTTTTTTCAATTCTTCTAAATCAGCTAATTTAATATAACTATCAGCCACATCTTTCATATTCTTGGCCGCTGTTCTGTTAGTAGTCGAAAAAACTTTTAAATCATCTAAATTTTGAATTAATTTCAAATACTGCTGCGTTTCTTTATCAGAAGGATCTACTTTTACTTTACTCATTAATTCAAACATTTTTTTGTTTACGATTACCGAAACAATTTCTTCACGACCATCAAATTGATCAAAAACCTTTTGCCCGTAAAATGTAACCGAAGCAAATGCAAGTACCAATGTGATTAGTATCTTTTTCATATTTTTATATTAAAATTATATTCTTCTTTATAACTATACTTACCATTTCTATGCCAAAATATTTTAACCGCAATCTTATAACCCTATAACGACAAAATTGTATGGTTTATGCAGAAAGAGAAAAATTATTCATTCCAAAAAATCGATAATAAAACTAAAGATAGTATTTTTACGTTAATAGCTATAATAGTTCCTAAAATATGAAAAGTCTCTATCCATACTTACTGCTTCTATTACTTCCACTCTTGTTCTTGCAAAGTTGTCAAGACCAGGATGATACATTGCCCAAACCAACCAGCCTTGATGTTCATAAATTTATATGGAGAGGATTAAACCAAATGTACTTATGGCAAGAAGATGTTCCTGATTTAGCCGACAAACGATTTGCCTCAAATGCCGAATATGAAAACTTTTTAGAAAGCTATTCTACCCCAGAAGATTTATTTGAGAATTTACTCAACCGACCTCCTAGTTTATATGATACAAATGTTGTCGATAAATTCAGTTGGATTGTTAGTGATTACCTCACACTGGAACAACAATTAGGAGGAACAACCAAAAATAACGGAGTTGAATTTGGCTTAAGTCTTGTTTCTTCTGGCAGTAACCAAGTTATTGGTTACGTGCGTTACATTATTCCAAATTCAGACGCAGCAAATAAAGATATTAAACGTGGCGAAGTATTTTATGCAGTGAATGGAACTCCTTTAAATCAATCTAATTATTCCAATTTATTATTAAGTGCTGCTGAAAACTACACTTTAAATTTTGCTAACCTTACTTATGATACTAACAACAACCCTGTAATCACTCCTAATGGTAAAAGTCTTGCTTTAACCAAAACAAGTTTAGCAGAAAATCCCATTTTTATAAAAAAAGTAATTAACAGTGGTTCGCATAAAATTGGCTATCTGATGTACAATGGTTTTTACGCTAGTTATGATTCACAGCTCAATGATGCCTTTGCTTATTTTAAATCCGAAGGGATAACCGATTTAGTTTTAGATTTAAGATACAATGGTGGAGGTGATGTACTTACAGCAACCCGATTAGCCAGTATGATTACAGGACAATTTAACGGACAAGTTTTTAGTGAATTGGCTTATAATAAAAGAAAATCGTACCTCAACAAAAAGTATCTTTTTACAAGTACTATCGATGGAACAAGTCTAAACAGTTTAAATCTCACCACTGTTTATATATTATCAACTAAAAGTACAGCTTCAGCAAGTGAACTCATAATTAATGGTCTCACCCCTTATATCAATGTGGTTCAAATAGGCGATGAAACCTATGGCAAAAATGTCGCTTCAGTAACACTTTATGATTCTCCATCTCTTACTAAAACCAATAGAAATCCATCCCATCGCTATGCCATGCAACCTATAGTTGCCCATTCAGTAAATGCTGTAGGTTTTGGCGATTATTTGGATGGCTTAATACCAGATTATAAATTATCAGAAAGAATAAAAACACTAGGTGTACTTGGAGATCCTAGTGAACCTTTATTAAGTACAGCAATTGGAAAAATAACAGGAACTGCTAAATTTATAGTCGCCGAAAAACCAACAACTGATTTTGAATACCTCAACGATTCAAAAACACTAAGAGGACAAAATCAAATGTATTTTGAATAATACAAAAAAAGGCTTTCATCACTGAAAGCCTTTTTTTAACCCTAAAAATTCAATATTATAAATTGATATTCAAACCTAATTTAAAGTTTCTACCTCTGGTACTAAAACCTCTGGCTTCAACAAAATCCTTGTTCAAAATATTTTCTGCCGACGCAAAAACATTTAATCTGTTTTTAATAACAACATAACGAATATTTGCATTTACTAATTGATAATCTTTCAAAATAGCTGAATTCAATACAGCATCATACGTTGGTGCTGGATAAGTCGTGTACTCTGTATATCTATCCGAAACAAATTGGTAAGTTACACTAAAAGCTAAACGCTCTGTTGCCTGAATATCTAAACCTGTATTTACTTTATGCTTAGGATTTAAAACTCTAGACTGCCTTTCCATCTCTGTAAAAGTATAGTTAGCATTCCATTTTATTCTACTATTCAATCTATAGGAAACCATAGTTTCAATTCCTCTGGCCTTATTCACACCTGAAACACTGTAATATTTGTATGCAACTAAGTCAAAACCTATAGCATCAACTTCATCTCTCAAAAACGCAATTGAAGTTAATGTCAATTTTTTATTAAGTAATTCAGCTTCAAAACCAGCTTCTAATGTTTTATCTTTTTCTGGAGATAAATTTACATCTCCGTAAGAAGAATACAATTGATACAAACTAGGTGCTATAAAAGCAGTACTATAAGATGCTAATAATTTAACTGCTGTATTTGGAATCAAATAAGATGGATTTAAATTAAAAACCCAATTATTTCCAAACTTACTATGAATAGTATAACGCACTCCTGCATTAAAATTAAATCCGAAATCAGAGTTATAAACAGCTGTTGCGTATGGATCAATCATGTTGAATTTAGCTAATTCTTTAGGCAAATCAACATAATCACTTTTATTAGACATTTCATGAAATTGAAATTGAGCACCTGTTACAACAAACAATTCTGGTAGAATACTATATTTATTAAATAAATCAGCATTAATGCTTCTTGATTTGTAATAAGAAAAACTTCCGTAATTAAATAGTGCTCTGTCCATCATATTAGCACTAGAATTAAGCACTATTTCCCCATTTGTATATTTATATTTTGGAGAAAAGCCTACTCTATATTGTTCTGAAGTTGAAAAATTATCCGGATTATCTGCAAATGAGCCTGAATCGAATTCATTTTTAATTTTATCATAATTAGCAAAGAAATCTAATGATAATTTTTTATTTGGTGTAAAACCAAACTTTACAATCGAATTCACTCTAGAAAAACTATCAGCTTCAAAATTTTCGCTATCTAAAGCGGGTTTAGCTTCTGAAATCCCTGTAGTTTCGGTACTATTTAAAGAAGCGAAATAATTGAATTTATCTGATTTTCCATTAAATGAAAATCCTTGATTAAAATCCTGAGCCGAATAATCTTTGTCTTTGGCAGCTGTTTGTGTGCCAACATTCATATAAACGTTTCCCGCAATAGCATTCTTTGCGGCTTTTTTCAAAGTAATATTGATTACTCCAGTTGCTGCTCCTGAACCGTAAAGTGTACTAGCAGCCCCTTTCATTACCTCAATACTTTGTACTTGATCAGCTGAAAGCAAACGCAAATCATAAGACAAACTAATTCCTGAAGCATCAGTAACAGGAACACCATCAATTAAAATTAAAACTTGGTGCCCTCTTCCTCCTCTAATAAAAACTCCTAAATCTTTTCCGTTTCTACTTTGATTACCATTAATTTCAACTCCAGCCACAGTACTCAAAACTTCGGCTACTGATTGTCCTGGTCTTTTTTTCAAATCATCAGCAGTAATTTTTACAATCACCTTTCCCGATTTCTCTTTCGGTAATGCAAATTTAGAATCCGAAACAACAACTTCCTCTAATTCATTGGTTACCGGAAGCACAACTCCCTTTTTTTGCGCAAATGCACAAGCACTTACTAATACGAATAACGCACTAATACGAACGATTTTTTTGTTCATTTTAAAAACATTTAATAACAGTTTTTTTTCTGTTACATGACTAATAAATGGGAGAAAAGCATAGAATGACCCATACCCAAACCTTTTTTCCCGAAAGTTTGATACTCGATGTAGTAGGCAGGTCTCCTGGCTTGCGTCTTGTTGTTCACCTTCTCACCCCGTTATAGAACGGGACAATGGTTTTGTAGATAACAACAAGCTTGATAGCTTACAGTTGCGGGTACAGCTCAGGTGTTTAACCTGATTCCCTTTTAATGCTATTTTCGAATAGAAAAACAGCAACCTCAATACGGCGGCAAAGATAAAACTTAATTCAGCTAAAAATCAAATTTATATCGATATTTGATTAATCACTCACAAACAACTAAAAACCAGTAAAATAAATATTTTCAATTCAAGTTATAGTTCTATTTTTATAACAGCTCCAAAATCTACTTTATTAGTAAAAGCGTCTTTCAATGGCGTATTCGAATTGGCACACAAAATACTTCTGATTACTCCAGCATGGGTAACAATCGCTATTTTTTTTGAATTGTTGTCTAAAAGTAGTGTCGTTAAAAAATCGGTTACACGATGGTGTAAAGCAACAAAAGATTCGCCATTAGGAACGGCTACATTTACAAAATCGGTCATCCAAGGCGTAAAATCGGCTTCAGGAATAGCATCCCAATTTTTCATTTCCCAATCACCAAAATTCATTTCCATCAATCTAGAATCGGTACTAATTGACGGTGATAAATAATTTGCTAAAAGGGTACAACGGGATAAGGGACTCGAATAGACAATAACGTCAGTTGGTATTTGACTTTTTATAGATTCAAATTGTTCTAAATAATCTTCTCTCAAAGCCACATCGGTTTGTCCGTAACAAATGCCTTTTTCGCAAACTGTTTCGGTATGTCGAACTAAATAAACTTCCATAATGCAAAACTTGACAGATAAAAAACGACTTCACATACTTGCTGTGTTGCACCAAGACAATCCCCGGTATAGCCGCCTATCCATTTTTGGAAATAACGAGCCAGAAAAAATCGGAATAAGAAAACGGGGATTAAAACAAACATTATTTGCCAATGAAAAATAGCCAATACTAAAAGCGGTAACAAACCAAAAAAGAAAGAACCAAATACTTCTTTCCAAGTATAATTTTGAGCAATAGGCTTGCTTTTGCTGGTTGCATCTTCTCTTGAATATTCGTGGGTAAAAACAATAGATATAGCAGCTAAGCGGCTTAAAGAATGAGCGGTTATAAAAAGAAGTAAAATTCCAATATTTACGTCATAAATTCCAATATTCAAATTCCAAATTCCAAAACCTTGTGTTTGAATATGGTTTGTTAACTGAACCAAACCTTGAAACTTCAACAAAAACAGTAAAACTAAACCAATGGCTCCATAAGCACCTATGGCACTGTCTTTCATAATTAAAAGAATCTTTTCTTTGGTCCATCCGCCTCCAAAACCATCACAAACATCGGCAAAACCATCTTCATGAAAAGCCCCGGTAACCAGAATACTTGCAATCATCGAAAGTACAATGGCAATTTCATTTGAAAAAAGAAAAGTTGAAAGATAAAAAACCATAAAACTTATACCACCTACTAGCCAGCCAATTACAGGAAAATATCTAGAAGCTTTGTTTAAGTAATCTGGATGATGATCTATAGTTGCAGGACAAGGAATTCGGGTGTAAAACATCAATGCAGTAAAAAATATATGGAGTTCTTTTTTCATTTTTTTTATAAATCTTTAAGCCTAAAATCTGCTTTCTGCACTTCTAACTTTTAACTTCCCACTTCTAACCTCTAACCTTAACTCTCACTCACTCCTGCACTTTCAAAACTAGCCATTTCGTTTAAAAAAGCCACAGCCGATTCTATTATTGGAAACAACAGTGCACAACCCGTTCCTTCGCCCAAACGCAAATCTAATTGTAAAACAGCCGAAACTCCAAGATAATCCAATAATTTTTTATGTGCTTTTTCAGCCGATTGATGACTAAAAATAGCGTTATTCATTATGGCAGGATTTTTTTTGAAAGCTATTAAAAAAGCGACACTGCAAATAAAACCATCCACTAAAAAAATCATATTTTGTTTATAAGCCTCAAGCATTCCGCCGGCCATTTGTAAAATTTCAAATCCGCCAAAATAAGCCAAGTAACTCTCTAAATCTTTCGAACCTTGATAATTTTCAACCGCTTTTCTTAAAATATCAATCTTAAATTGCAACTTTTCGTCGTCAACTCCTGTACCTCTGCCTACGCAATCTTCGATAGAAAAATTACAAAGCACACTCATTAAAACAGAGGCTGTAGCCGTATTTCCAATGCCCATTTCGCCAAAACCAATACAATTACTTCCTTGCTTAGCAATAGTTGCTACAATTTCGCTTCCTTTGCTAAAACACAATTCCATTTGGGTTTTGCTCATAGCCGGACCGTTTAAAAACGAATGCGTTCCTTTGTCAATCTTAGCCGAAATCAAAGTTGTATTAGATGGAAAATCGTAATTCACACCCGCATCAACCACTGAAAGTGCTATTTTATTTTGCTTACAAAACACATTTATTGCCGCGCCACCTTCCAGAAAATTAGTTAGCATTTGGCGTGTTACATCCTGCGGATAAGCACTCACTCCGTGCTGCGCAATACCATGATCAGCGGCAAAAACTACAATATGAGGTTGGTTAATTTTAGGTTCCAAGGTTTGAAAAACGGTTGCTATTTGTTTCGCTATTTTTTCAAGAACTCCTAACGAACCTATGGGTTTTGTTTTTTGATCTATTTTCTGCTGCAAACTTTTTAGAAAAAAATCAGTTGCATCGGGATGGATAGTATTGTCTTCAATTTGCTTTTCTGCTGCTGAATGAAGTTGGGTGATTTCTGAAACAAAAGGTGCTTCTGATTTATGTTTCCAATTCAGTTGTTGCAACATCGGTTGGTTGTCATAATTTGTTGCGGGTTTGCCTACGCAAAAATACCCCAGCGGTTCTACATGCTCTGGTAAACCTAATATTTTCTTGAATTGGTAATAATTCAAAATCGAAACCCAACCCATCGAATAACCTTGTTCAGTTAGCGAAAGCCAAATATTTTGAGCTGCACAAACTGCACTGAACTTAATCGCTTCATTACTTCCCACTGTACCGATAGTAAAATGATTCAGTACCGAACGATCATAACAAATAACTAATCCCAATGGTGCTTCTTCAATTGCCTCAAGTTTTAGGTTTTGATATTGTACTTTTTGTAATTCGTCATCCGTACAAGCTGCAGCTTTCTTATCGTATTCCAAAAACAAATCCTTAACTGCTTTTTTAATTTCAACCGATTTGATAAGATAATATTTAGTTGCTTCAGTCAAACCAACAGAAGGTGCCCAATGTCCAGCCTGTAATGCCTTTTCGATTACGGCATCAGGAACAACATCATTTGTAAAATGACGGGTATCTCGGCGTGATTTTATTATTTCGTCTAAATTGGTCATCGTCAATTATTATTATTTTATTATTCAACGGATTAAAATCCGTTGCTACAATATAAGGTATTCCTACGGAATTTAGACATTATACTAGACTGAATTCTACTTTCTGAAATCTGCTAAATTATTTATTCCCAAACAACAAAACAGTAATCATTATACACTTTAGTGATAAAACCAGGCAATTCAATAGCTCCTGAAAACAACGGACAATTAATTACCAGAGTATGAAATTCTCCATTTTCACCACAAGGATCTATTCCTTTTTCTAATAATTCTAAAGCTAATTCTTTGGTCAAAATTTTACCTAAATAATTTTCACCCATTATCGTATTACAGGAAACAATCATGGTTTCGATTCCGTTTTCAATCATTTCATTGACTAATGCAATACGGTCTTGCTGCCACAAAGGCAAAATAGCTTTCAATGAAGCAGCCTGACACACTTTCTCTTCCCAATCTCTATGAGGCTGCAAATCGATATCACCAAAAACCGCCGCTTCCAAATCAAAATTTGCTTTAAGCGATTTTAAAATAGCTATGAATTTTTCCTCATAATCGCCCCAAGTAGCCGGAACGGTTTCTATAGGCAATTGCATTTTTTGTGCCTGTTGATTCAAAATAGCTAATGGTAAACCATGCGAACGCGAAATTTTGCCATTTTCATTCATCATATTCAGCAAAACTTTTGGCGTCAATCCTTGTTTGACTGCCTGCATCATTGCATAACAGCTGTCTTTTCCACCAGACCATGAGGTTACAAAATTCATAATCCCCCTTTTATTGTTACTGGAATTCCAGAAACCATCAACACCACCTTATCAGCTTTTTTTGCTAAATATTGGTTCATCCAACCTTGTAATTCGGTGAATTTACGACCAATATGAGTTTCGGCATGAACGCCCATTCCTATTTCGTTAGAAATAATAATGATGGTTGCATTAGGTTGATTGGCCACCGCTTCAAATTCCGCCTTAGCTTGAATCAAACTCAACTCGACATCATTTTTAGTATCAATATAAAAGTTGGTCAACCATAAAGTTACGCAATCAATTACAGCCACTTGGCCTGAAAAATCAATTTCGCTTAAAAATTTTTCTTTTTCGATGTTAATCCAACGTTCATCACGATCTTTTTGATGACGGTCAATTCGCTTCTGGAAATCGTCATCCCATTTTCGAGCCGTAGCAACATACATGGGTCTTGCCGATAATTCTTTGGCTATATTTTCGGCATAACTGCTCTTTCCTGAGCGCTCTCCTCCTGTTATGAAATAGATCATTTTAAAATATTTTTTTAAAGTATAAATTTATCTGTTCATGCTGTCAGTCTGAGCTTGTCGAAGACTTTTTTCAAAGACACTTCGACAAGCTCAGTGTGACAATTAATCATTAATAACTTTTTTAATACGGACAATGGCGACAACCATTACCACAACAAGAACCTCTTTTTAGATGAAACCAAGCTTTGAAAACATAATTTCCGTTTTCCAAATAATAATCGATTCCTTCAATTAAATTGTTCGTTTTAGGCAAATCCTTGGCTTTATTTTCCAAAGCGTTTTCTGGAGAAATAGTGGCGACATATTCTTCAATTTTTATCGAACAACTATTCTTAAAACAATCAGGGCAAAGACAATCTGCTCCTTCCGAAAGAGTAAAAATAGGTGGAAAATCATTACACCAACATTTCTTTTCCTGAGAAATATCGCCGCAATCAAAGGCAATTCCACAACCGGAACAGCGTTTTACTTTTATAGCATTCATGAGGTAAAGATAGTATTTGTTGTTTTTTTTATCCTAAAAAATATACAGTAATTTTTACAATTTGATATACCTTTGCTGCCATATAAAATAAAAACATGAATTCTTTTTATAATAAAATACTTCTTTTTTTAGTTGTTTTAAGTTTTGCATCTTGTCAAAAAAAGACGCAATCCAGTACTGCTCCAATAACAACTATAAAAAACCAAATTGAATATTCGAGTAATCTTTCCATTTACAAATACGATGGTTATTCGATTGTTACCGTTTTAAATCCCTGGCCTGAAGCCAATAAAGATTTCACTTATATCTTAAAAGAAAAAAACGCGGAGGTTCCTGACAGTTTACAAAAATACACTCAGCTATCGGTTCCTTTACAATCTATTGTAGTGACTTCGACTACCAATATTCCCTTTTTAGAAATGCTTCAGGTGGAAAAATCCTTAGTTGGATTTCCTCATACCGATTATGTTTCTTCTGCAAAAACCAGAAAATTAATTGATGCCGGAATCGTCAAAAACGTGGGACAAAACGAACGTTTAAATATGGAAAAGCTAATTGATTTAGCTCCCGAAGCCATCGTGACTTTTGGTGTAGACAATAACAATCCAATGATTGCCAACTTGGAAAAAAGTGGTTTAAATGTCATTATCCAAGCCGATTGGATGGAGCAATCTCCGCTAGGAAAAGCTGAATGGATTAAACTATATGCGACTTTATTTGGTAAAGAAAAAGAAGGCAAAATCCTTTTTGACAACATTGTAAAAAGCTATAACGATGCTTTACAATTAGTTGCTAATGAGAAAGCAGAAAAAACTGTTTTATATGGTTCGATGTACCAAAATCAATGGTATGTAGCCAAAGGAAACAGCTGGGTTGCCCAATTCATGAAAGACGCCAAATCCAATTATTTATGGGCTAATGTAGAAGGTAGCGGAAGTTTAGGACTATCATTCGAAAAAATATTAGACAAAGCAAAAACGGCAAAGGTTTGGATCGCCACAGGTTCTTTTAAAAGCGCAAAAGAATTAGGAAACAGTAATCCGCATTATGAACAATTTGATGCTTTTGCTGCTAGAAATGTGTATACTTTTGAAAGCAAATTAGGTGCAACCGGAGGAACTATTTATTATGAATTAGCCCCTAGCCGACCGGATTTAGTTTTGAAAGATTATATCAAAATTTTCCATCCTGAATTATTAGCTAATTATAATTTTACCTTTGCACAAAAACTAAACTAAAATCCTCTCCCCAACCCTCTCCAAAGGAAAGGGAGTCGAAACCGAATTTCTTTGTGTAAATTATTCAACATCATAAACCAATAAATTAGAATATAAATTGAGGAATCAAAATCGAAATACAATTCTATTTTCCTACCTTGTGGTGGCACTACTCTTTTTGTTTTTTACCAATATCAGTTTAGGCTCGATAACCATTCCTTTCAAAGAAATTTATCAGAGTTTAAGTGGTGGACATGCCAGCAAATCAACTTGGGAATACATCATTATCAATTATCGATTATCCAAAGCAATTACAGTAGTTTTGGTTGGAATCGGACTTTCGATTAGTGGTTTATTAATGCAAACCTTATTCCGAAATCCACTGGCAGGACCTTATGTTTTAGGACTGAGTTCCGGAGCGAGTTTAGGAGTGGCATTTGTAATTTTAGGTGCGGGTTTACTTCCTACTTTTTTACAGGAAATAGTACTCTCTTCATACGGAATTGTCTTAGCCTCCACTATAGGAAGTTCTTGTGTGTTATTAGCCGTTTTATTGGTTTCTATTCGCTTACGAGACACCATGACCATCTTGATTGTCGGATTAATGTTTGGCAGCTTAAGTTCTGCAATTGTGGGAACGCTAAGTTATTTTAGTACTGCCGAACAATTGCAAAAATTCACTTTTTGGTCATTGGGAAATTTAGGAAATCTTTCCTGGACTTCCATCTTGATTTTATCTGTTTGCGTGTTAACGGGAATGTTATTGAGTTTAGCGAGTATCAAACCTTTGAATGCACTACTTCTTGGCGAAAATTACGCCCGAAGCCTTGGTTTGAATTATAAAAAAGCAAGATTGATTATCCTTTTTGCGACCAGTATTTTAGCGGGAAGTATAACTGCTTTTGCAGGCCCTATAGCCTTTATTGGTCTGGCAGTTCCTCATATTGCTAAATTGGTTTTCCAAACCAGCAATCATACTATTTTATTTTGGAGCACTTTGCTTTTTGGAGCGATTATCATGCTGATTTGCGATACTATTTCGCAGGTTCCCGGTGGCGAAATTACGTTACCTATCAATGCGGTAACGTCTATTTTTGGTGCGCCAATAGTGATTTGGTTATTGCTAAGAAAACAGAAAATGGTGGGGTAATTTAAGTTAACTTTTTAACACAGATTTCACAGAGCTACGCAAAGATTACACAAAGCTACGCCAAGTTTTAATTTCTTGAATTTCTATAATCCGTGTTCCAAAAAAAATTGGCGTAGCTGCGGTTAAAAAAAGCTTAGCGAGTCTTTGCGTTTTCTTTGTGAGTCTTTGCGTAAAACCTTTACGAAGTCTTTGCGGTTAAAAAACAGCATTGATGGATTCCTAAAATTATATAAGAAACAGAGGGTATTTTGTTAGATTTTGAAAAATCAACCTTTATAAACCGCATTCTGTTAATATTTTGTGCTTTTGTGAGTTTCAAAAACAGAATAAATCATTAAATTCGCAGTCTTAAATTAACATTAGAAATTCATATAAAATGAAAGGCGCATTATTAGCAAATTTCATTTTTACAACTTAAAAAATAAATCAGAAAAAATGACATGAGCTTACTCATTGCATTTCACCAATAAAAAATAAATAAATACATAGAAATGAAATACGACGTTATTGTTTTAGGAAGTGGTCCTGGCGGATATGTAACTGCCATTAGAGCATCACAATTAGGCTTTAAAGTAGCCGTAGTTGAAAAAGAAAACTTAGGCGGGGTTTGTTTGAACTGGGGTTGTATCCCAACAAAAGCCTTACTTAAATCGGCTCAAGTTTTTGATTATCTAAAACACGCTTCCGATTACGGATTGACGGTTTCTGAGTTTGACAAAGATTTCTCAGCTGTAGTTCAACGTAGCCGTTCGGTTGCTGAAGGAATGAGCAAAGGAGTTACTTTCTTGATGAAGAAAAACAAAATTGACGTTATTAATGGTTTTGGAAAATTAAAACCAGGTAAAAAATTAGACGTTACTGATAAAGACGGAAAAGTTACTGAATACAGTGCTGATCATATTATTATTGCTACTGGTGCTCGTTCTCGTGAGTTGCCAAACTTGCCACAAGATGGTGTAAAAGTAATTGGTTACCGTCAGGCAATGACTTTGCCAACACAACCAAAAAAGATGATTATCGTTGGTTCTGGAGCAATTGGAGTTGAGTTTGCTCACTTCTACAACTCTATGGGAACTGAAGTTACCATCGTAGAATTCATGCCAAATGTAGTTCCTGTTGAAGATGAGGATATTTCGAAACAATTTGAAAAATCTTTGAAAAAAGCTGGAATCACTGTTATGACAAACTCTTCTGTAGAAAGAATTGATACTTCTGGAAAAGGAGTTAAAGCTTTTGTAAAAACGGCTAAAGGAGAAGAAGTTTTAGAAGCTGATATTTTACTTTCTGCTGTTGGAATCAAAACTAACATCGAAAACATTGGTTTAGAAGAAGTAGGAATCGCTACTGACAGAGATAAAATCTTAGTAAACGCTTACAACGCAACAAATATCCCAGGTTACTACGCTATTGGTGACGTAACTCCGGGACAGGCTTTGGCTCACGTAGCTTCTGCTGAAGGAATCAACTGTGTGGAGAAAATCAAAGGATTGCACGTAGAGCCTATCGATTACGGAAACGTACCAGGTTGTACTTATGCTACTCCAGAAATTGCTTCTGTAGGTTTGACTGAAAAACAAGCTAAAGAAAAAGGATACGAATTGAAAATTGGTAAATTCCCATTCTCAGCTTCAGGAAAAGCAAAAGCGGCTGGAACTCCAGACGGATTTGTAAAAGTAATTTTCGATGCTAAATACGGCGAATGGTTAGGATGTCACATGATTGGTGCCGGAGTTACTGATATGATTGCAGAGGCAGTTGTAGCCCGTAAACTGGAAACTACAGGTCATGAAATCTTAAAATCAATCCACCCACACCCAACAATGAGTGAGGCGGTTATGGAAGCTGTTGCTGATGCTTACGGTGAGGTAATTCACTTATAGATTTCAGAATTTAGAATAAAGATTTCAGATTATATATCAATCCGATTTGTGAAAACAAGTCGGATTTTTTTTATGGATAACTGTTTCGTTTTGAAACAGCAACAAACAAAAAACAAGCCCTTACATCTATTTACAAGCTGAATATTTCGTAAATTAGATATGCAAAAAGGAATAGCGCCATTGTACTTCAAAATTCCTAAGGAATGACTTTTAGTACATCAAAATTATGATAGACAAGTAAACCCCCAAACCACTTTATATATCATAATAACGGACAAAGAGAACAATCAACCCCAAAGATTTTTCTTTATAGCTAACCGTATCAATTACACACAACAACCATCTACTACTCTAAAAATAAGCCCAACCAAAAGCTTAAAGAGTAGCGTAATTTAAATTAGTCTAAAATTTAAAATTCAAACAAGATGAAAACAATTAAAATGATAATAATGGCATTACTCTTTGGAGTATTCTCTTTTCAGAGTGCCAGTTTGTATGCGCAAGACCCAATGAAAGCGGCCCACAACGTCTATAAAAAAGTGTTATTAGAAAATGACAAAGTAAGAGTGATGGAAGTCGTTTTTGCTCCCGGTGCCACTGCAGCCATGCACAGCCATCCTAACCATAGCATATACGCGGTGACAGGAGGAAAAATTGAAATTACCGAAAAAGGCAAAAAAGCCGTTGCCATGGATATCAAAGCCGGCACTGCAATGTACATGGCAGCAGTAACACACATGGCAAAAAACACAGGTACGACAACCCTAAAATTAATTGTAACCGAAATGAAACCAGCAAAAAAGTAAACTCGTATTTTCTGGATAAAACCATTCCTTTTTGACAGCGATACATCACTACAGAAAATACTATAAAATCCGATTGGAAAACCAACTCGGATTTTTTTTGTGGTGTGTTCCTGCTGCAACAAGTTCTCGATTAAATTCTATTATTGAAATTGATTTTTGATATTGCTATTGAAATTCTAAATTATTTGTAATAAAATTATTATTTCTATATTTGAATCAAAATACGTTATCCAATAGCGACTATACACCCAAAATTGGATAGATTGTCGCTACTTTATAGCGAGCATGCACAAGTTGTGCGTCATTTTCAGAAACTAATCATTAAACTAAAAATATGCTTTCAAAAAAGTACTTAAATAGTGTGAAAAATCTTCCTGCTATTATGAAAAAAATTGTTGAAGGAACAGCTCCTGAAAAATTCACAATTGAACATTTAAAAAAATTAGGCTTTAAGAGCAGTAATGATTATACATCAATCGGTGTGCTTAAAGATCTTGGGTTTTTATCTGAAAATGGAAATCCAACACAAGTCTATCATGAATATAGAAATTCCGCTCGTTCAAAACAAGTTTTAGGAAACTCGTTAAAGGAAGCATATTCAGATATTTTTCATTTAACTGAAAAACCAAGTGTCAGCGATAAACAGGCAATTACTGGATTATTCAAAACAACACACAATGTCAGTGACCAAGTTGCTGGATTTATGGCAAATACTTTCCTTACTCTTTTGGACATGGCAGATGTTAATCATTCGTCTAAACCAACATCTACTCCAAAAGAAAAACAAACTAAGGAAGATGATTCACCTAAGGAAACAAATCAACAGCAACACCAACCAAAAGAACAAAATTTTTCAATGCCAGTAATGCCAAACTTAAGATATAATATCGAAATACATTTACCTGCAACTAAAGATATTGAAGTATATAATTCAATTTTTAAATCTTTAAAAGAACACCTGCTAAATGACTGAAAAACCTAATATAAGAGAATGGTTATTCAGAGCTTTAATGTTTGAGGCAGAATCTGAAACTTTTAAATCTGCCGGAATAAGAGTTGGTGCAGATGCTGAGGCTGTTGAAAAATCTTTAATGGAAGAAACATTAAGACCATTTTCAGTCCAAACAAGGAATGAAGCTCTAAAAATGGCCAGAATATATGCTTTGATAAATTGTTTTGAAAACTCAGTCAGAGATTTAATTAAAGAAAGATTAAAAGAAAAGTTTAATACAGATTGGTGGGAAAAAGGAATCCCAAAATCAACAAGGGAATTTGCACAAAAAAGACAATTGGAAGCGCAAGATAACTCGTGGCTTGAAGGAGACAATTCTGAACTTATTGAATTTACACAATTTGGGCATTTAGCAGATATAATAACTCAAAATTGGAATGATTTTTCGGATTTAATCCCATCTCAACATTGGATTAAACAAAGATTTGATGAATTAGAAAAAGCGAGAAATTATATAGCCCATAATAGACTTCTTTTGCCATCAGAATTCAGACGAATTGAGCAGTATATAAACGATTGGGACAAACAAGTTGGATTTTAAAAAACGAACGCACAACAGCCGTTTGGCAAGATTGGGGTTTTAGGCTGAATTTAAGATGGTTTTGTACTTGGGAAATTTGTGCATAATGGAAAAAAACTCGCATCTTTAATCCCAAACCTGTTAGTATGCTAATATTCTAACCAACTATCAAAAAACCAAGTGCTACAATTCAACAAAACCTATTTTGCGTTTACAGTTTTACTATTTCTGGTAGAAATTGTAATTGCTTTGTTTGTACATGATCAATTTATAAGGCCTTACTTTGGTGATGTTTTAGTCGTAATCTTAATTTATTGTTTTTTAAAATCCTTTCTGAACTTATCCGTTTGGACTACTGCAATTATTGTATTTTGTTTTTCTTTTTGCGTTGAATTCACACAACATTTAAATGTGATTAGCAAGCTCGGTTTGCAAGATTCAGGAATAGCAAAAGCTATTCTTGGTAACTCATTCGCTTGGTTGGATTTGTTCGCATACGTTACGGGAATTTTTTGTGTAATTATCATCGAAAAAATGTACTTTAAAAATCCTAATTGATGGAATATAAAGAAGAATTAATAGACATTCTAACAACCGATGCGTTTGTCATGGAAACTCTTGCTATTGTTAGAGCGTTAAACCTAAATGATTGTTGGGTAGGTGCCGGATTGATACGAAATGTGGTATGGGATAGCTTACACCAAATAAAAACAACAAAACGCAATGATATAGATGTGGTCTTTTTTGATGCAACTACACTTTCGGAAACGCTGGAAAAAGAAATAGAAGCTAAACTGACCCAAATCAATCCTAAAGCCAAATGGTCGGTTAAAAATCAGGCGAGAATGCATATTCGCAACCATCATCAGCAATACAGCAACACCGAACACGCTATTTCTTTTTGGCCTGAAACGGCAACCGCTATCGCCGCGAGATTAAATTCCAATGATAAAATCGAAATTCTAGCCCCTCATGGTTTGGATGATTTATTTAATTTAGTGGTTGCCCCTACTCCCAATTTTGATTGGAATATGTTTCAAGAAAGGATAAAAGAAAAACAATGGAAAAAACAGTGGAATAATTTAAAAATAACTCGTTGAATATAATTAGTTTTTGATGATAATTTTTATTGTTCTGTACAATTGAGTCAAGTCGAAGGAGATTTTTGTATCAATACTACCAATGACGATTCATTGAAAGTAAAAAATTAGTACTTATTAATTTTCTTTTTTGCTTGATCAAAAAAGAAACAAAAAAATCAAGTCTTGCGCTTCCTCGTCGATCAAATTAGTTTTCGAATACTAAAAGAAAATAACTCGCTACCGCTCAAACAGATTTTCTTTTTACGTATTTTTCAAACATTTGACACTCGACTGCGAAAGCTAAGGACAGTTGAATCCCGAAAACAACAATGTTTTAGTTTATAATTTAACACAAACTAACATCATTTATATTATAAATTATCCCTCATCTAAACCACCAATTAAAGTGATAAACTGAAGCTATCGTTAAGCATTGTGCAAAAACACCTCGGCAGGAATGCTAAAATAATCTTTCAATTTCTGAGCCATTTTTAGAGTGATTTCTCTCTTTCCCGAAAGAATTGCTGAAACGTGTCCCTTACTTCCAATAATAGGTTCCAAATCTTTGGCTTTAATACCCATTTCCTGCATTTTGTATTTTATAACTTCTAAAGCATCGAGTTCAGGTAATTGGTAATGTTTGTCATCGTAATCTTTGACCAAAACTATCAACAAATCTAATTCATCATTTTCGGGAGTGTTTGGCTGTGCATGGAAAATCTCCATCAATCTCATTGAAGCTTTATTATAATCTTCTTCTGTTTTTAATACTTTCCAGTTCATCGCTTTTTATAATTTAAGATTGCTGTATCAAAAGCAACAGTTTCTACATTAATTTTATCGTATTCTTTATGAGGACCAAACCAAATAACATAACAAGCTGTTTGCAGGAAATTAATTGAAACCACTAATCGAAAATCATTTCCTTTAATATTGAAAACAACCCTATCATTGTTTACAATACTTGCATTTTTGTAAACTTGTTTGAGTTCATTAAAATTGTGAAAATCCAATTTTGTAAATTCATTATACCAAATCAACAATTGCGTTTTTGCAATTGGATATTTATCGGTGTAAAATAAAATTGTTTTCTTTACAAGGATTTTCATAATACAAATTTACTTAAAAGTTTTCAATTTGCAAACTTTTATTTGTCGGTTAGAATTATTGGAAATCAAAGAATAGGGACAACTTTGACACAAGCTGCAAACATTAGCAAGTTTCGGATTTTATAAAGACAAACTTCTTTCGACCTTTACATTATAAATTTTGAAACTAATGAACGAACAACAGAACATAAATTATAATCGGATTGCAGAAGCAATTGAGTATATAAAAACAAACTTTAAAGAACAACCAAACCTTGACGAAGTTGCAAATAAAGTTCATTTAAGTCCTTTTCATTTCCAACGCCTTTTTAGCGAATGGGCAGGCACAAGTCCAAAAAAATTTCTACAATTTACAACCTTAGAATATGCTAAAACTTTATTGAAAGAAAACCAAGCAAGCCTTTTTGATACTGCACACGAAACAGGACTTTCAGGCACAGGCCGATTACACGACTTGTTTATCAACATAGAAGGAATGACACCTGCCGAATATAAAAATGGAGGGAAAAACTTAATTATAAACTACAGTTTTACTGAAAGTCCATTTGGAAACATTTTAATTGCCTCTACAGAAAAAGGAATTTGTTATATGGCATTTGTCGATGATGAGAATTTTGCATTTTCTACAATGCAAAATTATTTCCCTAATGCCCATTTCAGACCAATGACTGATTCAATTCAGCAAAATGCACTCTATATTTTCACGCACGACTGGACCAAATTGAATCAAATAAAACTACACTTAAAAGGAACCGATTTTCAACTCAAAGTTTGGCAAACACTCTTAAAAATTCCGATGGGACAATTAACAACTTATGGGACAATTGCGAATAAAATTGAAAATCCAAATGCTTCAAGAGCTGTAGGTACAGCAATTGGCAGCAATCCAGTTGCATTTTTAATTCCTTGTCATCGTGTCATTCAATCTACAGGAATGTTTGGCGGTTATATGTGGGGCAATACAAGAAAAACAGCCATTATTGGTTGGGAAGGAACAAAAACATATTCCGAATTTATTTAGCAAGTTTCGGGTTTTATCGTTATTCAGCTATGTGAATCTTTGCATTCTAATTTAAATCAAATAGAAATGCAAAAATTAAAAAACAAAGTAGCCTTAATTACAGGTGGAACAAACGGAATGGGTTTTGCCACAGCCCAAGAATTCATTGATCAAGGAGCTAAGGTAATCATAACAGGACGTAGCAAAGAAACTGTAAATAAAACAGTAGAAAGTTTAGGTTTAAATGCTATTGGGATTGTATCAAATGCTGGAAAATTATCTGATATTTTTGACTTGCAAAAGCAGGTTCAAATGCACACCAATACATTAGATGTTTTGTTTGTAAATGCAGGTTATGGGAAATTTGCACCAATTGAAATGGTTGATGAAGCTCATTTTGACGAACTATTTAATATGTTAGTAAAAGGAACATTCTTCACCGTTCAACAAATGTTACCCATAATGAATGTGGGAAGTTCTATAATCTTAAATACTTCTTTTGTAACTGAATTTGGAATCAAAAATTTCTCTGTTTATTCTGCAGCAAAATCAGCCGTTCAATCTTTTATAAAAACATTTTCTTCTGAATGCACAGCGAAAAAAATAAGAGTAAATGGAATAAGTCCAGGTTATATCAAAACAAATATTTTTAATAATACCGGACTTACACCTGACCAAATTGAAGAAGCTGTTGCAAACATTACACCAACACTACCATTTAAACGTTTTGGAGAAGCTTCTGAAATAGCAAAGACAGTTCTTTTTCTTGCTTCTGATGACGCATCATACATTCACGGAACAGAAATTTTAGTTGACGGTGGATTATCAAATATAAAATAATAGAATAACAGGACTTAAAAACCAACCCACAAACGCAATTACCCCTCGTAACTTTCGTAGGAAGGTTTCTTTTTCATAACTTCGTTTTGTTGTGGCCGAAAAAACTCAGTTCAAAAAACCACAACCAAATAGATAAAGAATCAGAAATATATTTGTAACACTAAAAACTTCAAAAAAATGAATAATAGCATATTTCCATGTTTGTGGTTTGACGGACAAGCCAAGGCTGCTGCCGATTTTTATTGCTCCATTTTTAAGGATTCCAAAATTACGGCCGACACACCAATGGTTGTTACATTTGAATTAAACGGAAACAAATTTATGGGTCTAAATGGAGGGCCGAATTTCAAATTTAATGAAGCAGTATCCTTTGTTGTTAATTGTGAGACACAAGATGAGATTGACCACTACTGGGTTAAACTAACTGATGCCGGGGAGGAAAGCATGTGTGGCTGGCTTAAAGATAAATTTGGCGTTTCCTGGCAAATTGTGCCTACAATACTTAGCCAACTTATGAGCGACCCTGAAAAAGCACCTAGAGTAATGCAAGCATTTATGAAGATGAAAAAGTTCGATATAGAAGCTTTGCTAAATGCTTGAAAATAAAAATAATGAATTAAAAAAGTGAGTTGATTTACAATTAGTTTCTACAAAATCAACCAGCTTATAAAATTAATAGCTCTTTAATCACTACTTTAAACATAGTTTCGTAAATTTATATTTAATTACATATCAATATATTAGATTCAAAAAACACTACCTCTACACGCCTTATGTAAGCAACTTATAAATGCTGCTGTTTGGTTTGAAAATCATTTCGGTCCTTTATTGTTTTTTTGCAATCTAAATTAGGTTTAAAATATCTTTTAATAAAAAACTTCATTTAAAAAACTCAATCAAAATGGAAACAAATGAAAACCAAAAATCCCTTTATGAACGTCTTGGTCGAATAGAAGGCATAAGTGCTATAGTAGACGAAGTGGTAGAAGCTCACATGACAAATCCTGTTGTTAAAGCGCGATTTCTTCCTTTAAAAGATGATTCAACACATTTTGCAGAAGTGAGACAGCACTTGATTCATTTTTTTGCCATGGGCAGTGGCGGACCAGAACAATACACCGGAAAAGATATGCATAGTGCCCATCGTGGCATGAATATCAGTCAGGGAGAATACATGAGCGTGATTGACGATATTCTTACGGCACTTGATAAACATCAAATTGATGAACAATCTAAAAAAGATGTTCTTGCGATTCTTTTTTCTCTAAAAGACCAAATGATAGGAATTTAAATAATGCTTGAAAAAAATAACAAAGGCTTCGAAAAATCGAAGCCTTTGTCATTTTATAATAATTTGATGTACGACAACCAAAAAAAAATAAATAGCGTCAATTTCGATTGTGCTGCTTTGGAGTTACGCCCAAATAAAAAGGCTAATTAGAGTACTAACTCTTCAAATAAGCGTTGGATGGTTTGTTCTAAATCGGTACACATTCCGGGATGTGGTCGTGAGGTTTGAATAGCCGAGCTGCGAATGGCTGTTAACCAGCGAAAACGGGAAGGCATATCCATTTGAGCAATAGGACCGCCGTCTTTATCCCCATTGACTATTTTTTGTAACGACGTTAAATTGCATTGTAGTTGTTCTACATCAAAATCCTTAGAAAGCATTTGAATCTTATCGGCGTTGCAATGGCAAAGCACTTTGATAAACTTGGCTTTTTTAGAAAATAAAATGATTCCGATATTCAAAAATTCTTCGCGTTCTACCCTAGGCACCACACGAATAACGGCGTACTCATATAAGTGTTTTTCTTGCATCTTGGGCTTCGTTTATAAAAATTTCAGAATGATTTAATCTTGTTGTCAAAAATTGTAAATAGACTTGGCGCAGGCTTTCGGGAGTGGCATCGGCTCCTTCCCACTCCAACCAATCTACGGGAATGCTATTGACAATTTCGGTTAAAATTTCAGGATTTAAAAGTGCTTTAAATTCGGCGTCAACTTCTTCTAAAATGCTGGCTTGTGGCAATAAAACGTGGTCTTTGATAAATGTAAACGGACTGATGGCATGTTTTTGCCAATTCTCCCATGAATGATGAAAATACAAACAAGCGCCGTGGTCTATCAACCACAATTCTTTGTGCCAAATCAACATATTAGTATTCCTGAAAGTACGATCGACATTAGTAATAAAAGCATCTAGCCATACAATTTTCGAGGCTAATTTAGCGTCAACTTCGGTAACAACGGGATCAAAAGTGATAGCTCCCGATAAAAAATGTAAGGCTAAATTGAGTCCTTGGCTTCCTTGCAACAAATCTTGAATTTCTTCGTCTCCTTCAGTGCGGCCAAAGGCTTCGTCCAAATGAGCATAAACCAACTCAGGCAATTGCAATCCTAGTGCTTTGGCTATTTGTCCGCCTATTAATTCGGCAATTAAAGCTTTTACCCCGTGACCTGCCCCTCTAAATTTTAAAACATATTTAAAATCGTCATCGGCTTCTGCCAAGGCAGGTAAAGAACCTCCTTCGCGCAAAGGCGTAATGTATCGGGTTACATTTACGGTTCTAAGATTGAAATTGTTTTTCATACATTGGGTTTTCTTAATTACAAACTTACAATTTAGACTTTATAAAAAACAATTTAGAAGTTTAAATTAGAAACTGAATCACAATTCCTTCTAAAATATTGGATTTAAATTACAACTAAAACAAAGCCTTATATCACCATTACTAGCTGAATTCCTTAGATAAAACTTCTTTTTTTATAACCATAAACTAACTATATTTGAGAGAAATTGGCAGCTAATTCATTAGATAATTCTTTTAAAAATCACCTATAAATAGTATGGAAAAACTAAATAAAGTAGCTCAAATAAGTTTGCTCTTCTGGTTAATGAAAATTATAGCAACTACACTGGGAGAAACTTTGGGAGACTATTTATCAATGACTTTAAATCTGGGTTACCTCACGGGTATTATTATAACCCTTATTTTCTTTTTAGCAGTACTCACTGTGCAGTTATTTGCAAAGAAATATGTTCCACTATTCTACTGGTTAGTAATTATTGCTACCACTACTCTGGGAACTGAAATATCCGATTTTATGGATCGAAGTTTACATTTAGGATATACAATGGGAAGCATCGTACTATTTGGAGGATTGTTATTGTCCTTACTACTTTGGTACAAAAAATTCAAATCTTTAAGTGTCTTCCCTATTTTTGATAGAAATCAGGAAATTTATTATTGGATTGCCATCTTATTTTCGAATAGCTTAGGAACTGCTTTTGGCGATTATTTAAGTGACGAAATAGGCTTAAGCTACTTAAATGGAGCCTTGTTTACTGCGGGAATAATTCTGATTGTGGTGCTATTGCATTATTTTTCTAAAATTAATCATATCATCCTTTTTTGGATTGCCTTTATATTTACAAGACCTTTTGGAGCCACTTTTGGAGATTTTTTGACAAAACCAATTGTAAAAGGAGGTCTAGATTTAGGAACCCTAAATGCTTCAATAGTTTCCATTGCTATTATGATAATCATGATTTTACTTTCTCATCAATCACTAAAAAAGAGTATTTTAAAATGAATATAAAACCACTTCTGATTCTGACCCTGTTTTTTTTCATTTCGATAAACGCTCAAAAGACCGACAATAAAGAATTCTATATTCTTAATAAATCCAAGCAATGGCAATTACGATTTAAAGACAGCGGAACAAAAGATTGGCAATCCAAATGGTTTCTGGACGGACTTCAAGCCAATATTAAAAATACCAAAGCAGGAATGCTCTTTAATACAGGAACTACAGCTGGAGATGATGCCGGTCATGCTGTGTTATGGACAAAGGATTCCTTTAAAGGAAATGTGAAAATGGAATTCAACTTTAGCCGAAAAGATTCGGCAACTAAATGGGCAATTATTTTATACCTTCAGGCGACAGGTACAGGCGTTGCGCCTTATGTTGAAGATATTTCGAAGTGGAATAATTTAAGAGAAATCCCAGCAATGAAAACCTATTTTACTAACATGAAAGCCTTACATATTAGTTATTCTTCCTTTGAAAACGACAACAACGATAGTAAAAAAGATTACGTTAGAGTACGTCAATATCCTGTACTAAAAGGACAAAACTTTAATACTACAACCGAAATCCCTAATGCTTTTTTTGAAACTGGACTTTTTAAAACGGATGAAAGCTATCAGATTACGGTTATCAAAACCCAAACAAAATTATTTTTTAAAGTTGCAGGAAAGCATAGTTCAAAACTATTCTCTTGGGATCTTAGCAATCGCCCTGAACTTTTAGAAGGTCGCATTGGATTGAGACAAATGGCAACCCGAGCAGCTATTTATAAAGATTTCTCCATTTACACGATGCAATAACTAACCCATTGCTTTTGCAAAACCTACCGTTTCCCGATAGATTTGAGGAGAAATAGCAGCATTATTCTTGAAGAATCGGCTAAAATAATGTTCGTCATCATACCCCAACTCATAAGCGATTTCTTTTACTGCTTTATTGGTCAGGTACAATTCTCTTTTGGCTTCAATAATAATCCTTTCTGAAATTAAATGCGTTAGGGTTTTATTGAAATGGTTTTTGGTGATTTTTGCCAATGCTTTTGGAGTAATATTCAACATTTCGGCATAATCGCTGGCAGAATGCTTCGTTTTAAAATGCAACTCAATGTAACTCTTTAAATTTTGAAGAATAAACGGTTCTTTTGCATCTGTTGTTTCTACTAATTCTTCATCTGGTTGTTGCTGGTTTTTAAGTCTTGTTGCCGTAATCAAAAAGATTTTAAGATAAGAAACCAATAATTCATACTGCGCCAATTCAGGATTTTGCATCTCGGTTTTAATCTGCTCAATGACCATTTCAAAAACAGTTTTAGACGCTTCATCAACGGTTACATAAGGCGGTTTGAAAATGTTATTAAAGAGGATTCCGTTGCAGGCAATCTCTGGTTGGTGTTTGTAAATACAAAAAAACTCAGGGTGGAAATTCAAAATAATTCCTTCCAAATTTTCTTCAGCATTTAGCATAAAAGGTTGATAGGGCGAAAATGCAAATAGATTTCCAGCTTCGAATGGGTTTTCCGAAAAATCAGCAGTTACTGTTCCACTTCCTTTTTTAATCCAAATCAACGAGAAATAATTCAATCTTTGGATTTCCTGAAACTCGCATTTGCTATCAAATGCGGCTAATTTGAAAGCTAAATTTCCGTTTTGTGGATTGATTAATGTGAAAGTTGATTCGTCCAGCATCTATTTTTATTTTTTTCAGTTAATTTTATACTTACTGTCACATTGAGCTTGTCGAAATGCATCTTATGTAAAGTCTTCGACAGGCTCAGACTGACATTATTGGTTCCATTTTACTTTTGGTTAAATTTAGAATCCTCTTTTTTAACAAATTTTGATTAATTACACCCAACGGGTTAATCTAATGAAGTTTAATTGATTCCTGCTTCTTTTAATTTGTCGGCGAGTCTTTTGTTTTCTTCTTCTAATTTTGCAATATACTCTTGCTGCGGTTGCAGCGCAATTTTAATTTCATCAGCGGTATATCGAGGTGTTATGTGTTGAGGACAGTTCCAATCGTAAGCTTCGATATGAAAAACCAGCATTCGTTCCGGGCGAAATTTATAATCTCCTAAATCAAGTGTCGCCAGTAATTCGGGATTGTCTTTGAGTTCCACAATCTCCGTTTTGGCATAGATTTTCAATCGGGATTGTGACGGATAATCGACCATTATTAAGGCTACATTATTGTTTGTTGCCATATTCCCAACCGTGATGTATTGCTTATTTCCGGTGAAATCAATAAAACCAATTCGGTGTTTATCCAATACTTTCAAAAAACCTGTTGGACCGCCACGATGCTGCACATAAGGAAAATCATTTGCGCCATAGGAAGCCAAATAAAAACTATTTCGATTGGCAATAAACCCCATTTCGTTTTCCGACAAACCATCAATAACGTTGAACTTCTCCATTCGTTCATAGCTATTGCGACTGCCGTGTTCCGTCTGTAAAGCTTTAACCCCATCGGTAAAAGCGATTTGGTGAAAATTTTGTGCCATCGTAACTTATTTAAACTTTCTATCTTTTTCTTCAATTGCAACATCATTGATACTGGCAAAACGTTTTTGCATCAAGCCATTTTCATCAAATTCCCAGTTTTCGTTGCCATACGCCCGAAACCATTCTCCAGCTGCATTGTGGTATTCGTATTCAAAACGAACGGCAATACGGTTTTCATGAAAACTCCATAACTCTTTTTTGAGTTTGTAGTCGAGTTCTTTTTCCCATTTTCTTTTTAGGAATCCTTTCACTGCTTCCCGACCGTTGATAAACTCATTACGATTACGCCATTCAGAATCAATGGTGTAGGCCAACGCAATACGCTCTGGATCTTTGCTGTTCCAGGCATCCTCTGCTAATTGTACTTTTTGCAAAGCGGTTTCCAGAGTAAAAGGCGGAAGTGGTAATTTTTGTTCCATACGAGCTGATTTAAGGATTGTAATGTAATACTACAATACAAAGATGCAAAAAACTTAGATTGAAACAATTGGAGCATTGACGCAAAAGCATGGACAATTTTCCTTGCTTTTGTAACTTGCTACTTTATTTTTTAATTTATTTGGTTTCTGTAAGTAAAATCATTAGGTTTGATTAAAGAATAAAAAGATTGAAAATAGCGCCAATCTAGTTCAATTTGCGTGTACATACGCTACTTTATAGTGAGTATGTATACAAGTTGTGCGACATTTATAAATTACGACCTGAAAAAATGACCAATTTAGAAACAAAGTTTTTGAACATTTTAAGAGAATCTGAAAATCTAGATGTTCCAGCATTAAAAAAAGTTATCGGTGACTTAATGAATTCTGGAAATTACTACACAAGACAGATGATTAAGAATTTTGCACCACATGGAATGTACAGAGCAAGAACACATAATTCTAAATATGGAAATACTGATATTAATGGACAAATTTATCGATTTAAAAATGAAAACGAATTTTGGAATCCGCCAAGCAAGTACTGTTCGTTAGGAAGATGTAATGATAAAAATGAATCTATATTGTATTGTACAAATGATTCGGAAACAGCAGTTTTAGAAGTAAAACCAAAAAAAGGTTTTATCTCATTATCTGTTTTCAAACCTAGAAGAAATGGTGGGTCAAGAGCAATGTATATTGGCGAAGAATCATTATCAAAAGTAGAGACTATAAAACATCTATTTGAAAATAGTGAAAAAGATCCATTACTAATGGAATTGGATAGCTATCTTGATAAACTATTTTATTCGAACGTTAACAATGGAAATCAACACTTATACAAAGTAAGTGCTTCCATAACTCAAAATCTAATGTCAAATATAATTTATGAATCTGGAACACAACAAACAATGCAAGCAATGCTTTACTCAAGTGTTGAAAAGAAACATACAACATTCAATTTTGTTCTAAGACCTAATCATGCAATACATTTATATCGCCTTTTCACAATTCAAACTTTAGAAATATTGGAAAATACTGAAACTTCCATCAAACTTCAGTTGATTAGAATTGGTAAACCAATCATGCCTAAAAATCATCCATTAGATAATCCAAAAATCAAATGGGTAAACATTTACAACGGCGAAATTTGGGAAATTGCAAAACCAAACTAAAAAGTTAAAACCTACCCCGATAGCTCGGAAATACTTTCCGTGCCCACTCCAATTGTTACTCCTTTTTAATGCAAACCTAAATTAAAAAATGATGTTGATTGTGAGATTGCTTCGTTCCTCGCAATGACTCCAAATGCTGCTTCCCCGCTCCCGAAAATTCTTTTGTGTGGTTTATTTTCTGCCGTTTATTCTATAAAAATAAACCCCAAAAAGCCCCACAATTCATGCGGGGCTTTTTGAATGAAATAACTATTGTAATTAGGCAACTTCCAACTCTAAAGCGGGAGCCAAAGGAAAATCGACAGGGACTTGGGTCAAATTATGTAGAAAGTTCATAGCGGTTTTGTCGCTAATGAGCAGAATTAAATCAACCAAATTTTCATTGGTATAGCCATTTTCAAAAAAGGCGTCTACAGCTGCTGTGCTTGCATTTCCTTTGTTATTAGCGACATCAGCGGCAAGTTGCACTAAGGCATTGAGTTTAGCATCCGTACTTTTTCCTTTTCTTATGTCTAACAATTGCTCGTCGGAGAAACCATTCATTTTTCCAATAACAAGATGCGCACTTTGGCAATAGACACAACCATTTACTTGACTTACAATTAAATTTACGGCTTCTTTTTCTTTGTTATTCAAGGAAGTTTTAGCATTTTGGTAAGCTAAAAATCGAGACAAACCATTATTGGAATACCCTATTGTAGCATATAAATTAGGAACAAAACCTAAGGCTTTTTGTAAGTTATCAAAAATTTCCTGATTAGCAGGAGCTACTTCTTCTCTAGTGGGAACGTTGAATGTTTTCATTATTATATTGTTTTAAATTGATTGTCGTTATTGACTTTACAAAGATGCGACACTCTTAAAACAGATAAAATGGATAATAAACGCCAGCAGATGGATAATTTTCCCAAGCATAAAACAAGCCCATACCTATCCCATTCTTATGGATTTGTATCAGGGTATGCGCATTTAAAAGTTTCCGTCACGAATTACATGAAATAACACAAATTTGGATGTCATAATATTCCACAAATCTGCCAAAAGCAGATAAGAATTTGTGCAATTTATTTTAGAATCACTAATCTTTGTGCAAATTAGTGGAATTTGTGTCAAAAATAAAACCCGTCGTTTACCCTGACAATTAAGTGAGAAAATTACACTTTATAACTAAAAAAACTTAGATTTGTAATTCACTATTTCTAAACCATTGTATTATGAACCATAAATTTACGGCATTGTACCCACACTGCTTTCTGGCGCTACTACTGCTATTTAGTAACATAACATTTGCTCAAAAAATGGAGCAATTTTTCCCAAAGAAAGATTTAACTACTGTAGGAGTTTATTATTATCCTGAACATTGGGATCCAGCACAATGGGAACGTGATTTTCAAAACATGGAAAAAATGGGATTTGAATTCACGCATTTTGGAGAATTTGCCTGGGCACAACTCGAACCCGAAGAAGGTAAATACGATTTCAAATGGTTAGATAAATCCTTAGAACTCGCTAAGAAATACCACCTTAAAGTAATTCTTTGTACTTCTACTGCTACGCCTCCGGTTTGGTTGGTTCGCAAGCATCCAGATGTTTTAGCCACTATGGAAGACGGTTCTAAAATGGATCATGGAACGCGCCAACACGCTACTTTTTCCAGTAATTATTACCGAACGTATTCGATGAAAATGATTGCCGAATTAGCCAAAAGATATGGAAATGACAAAAATGTGATTGGTTGGCAAGTGGATAATGAACCTCGTCGTTTTCTTGATTATGGACAAGATGCGCCACAACGTTTTCGCAATTGGCTAAAAGAAAAATACAAAACTATCGATGTACTTAACGAAGCCTGGGGAAATAGTTTTTGGAGTGGTACCTACAGTAATTTTGACGAAATTAATATTCCGCTACATTCGATTTGGGGAATGAACTTGCACGCTCAACTGGATCATTATCGATTTGCTGATAACGAAACAGCTACTTTCCTGGACGAACAAACTAAAGAAATCCGTAAATATTCGAATCCAAATCAATGGGTTACTTCTAATTATATTCCAATGTACGATGTGGGATATGTAGGCGCAAGCAAAGAACTGGACTTTGTTTCTTACACCCGCTATATGGTTTATGGCAGTGATTTAGGCATTGGGCCAAAAGGCTACCGCGTAGGTGATTATTCCCGCATTGCGATGTCTAATGATTTTTTCCGTCCTTTAAAAGGCGCTTATGGAGTAATGGAACTACAACCGGGTCAAGTAAACTGGGGAAGCATTAATCCGCAACCTTTACCAGGAGCAATGCGACTTTGGTTGTGGCATGTTTTTGCTGGTGGAAGTAAATTTACTTGTACCTATCGTTTCCGTGCACCTTTGTACGGCTATGAACAATTTCACTACGGAATTGTAGGTACTGATGGCGTTACTCCAACAACTGGCGGATTAGAATTTAGCCAATTTATCAAAGACATCAATACTTTGCGTAAAAAACAAAATCCTAAAGCCGAATTACCAAAGGAATATTTGCAACGCAAAACCGGGATTCTATTCAATACTGATAACGTAATGGGGATTGAACTGAACAAACAAACGAATCAATGGAATACAATTAATCATTTTACAAAATATTACAAAGCAGTAAAATCTTTTGGTGCTCCAGTGGATTTCGTTCGTGATACGACTGATTTTTCTAAATATCCAGTATTGCTTGTTCCTGCTTACCAAATGATCGATCAACAAATGATTGACAAACTGACTGCTTATGCTCAAAACGGAGGGAATTTAGTATTGAGCTGTCGTTCAGGAATTCAAAATAGAAAAGGGCATCTTTGGGAAGCTAAATTCTATGAACCAATGTGGAAATTAATTGGCTCCGAAATAGAATCTTATGATTTATTGATGCCACAATCACCAGACAAAATTAAATTCAACAATCAGGATTTTGAATGGGTAAGCTGGGGCGATTTATTAAAACCAAACAAAGGAACAGAAATCTGGGGAACGTATCAAGGCGATTTCTATGCTGGAACTCCCGCTGTAATTTCGCGTAAATTAGGTAAAGGAACCGTAACTTACATTGGTGTTGATTCTAAAAAAGGAGATTTGGAGAAACAAGTTTTAACCAAATTATACCAACAACAAAATATTGCAATTGAAAATTATCCCGAAGGAATACTAGTCGAATACCGAGATGGTTTTGGGATTGCTGTAAACTATTCGGATAAAGTTTATGAAATGAAACTTCCTGCAAATGCTGAAATTATCATTGGAACAAAAGCCATGAAAACTGCTGATGTTTTAGTTTGGAAACAGTAAAATTATGGCACACAGATTATACTGATGCAACGGATATTCACTGATTTTTTTATTAATAAAGGATCAATTGGAATGGGCTTTAGCCCGTTTACAAATTAAAACTTCCAAAAGGCTTTAGCCGAAATCTAAATCAAGATTCGGCTAAAGCCTTTTTTTCTCCTTCTAATCGTCTGGTTAAAACCAGACGTTATTAATAAATCACTAATTCAGCTAATAGTAGATTCGTTCAGCCCACAGATGCAACGGATAAAACCGATTAGGACGGATTCAATCTTTTACCAAAATCAATTGGAACAGTTTTACAATCAACCCTGTCAGAGTTTTAAACTCTGACAGGGTTCTAAGACAGCAATCAACATTGAGTTGAATTAAAAACCAGTCCGAAGCATACAGCAATGTAACGGAAGCTTGTAATAAGGACACGGAAGCTCGCATCAGGCTGTCCGAAGCTTGCAGGAGAGAGTCCGAAGCTCGTGGGAGGGCATTCTTTTTGCTTCGGACGCCTTATTTTACTGGACTTAGCATAAAAAACACCTCAAATAAGCCAAAAAATTAAAATTCCACTTTGTAAGTATTATTTTCTATATTTGGAAAAGAATAAACCGAAATAAAACTTCGCCAATCTACCTTAATTTGGATGTATATACTAAGGTTTGTTTCGGTTATAAACGAGTTATAAGCCATTTTCGGATACGACCGGAGAATTCAAGAACCTAACGCAACACAGAGAAACGATGGAACAAAAGAACGATAATATACAAATTTTAGCCGATTCTGCATTTGATGCTGAAAATTATGAGTTAGCTTACAGCTATTATAATCGTCTATTAGAGCAAGACTTAGAAAATTCCGAGAATTGGTTAAAGAAAGGTTATTGTGCTGCACATTTATCCAAATTGGAAAAAATGTTGGACAAAGAGGTACTTATGTCTATAAAGACTGCAAAAAATCTATCTTCTTTTACCGAAGAAAAAACAACCAAAATAGCAAACGAAATCTCGACAATTATTTTTGACAAAATAGTGGAAGGCGTAAAATTAATTCAAAGCGAAATTGACCGTGAATTCAATGCAATACAAATTCTTCCTGGTACACTTCACGCAGTTCATAACCTGCGAAAGATTAGTATTCAATTGAAAGTTTGGAGTAATTATTCAGAAAAGTTATTTCAATATTTTAAAGTTATGGATTTTATTGTTAGAATGGAACCTAATGTCATTACTTGTGAAAAAGGATACAGAAGTGTCAATTATACTAATACAGTTTCAAATCATACTGGTGAACACTTTTACAAATTAGATGGGAATTCACCTGAAAGTACGCTTCTTCAGGAATTATTTCAATTTACAAAGTCAGAATTAAACAGAATTTCACCTAACAATGAAGTGACAAATCCCAAATCAACTTCTGGTTGTTTTATTGCTACTGCAACAATGGGAAACTATAACCATCCTATTGTTTACGAGTTACGACAATTTAGAGATAATTGGTTGCTCAATAAATATTGGGGACAAAAATTCACTGAATGGTACTATAGAAACAGCCCTAAAGTTGCAGAGATTATCAAAAGTTCTATAACTCTTAAAACCTTGACATTCACATTAATTGTATTTCCGTTATATTGTATATCTAAACTAATCAGAAAAAATGGCCTATAACAGCACATTTACAATTGGCAGATATTCATTCTTTCGTAGATAAATTTGTGCAAGCCGAAAGCTTTGTGCTCAACTTCAACATTAGTGGTAAAAATCCCGCCCATAAAAAATCTGCAAAACGTTGTCGGTAATGCAAATGCAGATTAAAAAAAACTAATATGAAAGACTCTTTTGTTGCCTTTTTTGATATTTTAGGTTTTAAAAATATGGTGGAAAAAAATTCTCATGAAGACTTAATGGAAATTTATGAAACTGGTCTCTATGAATGTTTAGATAATTCCGAAGAAGCTACAAATATGATTCTTGGAATGATAACGCCATCTAACGAAATGGAATCATTAAAAATAAAAATATATGTCATTTCAGATAGTATAATTTTTATTCAAGATAATCTGACGCAAAGAGGACTTTTATACATTATTTCATATTGTAGAATGTTAATTGGTTCAGCAATGGCTGATGGAATTCCTATTCGTGGAGGTTTATCTTTTGGACCTGTTACGGTACAAAATAAAAGAGGAACAACAATTGTTGGAGAAGGTTTGACAAAAGCATATAACTTAGAAAGCAAACAACAATGGGCTGGAGGAATAATTGATAAAGAATGCTTTGATATTGTTCCTAAAGAAAATAAAAACATCATTGAATCACTAATAAGAAACAAAAAAAATCCCATAATTACAAAGTATAATGTTCCTTTGAAAGACGGAACTTTCAAAGAAGAATTAGTTTTTGATTGGACTATCTACGAACTTATAAAAAATGATAATGATATAATATCCTCATTTAGTAAACATAATAAAGAAATTAATGATGACGTTAAAACTAAAATTGATAATACCGTGAAATTCTTTAACGAAACAAAATCACGTTAAAAATGATACACTCCCTCTGGTGCTCGTTTGCAACGAGTACCTACTTCCTTTGTACAACAAAACAAAGCGTTTTTAACGCGGCTCTTTAAACAATCTAATAACTGTAAAAATAAGCTGAATTCGGTTATTCTTTTTTGTAAAAGCATTAATCAGTCAAAATCCGTTTAATCTGTGTGCCAATTTTTCATTCCAAACTCAAAAAAGCTTCTCCCAAATTATCGATACTATCCGAAGCAATAAACGATTGGAATCCTGTTTTGGGCAAGGCAATATCAGCCGTTAAACCGTGTAAATACACTCCTAAAATAGCTGCTTGAAGCGGTTCATAGGCTTGTGCTAAAAAACTCGTAATGATTCCAGCCAACACATCGCCACTTCCGGCTGTCGCCAAAGCTGGATTTCCAGTTGTATTTTTATAAATAGTTTCTCCATCAATAACATGGGTTGGAGCGCCTTTCATTACTATAATAACATTGTATTGCAATGAAAAAGAAATCGTTTTTTCGAATTTCTCTTCTTCTGATGTCCATTTTCCTATCAATCGTTCCAATTCTTTGGGATGAGGCGTAAGAATGGTTCTGGATGATAAAAGAAGAAACCATGCTTTGTTTTGAGATAAAATATTCAAAGCATCAGCATCAACAACTAAAGGAATCGTATTGGTTTTTAGAAATTTCAAAAAAGCTTTTTGAGTTACTTCGTTCTGCCCTATTCCGGGACCAATTCCGATGGCATTAGGTTGAAGATCAAAACTTATATTTGAGATACACCTTTTCTTTACATCAGTTAAAACCATTACTTCAGGAATGGCAATTTGAACTATTTCGTATCCACATTTAGGAACAAAAGCAGTCACTAATCCGCAGCCCGTTTTCAATGCTGCTTTCGAAGACAAGCAAACAGCACCAATTTTACCGTAGCTTCCACCAATAATCAACGTATGACCTTGAATTCCTTTGTGGGTATTTACAGCTATTGGCTTATAATACTTTAGGATTTCTTTTTTATCAATAGGAATAGAAGTAATCATAAATTCTGCTTTTGATTAAACTTCTCTAATTTACCATTATTTTGACTGAAAATTAATCAGTTTTAAAAATTTAATTTAACTTAGATATGCCAAATTATTTATTTCTTAAATAACATAAAATGTTTTATCATGGAAATTCAAATCGAGGCTGTCCAAATTGCAGAAGTTTTTAATATTAAAAAATTCCGCTCCGATTATAATTTAATCGCTAATTCAGGTTCTACCTCTGAAGTTTTCTATGTTATTCCCGAAAACAACCGTTATCTATATCTTTTTGATTATGGCGTAATTGTATTTGCTAACTACGATAAAAAATCAAAAAAAGAGTTTATCAATTTCATCAAAAGCTACGCTACCTCATTAGTTCGCTTTAAATTATCAGAAGAATATTTGATTACAACTAATGAAAATTCAAATAAGATAATTGTCGAAAATGCATTGGTTTCAGTTCCTAAAATTGATAATTCATTGCTAAAAATTGTGATGCTTAACATTGGACAATCGGTAGCCCTTGAACATTATGAGATACTTACCGATTCACTGATTAATTCCTCAAAAGAATATATTTTACAATTAGAAACTAATGGTAAACTAAATGTTTCTAAAAATAATTTGCTCAAACACATTGGAAAAGTACTCAATGTAAAAAATAGTATCATCGATAATTTATATATCCTGGATGATCCTAACTTAGTTTGGGATAATGAAGAACTGAACTTATTGAACAAACATTTAAAAATAAATTTTGATATTAACACACGATTTAAGGGACTCGATTATCGACTTCAAATTGTGGAAGATAATCTAACTATTTTTACAAATATTTTAAATGTCAAAGAAAGTAATCGATTAGAATGGATTATCATTCTCCTTATTCTTTCAGAAATAATAATTAACCTTATTTTCCATTAAAATTAAGCACTCCTATCCACTAAACTTTGACTCTCACGTCCTTTGTTACTCAAAATAAAAGCAATAAATTAGCACCATCAAAATTTACACAAAATCCGAATGAAAAATACTGCGCTAACGCACATACACGAAGCCTTGGGAGCAAAAATGCTACCGTTTGCAGGATACAATATGCCTATAAGTTATGAGGGAATAAACGCTGAGCATGAAACAGTTCGTAATGCTGTTGGCGTTTTTGATGTTTCGCACATGGGGGAATTTTTACTTTCTGGACCAAATGCTTTGGCGTTGATCCAAAAAGTAACTTCTAATGATGCTGCAACATTAACCGATGGAAGAGTGCAATATTCTTGTTTACCAAATAATGACGGAGGAATTGTAGATGATTTATTGGTTTACAAAATCAAAGACGAGCAGTATTTATTAGTGGTTAATGCATCAAATATTGATAAAGACTGGAATTGGATTTCAGCTCAGAATGATTTAGGCGTTGAAATGAAAAACCTTTCTGACGACTATTCTCTATTGGCAATTCAAGGTCCAAAAGCAATTGAAACTTTACAATCTTTAACTTCAGTAGATTTAGCTACAATAAAATACTATCATTTTGAAATAGGTGATTTTGCAGGAATCGAACATGTAATCATTTCGGCTACAGGATATACTGGTGCCGGAGGTTTTGAAATTTACTGTAAAAATGATCAGGTAGAACAAATTTGGAACAAAGTTTTTGAAGCAGGAGCTCCTTTTGGTATTCAACCTATTGGTTTAGCCGCTCGTGATACTTTGCGTTTGGAGATGGGATTCTGTCTTTATGGAAATGATATCAATGATACTACATCGCCAATAGAAGCAGGATTGGGTTGGATTACAAAATTTAACAAAGAATTTACCAATTCCGATAATTTAAAAAGTCAAAAAGAAGCAGGAGTAACTAAAAAATTAGTTGGTTTTGAAATGCAAGAACGTGCTATCCCAAGACACGATTACGAAATTGTAGATGCCAATGGAAATACTATCGGAATTGTAACCTCTGGAACAATGGCTCCTTCTTTGAACAAAGGAATCGGAATGGGTTATGTAACAACAGAAAATAGTGCTGTTGATACTGAAATCTTTATTCGAATTAGAAAAAAAGATGTTCCTGCTAAAGTGGTAAAAATGCCATTTTACAAAAACTAAAACTTAAAAAAATAACAGAATAATTGTAATTTTGCATCGTCAAAAATAATCAGAAATGGGAAGAGCATTCGAATTTAGAAAAGGAAGAAAAATGAAACGTTGGGCTGCAATGGCAAAAACGTTTACTAGAATTGGTAAGGATATCGTAATGGCCGTAAAAGAAGGCGGACCAAATCCTGAAGCAAACTCTAGATTGAGAGCGGTTATTCAAAATGCTAAGGCGGCTAATATGCCTAAGGATAACGTAGAACGCGCTATTAAAAATGCAACAAACAAAGATACAGCCAACTATAAAGAAATTTTATTTGAAGGATATGCACCTCACGGAATTGCTATCTTGATTGAAACGGCTTCTGATAATAACAACAGAACGGTAGCTAATATTCGTAGTTATTTCAACAAATGCAACGGTACTATGGGAACACAAGGTTCGGTAGAATTCATGTTCGACCATACTTGTAATTTCAGAATTCCAAAAGACGGTCTCGATGCCGAAGAATTAGAATTAGAATTGATTGATTTTGGTGCTGAAGAAGTTTTTGAAGACGAAGATGGTATTTTAATCTATGCTCCTTTCAACAGTTTCGGAACGATTCAAAAAGAATTAGAAAACAGAAATATCGAAATTCTTTCTTCTGGTTTCGAAAGAATTCCTCAAATTACTAAAAAGCTTTCAGCAGCTGAAGTAGCCGATGTTGAAAAACTAATCGAAAAAATAGAAGAAGACGATGACGTAATGAACGTGTATCACACCATGGAAGAAAATGAAGAAGCATAATCTTCAACAAAATATCCAAAATAAGAAAGAGTTTAACGCCAAGTTAAGCTCTTTTTTTATGGGCGTTACCTCGTTGCGGAACTTTTTGGTAAGATATTCGGTTTTCTTCAGCAACAAGGTCGGGCTGTACGCTGTATCTTTTG
>JBDLTG010000058.1:0-6149 GCA_039805885.1 Bacteroidota bacterium
CAATGTTGTGTCCAAAAAGGGAACATAAAAGTTTTTTACTTGCTATAAGTTTCTTGATTTCAATTAAATCCATAATAAAAGTAGGTTAGTTTTGTTAGGGATTGTAAAAATATTAATTTATAGATAAAAGCATTTATAAAGTCGATGAAATACTTATTTATGTTATTTTTATAAGTGTAAACTTATTTTTAAGTAATTGTTAAAAAAAATCTCCAATTGATTTAACAATTGGAGATTAGTTAAGTAGAGAAACTGAATCCTAAGATTTAAGATTTTTGTTCTTTATTAAAGTAAACTAAGTAGTAGTACATTTGTTTTTCTTCGTCCCATCCTTTTTCTACGTATTTCTCAGCACTTTCAGGATTAATAAAATCCATTTTAATTTGGATATTTGTATCGAGATTGATTACGTTTTTGATTGATTTTCGAGCATCACTTACAGCAGCATTTGCAATTGGGAAGGATGTTACGTCTTCAATGCTGTATTTTTCTCCTTTATCGACTTTGTAGTTTTTAAATTCAGGAATCAAATCAGGATTATCTAAAACTTCATTTAAGAAATTTTGTTCTTCAAACTGATCATTTTTAGCAAAATAATTCACCGAACGGTTCATGAACATTACTTCTTCTTTTTTGTCTTCGGCAGGAAAAACAACATCTTTAGCAAAGCCCTGGCAAAATTTCAAATATTTTTTTGTGATGAAATTCTCGTCTTCAAAAGCATCTACTGATAAGAAATGCTCTAACCAGTAACGCGCATCGTAGCGGTTACTATCTACTGTTAAGATTTTGTACCCTTCTTCTTTTTTGTGATTAAAGATTAAACAACCTTTATCTAATTTGCTCAGGTTAATTCCTTGTTGCAAAATCATTTCTAGATTAGATTCTTTTTCTTCAAATTGTAAAAAGTCGCTTTGCAACTCACTTTTGAAAATTCCAATAGCATCAACCACATTGTTGTCGATGTTTATGTTCGTTAAATAAGTTACATAAACTTCTCCATTTTTAATGTGTGGATGATTGGATTGTTCAAATAAGTGCTTGGTGATTTTTTTAGAACCTTCGTGCAAAGTACTTGGGTTTTCAAAAATTTCGGTAGCATACTTATACATGTCATTGTAATCTAAATCAACTTCGTGTGCAAATTGAAAATAGTTTTCTTCTTTTTCTCTAAAAGGTTTAAAAAAGAATTCTTTTATAAGTGGAACAATTTCATCTTGTAGATTAAAAGATTGCTCCGATAAAAAGATAGATTCATTTCGGCTTTTATTTCCTACTCTATGAATAGAAAGTGTCTCGATGTGAGTGTTGAATAAGTTGATCATTTTTTGAAGATTTTCCTCTCCCCAGCCCTCTCCAAAGGAGAGGGAGGCGTGGAGTGAGCTTTTTGGGTTTATATTTTAGAAGGCTTTAGTTTGAAATGAGAAATGGATTTTACTCATTTAATTTTAATCCAGTTTTTGCTCCCTCTCCTTTGGAGAGGGCTGGGGAGAGGATTAGTTCCAATTTTCTTCAAAGCCGTAATCTTCGTAGCTGTCGTCGCCTTCAAACATATCCATGTCTTCCTCGTCTAGGCCGTCTTCAAATTCGTCATAAAAATCATCAGCATTGTCCGCTTCAAAGTTTTTTTCTAAAGCTTCATCTGGCATTTCACCATGAGAGAACAAAGTTTCTGGGTAAATAGCTCCGGCAACCAGTTCTTCAATTGCGGCTAATTCAACTAAGAAAGTCCACATATTGATAAAATCATAAACATAAATGATTTTAGTGTTTTCCTGGTCAAGAATGTCCGAAAGTTTATAATCACTCATGATTCGTTGTTCACCAGGAACGTCTCCAGTATCAAAAAGCGAAATTTCTTCTTCTTGATTCCAAGTTTCATCGCAAGTGTAAAAAGAAGCGACTTCCATACCATCAAATCCAAAAGAGTTGAAGATAGCATTGTGTAAATCTTCTAAAGTATCATCATTTAGTATAGCGATATCTCTGAAAATATCTTCTTCTGCGTCTAAGATTACTCTAAATTTATAAACCATAATCGTTGTTTTTATAAAAAAGTCAAAGGTACATTTAATCCTTTTTAATCCCAATGCGATTCGTTAATTTTTATTAAAAAAACAATGATGTGTTTGATGCTGAATTAGTTATTTCGCCTCAGACGTCTTATAATTCTATGATAGCGTTTGTGGTAAGTACTGTGTGTAGGATACTTACGACTGGAGGTCATGTTGTTGAAAAGTAAGGCGGTAAAAAATAAGATTAACACCCCAGTCAATACAGGAGATAGTACATACCAATAGCCTAAATCTTTAATTCTTTGTGTGCCAATAATAGCAATTAAGGCTGTTGCTCCTCCTGGTGGGTGTAAAGTTTTAGTTATTTGCATCAAAACTATCGACAAAGATACGGCTAAAGGTGCAGCGATGTATATTGTATTGGGGAATAAAAGATGAACGGTCACGCCAATAAAAGCAGAAATCAAATGTCCTCCAATAAGATTACGAGGTTGCGAAAATGGACTTTCGATGATTCCGTATACTAATACGCTTGAAGCACCAAAAGAACCAATAAGGTACACAACATCCTGATGTGAGAATTGTTGACTTTGGGAATAAGCAATAAGGCCTATTCCAACAAATGATCCTATAAATGACCAGAAATGCTCTTTGAAATCAATTAAGGTTTCTTTGTATAGGACATAACGGGTTTTGCGATAACTGCGTTTAATTTTAGTCGTCGGCATGATTTTAAAATTTAAATACTTGGAACAAAGGTGTAAACCGTGTTAGGGTAAATCATTTTTGCGGTATATTTAGAAATTAAGCAAGCAGCTAATATTGGGAAAAATAAAGTGTAATTATTGGTAAGACCACAAACTAAAAAGATAGCGGTAAAAGGAGCGTGAATACTCGCACTTAAAACCGCTGCCATACCGATCACCATAAAGTTAATAGGGATGATTTGGGTGTCGAAAAAAGTATTGAGTACAGAAGCTACCAATAATCCTAAAAAAGCGCCAATAAACAGGCTAGGAGCAAAAACACCACCATCGCCACCGGAAGCCAGAGTAATTGAGGTAACAATAGGTTTTAAAAGTAAAACACCTATAAAGGTAAAAGCCAGTGTTAGGGTTAAAGGAATTTCGTTATCGCTGTTAATGATGTTTTTTATCGCGTGATAACCCTCACCATATAATTGAGGAAATATAAAAAGCGAAATGCTTAAAATTACCGACCCAATGATGATTTTGTAATAATGTGTTTCAATTTTTGCAAATTGAGATTTGAAAAACAAAACACATTTAGTAAGGTAAACCGAATTGATTCCGGCTAAAATTCCCAATAAAATAAAATAAGGAATCGCTCTTAAATGCCAGGTTGTTATAGAAACTGCAAATAAAGGTTCTTCTTTTAAAATAGTCAATAAGCCAAAAGCAATTGATACAGCAATTAGATTTGAAATTATAAAAGCACGTGTTACTTTTCTTGAAATGACTTCTAAGGCAAATAAAACACCAGCAATTGGGCTGCAAAATAATGCAGTAACTCCAGCAGCTACTCCTGCACAAATGAGTTCCATTTTGTATTGGCGAAAAACATTTTCTTTTTGCTGTGCCACCGATCCAATGGTTGCTGTTGCGACAACAGTAGAAACTTCAATGCCTGTTGAACCACCAAAAATAACCGTTAGTAGACCGTTTATCGTATGTGATGGTATTTTATAAGAAGGTAAGTTTTTTGTTTTCGAATTAGTGCTTTCAAAAACCTCTTTAATGCCTTTGTTTTCTTTTTTCTTAAACATATAAAGCCTTAAAAAGTATATTACTGATAGACCAAATACGGGGAATAAAATTAAAAAAAGCGGATTGGTATTGGATTGGTGAAAGAATATATCTTCGTAATATTCTGTGATTTTTTTTAAACTTATCCCTAAAAAAGCAGAAAGAAAGCCAATTAGTATAGAAACGATTACTAGTTTTCGAAGTTTTATGAATTGATGATTTTTTTTGATTTGAGCCGTTTTATTCATCAGAAATTAAATTTGTATAACATATTGTTAAAAAGGACTGCAAATTTACGTAAAATGAAATGAAATTTAAAAAATCAAGGCTGTTTTGTTATAATAAAATTTAGTTAAAAAAATTAAAGTTCATAGAATTCAAGAGGTAAGGAGTCAGGGTCGGCAATGAAGGTAAAGCGCTTTTGAGTGAATTCGTCTACACGAATGGGTTCAACATAAATACTTTTAGATTCTAAGAAAGCTACTGTTTGGTTTAAGTCTTCAACTGCAAAAGCCAAATGGCGTAATCCTCTAGCTTCAGGAGTTGAAGGTCTGGCGGGAGGATTTGGGAAAGAGAATAATTCAATGCAATAAGTACCATTCAGTGCTAAATCGAGTTTATACGATTTTCGTTCTTCACGATATACTTCCCGAACAATTTGTAATCCGAGAATTTCAGTGTAAAATTGTTTTGATTTTTCGTAATCAGAACAAATAATGGCGATGTGGTGTATGTTGTTGAGGTGTAGCATTTTTATTTTAGATAAGTCATTAAGGGTAAATTGGCTTCCGGGTTTTGTGCTAATGCTTCCGAATGTAAATTTTCGATAAGAGTTTTTGTGTTTTCTATCGAATTGATTTTGAAAAGAAACAATACTTCGGTTTCATTATCTGCATTCTGCCAAAGATTTTCTAAGTACATTCCTTTCGAAGCATGAAAGGCTTTGTCTTTTTCCAGTACTTCTTCAATAATGTTGAGTGGGACATTATTGAGTTTGGCTAGTAAATGTGGCATAATTTATTGATTTAGTTTTCGAATTACTTTGGCAGGATTACCTACTGCAAGAGAATTGTCAGGTATGTCTTTTGTGACTACCGAACCTGCTCCAATAACACATCCATTCCCAATTGTTACTCCAGGACAAATTACCGAATTGCCGCCTATCCAACAATCATCTCCGATGGTTATAGGTAAGGCATTTTCAAGTGTCTTTCTGAGCTCGGCATCGAGTGGGTGAGTGGCGGTATATAATTGTACTGCGGGAGCAAAAAACACATTGGAACCAATGGTGACTTTGCTGCAATCCAGAACAACACAATTGACATTGAAATAGACATTTTCTCCACAAGAAATATTGTAACCGTAATCACAATGAAAAGGAGGTTCAATATATAAATTAGAACCTGCATTTGGGATTAACTCTTTTAAAATTTCTCTTGCTTTTTTAGTCAATCGGTATTCGGTTACATTCAAACGGTGTAATAAATTTTTAGCTTTTCTTCGGTCTTTTATCAGGGTGGGATCGCCTGCTAAATAGTATTCGCCATCGATCATTTTTTCTTTTTCAGTTTTCATTTTTTAGAGTGTTTTATTGGGGGGGTTTTGTTGTTTTTTAATGGTTTTTGAAGTTGTTTTTTTGTGTAAAAATCAGCTTGTTTTTTTGAGGTTTTTTAGGGGTAAAACCGGCCTGAAAAACTACCCTATTTTCATTGTTTTTTTATTTGCTAATTAAAGGAAAACTGATTCGATTTTTTTTGGTTTTGATTTGTGTAAATATAATTTAAAAATGTAAAGCTTGTTGGTTTTTCAATAGAACTATTTTGGAGTTAAATGGAATCAGTTGAATTTAAAGAGGAGTTTTGTGTGCTGTTTTTGAAGGTGGTTTTGCGATGAAATTTTGATAAAATATGTAGGGAGTGTAGGTGTTAAATGATTGCTTTTTTTGAGGAAAGGATAGCGGTTTTGAGTAGCTTTTTAATTTAAAGTTATACTTTATATAAAACCATTTAATTTTTTAATTATTTCAAATATTTTTTTAAATCTAAGCTTAGATCTTACTTGAATAGAGTTTTGTGTTTGAAAACCAGTTTGTTAATTTTATTGTTTATATGATTAATTATAAAGTACTGGAATTTAATTTTTTGACAATACATTATAGATTATTTCTATAGCTTGTTTTTGGTTGTTTTTTGAGGATTTATAGTCTTTTTCGAGAGTGTTTTGAATAAAAACATTCTTTTTTAGAAAAGAATTCCTGACTCTTGTTTTTTAAATTAACATTGGTAAAAGTAGTTTTATTTTTTGATTTATGTCTGCTTGGAAAGACTTTTTTTTGCATCTGATTTTTGAACTTTTATCAGGACTTTTT
>JBDLTG010000059.1:0-42804 GCA_039805885.1 Bacteroidota bacterium
AAAATGGCTAATTACTTTAATACTCTTCCATTAAGAGAAAAACTGAATCAACTGGGTGTTTGTGAGTTCATGGACAGAAGTGAATTTTCAAAAGGCGTTGAAGCATTGAAAGGTAAAAAAATTGTAATTGTTGGTTGTGGAGCTCAAGGTTTAAACCAAGGTTTGAACATGAGAGATTCAGGTTTAGATATTTCTTATGCATTACGTCCTGAAGCTATTGCTCAAAAAAGAGCTTCATTCATGAATGCTGCTGATAACGGTTTCAACGTGGGAACTTATGAAGAATTAATTCCAACTGCTGATTTAGTATGTAACCTTACACCAGACAAACAACATACTGCCGTAGTTACTACAATTATGCCGTTAATGAAACAAGGAGCTACTTTATCTTATTCTCATGGTTTTAACATTGTAGAAGAAGGAATGCAAATTCGTAAAGACTTAACAGTTATTATGTGTGCTCCTAAATGTCCAGGTTCTGAAGTACGTGAAGAATATAAAAGAGGTTTTGGTGTACCAACACTTATCGCTGTTCACCCTGAAAATGATCCAAATGGTTTAGGTTTAGATCAAGCAAAAGCTTACGCAGTTGCAACAGGAGGAAATAGAGCAGGAGTTTTACGTTCATCTTTCGTAGCTGAAGTAAAATCTGATTTAATGGGAGAGCAAACTATTCTTTGTGGATTGTTGCAAACTGGTTCTATCTTATGTTTTGATAAAATGGTTGCTGAAGGAATTGATGCAGGATATGCTTCTAAATTAATCCAATACGGATGGGAAACTATCACTGAAGGATTAAAGCATGGTGGTATTACAAACATGATGGATCGTTTATCTAATCCAGCTAAAGTTGCTGCATTTAAAGTTGCTGACGAATTAAAAGACATCATGCGTCCATTGTTCCAAAAGCACATGGATGATATCATTTCTGGAGAATTCTCTAAAACAATGATGGAAGACTGGGCTAATGATGATAAAAACTTATTGTCTTGGAGAGCTGCTACTGAAGCAACTAATTTCGAAAAAACTCCAGCAGCTAATGTTGAAATCTCTGAGCAAGAATATTACGACAATGGTACTTTAATGGTAGCTATGGTAAAAGCTGGAGTTGAATTAGCTTTTGAAGCTATGACTGATTCTGGAATTATCGAAGAGTCTGCTTACTACGAATCATTACACGAAACTCCACTTATTGCTAACACAATTGCAAGAAAGAAATTGTTCGAAATGAACCGTGTAATCTCTGATACTGCTGAGTACGGATGTTATTTGTTTGACCACGCTGCTAAGCCATTAATCGCTGAGTACGTTAAAAATGCACCATCTAACTTAGTTGGACGTCCATTTGGTAACGGAAGCAACGGTGTTGATAACAAAGAATTAATCGAAATTAATTCAATTATCAGAAACCACCCAGTTGAAGAAGTAGGAGCTTGGTTGAGAGAGTCAATGACTGCAATGAAAAAAATCGTTTAATCACGAATTTTTAATAAAACTAGAAAGCGGAGTAATTATTTACTCCGCTTTTTTTTTGTGCCCAAAATTTAACGGCTGTTGTGGTAATAAAAATTAGGAGCAGTGCGATTGAGGTTTCAATAACGAATCCTCCTGCTGTCCGCTATATCTTTTTATTTTGTCATCCTGAGCCTGTCGAAGGACAAAATAAAAAGGATGCCGCTTCCATCAGGGCTAAAAATCACGTCCATTTTCATAATAAACGCCCAATATTGTCATTGCGAGGAACGAAGCAATCACATTAGCTATAAAACAACCATTTATAAGATAAATTTTATATATTTGAAATTAAATATTAGTAATAATAGAATCAATTGAGGATTTTACTTTTAGGGGATTTACTACAATTAAATATTATAAAGAATTATGAAACAAGTTGAATTAATACAAGAAATTTCAAATTTATTCATACAATTTTCAACAGAAGTTAAAGATAAAGGAAAACTCAAACTGAATGATATAAATATTATTGCAGAAGATATTTTGGTTCCTATTTTAAGTATTGTTTATAACAGTAATTTAAAAAATTTGAATGATAAAAAATCAAATTACCCAGGAATTGATTTAGCGACTGATGAGTACATCACATTTGGAAACTCAGAAAAGAAGATAGCTTTTCAAATAACATCAACTAATAGCATTGCTAAAATAAAAAAAACACTAAATGCTTATATTAAAGGTGATTTTTATAAAAAATTTGATGATATCTACATCTATAATTTAATCGAAAAACAAAATAGCTATTCTAGCGCTTCAATTGCAGAGATAACTAAATTAATTGATGGTAAATTTAATTTTGATTTAAATAAGAATATAATTGATAAAACAGACCTACAAAAAAAAATAAAGACGCTTTCTCCGATTTCAAAAATTGAACAAATACACAAATTGTTAGAGGACCAATTTAAATACCATAAGAAAAGTTTATTATCATTAGAAATATGGGAATCAGATGGCAAATTAGGTTATGGGTTTTCAAATCTTATTAATAGTATTGATTTCACAACCTTTCAAACTTTGATTGAAAATGGAATTACTAATGATGCAAAAGATTTATTGCAACTATTATTAATAAAGTATAATAAAGCATTTGCTGAGAACTATGAAAATGAAAAAGTAAATATATTCAAAAATTTAGGCTTTAATTCATATTTTAAAGCAGGATTAGAACAATCTTTAAAATCGTTTTCAATCATTAAAAATGAAATTAATGAATTTGTTGATATAAAATTATTTTCTAATGAACTCTCAAAATCATTTATTGATTTAAATATCAATTTAAATGAAAGTGACTTTCCTCTAGTAAATAATCCGGTTGAACATCCTGCAATACAATTTATAAAGGCAACAATAATCCAAATTTTTACTACGACAGGAATTTCTGAAAATTTAAAAAATTTATTTTTAAAAAATTTTAATAAAAATATTAACATCCAAATAATAGAAACTTTCGGAGAGGAAAATTATACTCAACATCTTTCTGATACTAATGAAAAATGGATTAGAGAAAATGAAAAAAAATTTCTAATAAAGATAAAAGATTTAGCAAAATTGGGATTTGTGGATGGAGAAGAATTAGAATATCAAGAAACATATGGTACTTGACAAGATATCAGAAAATATGGAACTATTGATGAAGATTTAAGAAATTCCATAAATCAAACTATAAACTTCAATGATAAGAACCTAGATGAAATTGCAAAAAGAGAAACAAAACTTAAACCAGTTGAAGAATTAATAAATGAATATTTTGATTCTTATAAAGATGATACAGAGGAGTTATTAAACAATATTTTATTCTTAATCGCCGATTTTGGAAAAGGAAAAACTAGCTTTCTTCATCACTATGCATCAAAATTAGCAAGTCAATATTTAAAATCAAACGAAGGATTATTTCCTATTTATATAAACTTAAATGAATATGATAAATATGCAAATTCTCCTAGCTTAGGTATAATAGCAAATTATTTAGCTAAAAGCCATAAAATTGATATTAAAGAAGATTATTTTAAAAAGAAAAATTATATTTTTCTAATTGATTCACTCGATGAATGTGGTGAACTTACAGAAATAAATATCGAAAAAGTTATAAAAGATATTGCTGAAATACAAAATCTTGATAATATACATCAAAGAAAAAATAGATTAATTATTGCTTCAAGACCAATCGCTATTGGTTTAAAAGAGCAAATAAGTAGATACAAACCTTTCTGTATAAAAGAAATTGACAAAAGAACAGATACTACACAAGATATTGAAAATTATATTTCAGTATACGGCTTTAAGAAAGAACAATTTGATAGATACATCGAATTTGCTCTAAAAAAACATTTAGTAAATTCAAATAAAAGTGAAAAAGATTTTATTAGTATTTCTAGTGAAGTATTTAAAAAAATTGTTAATAAAGAAGAAATCGGTTTATATTCAACACTCTACAATAAAGTTCTAAAAGAAAGCGAATTGAAAAGACCAATATTTGCTTATATGATTTATAAACTAATTATTTCAAATTCAAATTTCATAGACTTTGGAAAAGTAGGTGTTTATATTTCTTTTTTAAATCAACTTTCTCGAGATGCTAAACACAAAGATGATTCTAATCACAAAGTAAGTTTAAAAGATGAATTTGTTTATCGCAATATTTTACATGCCTCTGCTTTATTGTGGCAATATAAAAGACAAAGTGGTGAACAAACATCACTTACTAAAGCTGATATTTGTCGAACAATTGAGGAAAAAGATATAGATAAAGATGATAGAAAAGTTTTAACAGAATTTAATGATATAGACTCTATACATTTTTTATCTCACTCATATCTTGGCGAAAAAGAAAATACTCTTCATTTTCAACATCAGTCTTTTGCGGAAATTTTATTAGCCGAATATTATTTAAAAATTGTCATTAAATATGCTATTGAAGAAAATACGGATATAGAAGAAGCTCGTATCAGATTATCTATTGGATTGCCTACAGACCAAACAATTGATTTTTTTAAAGGATTATTAATTCTTTTAAAAGAATGTGTTACAGGTAATCCACAAGAAAAAATAGTATTTTCTAAACGAGAATTACTTATTCCATTACTAGCTTCTATGGCGATTAATAAACATAATAAAAAGTTATATTCAACTAGACTAAATGCTACATGGTTCGAAAAACATGAAAAAAATATCTTTTTTAAAAATAAAATAAATAGCGATATAATTAATGATTTTCCTATTACACAAAATGTACTTGATAAGATTGAAAACTTATGTTATGGAATAATTAATTCTCCTAAAACTTATTTTTTAGCTGAGCCATTACGACATTCTGTTTTATATAAAAATGAACTGATGAGTATAAATAACAACGAGGCAAATGTTATTGAAATTGATAAATGGTTTGCATTATTAGCAGGCAATTTAATTGGCTCTAATGTTTTAGAAAGAAAATTTTTTAATTCAAGAATTAATGCTAAATACCTCTTCGATATGATTCGTAATTGGAATCATAGCGATGGATATTTACCTTATTGGAAACAAGATTTATTTATGGGAATTAATATGAGAGAAAATAACAAAATTCTTTTATATGATTATCTGAATATAAGTGGCGTAGACTTTTCTCATTCCTATATTAAACAATTAATTTTAAAAAACTCTCAAGTTAGGGGGTGTAATTTTTCAAATTCATTTTTTGATTTATTTGAAATAAATCAATCGGATATCTCTTTTACAAAATTTGATAATATTTCAATTATAGAAAGTTTAGATTTAAAAAAGGGACATAATTTTGAAGGATATTTTAGTCTTACTTTTTGCTTTTTTTCACAAGGTGTTTTATTTCCAAGAAAATTAAATAACATATTAAAAGGAAACGATCATGGGATAATTAATTTCAGTTCAAATTATTCCATTATTAATTCTGATAATAGTTCTAGTTTTTTCGAAAGCTATATTTTACCCTTAAAAGGATTATTTGAATATATCATGTCAAAAGGAATAGAAACTGATTTCATATTATCTTCTTTTAAATTTGAATTTGATGAGTCAAAAGATTTAATTAAAAACAAAAAAAATGATACTGAACAACAATTAATAAAATTAATTTCAAGTATAAAAAAACAGTCAAAATAAACCAAGCTGAACTATAATCAAGGTCTCTATAAAGTTTCTTTTGAAAGACACAATATAGTGTTTGCAAAGCAACTTATGAAAAGAGTCCCAATCTGGTTCTCGTTTGCAACGAGAATCTGCTTATTTTTAAAAACAAAATAGAGCGTTTGCAACGCGGATTAAATGAATTACCCCGAGGCAGAGCCTCGAGGTAATTCATTAAATTAAAAAATGACACAAAAATTACCACTTCCGCCGTTTAATTTTGAAACGGCAACTCAGAAAATACAAATGGCAGAGAAACAGAAAGAAGTTTGTAATTGAGACTAGACATACAATTAAAGTTAATTCAAAAAAAGGCCAAGTAATAATCTATTTCGTCTTTTTTGTTTTTGTAAGTTTGGTGTTTTTAAACGGGATTTTAAATAATTTGCATTTTTATTAGGATTGGATTTCATTATTTTAATTAAATTGCACTGATTTATGATTTATTTTGTTTTAAGAATAGATTGAGATTTAATATATTTATAAAAAATATAAACAGGGATGAGTTACTATAAAGTTGATAATTTAGAGCAATATTTTAAGCATTACAATAAGTCAATTCGTGAACCAAGAAAATTTTGGGGAAAAATAGCAGAAGAAAATTTCACATGGTACCAACCATGGGATAAAGTAGTTGAATTTGATATGGCGGAAGCTGAAGTTCAATGGTTTGCTGGGGCTAAATTAAATATTACAAAAAACTGTATTGACAGGCATTTAAATAAAAGAGGAGAGAAGACTGCCATCATTTTCGAACCTAACAATCCGGACGAAGAAGCATTACACATCACCTATAATGAATTACACCAACGAGTGTGTAAGATGGCTAATGTATTGCGTGAGCAAGGAATTAAAAAAGGAGATCGTGTTTGTATCTACTTGCCAATGATTCCTGAATTAGCGGTATCTATTTTGGCTTGTGCCAGAATTGGAGCGATTCACTCAGTGGTTTTTGCAGGATTTTCATCTAAAGCTTTAGCTACCCGAATCAATGATAGTGAAAGTAAAATGGTGATTACTTCTGATGGAGGTTTCCGTGGAAATAAAACAATTGAATTAAAAGAAATTGTTGATGATGCATTAGATAAAAGTCCATCTGTTAGTACTGTTTTAGTGGTGAAAAGAACCAATACTGCGGTTAACATGAAAGAAGGCAGAGACATTTGGTTGCAACCTTTATTAGATGAAGCTTCAGATAATAGTGTTGCCGAAATAATGGATGCCGAAGATCCTTTGTTTATTCTTTACACTTCTGGTTCAACCGGAAATCCTAAAGGAATGGTGCATACTACAGCGGGTTATATGGTTTTTACAGCCTATACTTTCAAAAATGTTTTTAGCTATGAAGAGAATGATATTTTCTGGTGTACCGCCGATATCGGTTGGATAACAGGTCATTCTTATATTTTATATGGTCCATTATTAAATGGAGCTACAACTGTAATATTCGAAGGGGTTCCTTCTTACCCGGATCACAGCCGTTTTTGGGAAGTAATTGAAAAACATAAGGTGAGTCAGTTTTACACTGCGCCAACTGCGATTAGAGCCTTGGCAAAAGAAAAATTGGAATACGTTCAAAAATATCAATTAAAAAGTTTAAAAGTTATTGGATCAGTAGGAGAGCCTATCAATGAAGAAGCTTGGCACTGGTATAATGATCACGTAGGAGGTAAAAAATGTCCTGTTGTTGACACTTGGTGGCAAACAGAAACGGGAGGAATTATGATTTCGCCATTGGCTTTCATTACACCTACAAAACCTACTTATGCTACTTTTCCACTACCTGGAGTTCAAGCCGTTTTGATGGATGACAAAAGAAATGAGATTGAAGGAAACCAAGTAGTAGGTAGTTTGTGTATTAAGTTTCCTTGGCCTGGAATGGCTAGAACCATTTGGAATGATCATCAACGTTATAAAGAAACTTATTTTTCTCAATATCCTGGGAAATTTTTCACAGGAGATGGCGCTTTGCGTGATGAAGTAGGTTATTACAGAATTACAGGTCGCGTGGATGATGTGATCATTGTTTCAGGTCATAATTTAGGTACGGCTCCAATAGAAGATGCTATTAATGAGCATCCTGCAGTTGCTGAGAGTGCTGTAGTAGGATTTCCACATGATGTAAAAGGAAATGCGTTGTATGGCTATGTAATATTGAAAGAAACAGGTGAAATTAGAAATAAAGAAAATCTTTTTATCGAAATTAACCAACACATAACCGATCACGTAGGTCCAATTGCAAAATTAGATAAGATTCAATTTGTTTCAGGATTGCCAAAAACACGTTCCGGAAAAATTATGCGTAGAATCCTTAGAAAAATAGCTGAAGGTAATTTCTCTGATTATGGAGACATGACTACGTTATTGAATCCAGAGATTATTGAAGAGATTCAAAACGAAAAAAAATAACACAAACTATAAATATAAGTAACCAATTGGAAAAGCTGTTTCATTAATGAAGCAGCTTTTTTTTATCAAAAAAGTTTTTTTTGAAAGAAATAGCCTAAATTAGTGATTCTATGGAAAAAGATAAAGTGATACTAATTGTAGGTGGCGGATTAGCGGGACTTACCGCTGCAATTCATTTATCTAAAATTGGTTTGAAAGTTATTTTAATTGAAAAGAATGAATTCCCAAAACATAAGGTTTGTGGTGAATATATTTCAAATGAAGTGCTATCGTATTTGAATTGGTTAGATATAGATTGTGAGGTTTTAAAACCAACGCACTTAAATAAATTTCAATTTTCTTTTCTTGATGGTAAAATCCTCGATAGCAATTTGCCTCTTGGAGGTTTTGGTGTCAGCAGGTATTTGTTAGATGAATTTTTGTACAAAAAAGCAATAGAAAACGGATGCGAAATCATTCCCGATTCTGTTGAAAATATTTCTTTTTCGGAAAATCAATTTACCTTAACTACTGCGAAGAATGTTATTTTTAAAGCTGAAATTCTAATAGGAGCTTTTGGCAAACGCTCGAATATTGATCAAAAATTAGATAGAGATTTTATTCATAAAAAAGCACCTTGGTTAGCGGTAAAAGCCCATTATTCTGGTGTTTTTCCAGATGGTTTAGTGGGAATTCATCATTTTAAAGGAGGCTATTGTGGTGTTTCTAAGGTAGAGAATGACAGAATTAATATTTGTTACTTAGCCGATTACAAAACATTCAAACAGTATAAAAGCATTGAAGAATACCAAATAAATGTAGTCTCAAAAAATCCTCATTTAAAGTCGATTTTGGATAATTGTGTGCCGTTATTTGAAAAACCTTTGACGATTAGCCAAATTTCTTTTGATAAGAAAAAAGCGGTAGAGAATCATATTTTGATGATTGGTGATACCGCCGGATTAATCCATCCACTATGCGGTAACGGAATGGCCATGGCGATACATAGTGCTAAAATAGTATCGGAATTGATTGAGAACTATTTTAATAACGAAATTAAATCGAGACAGGAATTAGAAACCAAATACCAAAATGAATGGAATCGTAATTTTAATAAAAGATTAAAAATAGGACGTTTGTTGGCTGCTGTTTTACAAAGGCAAAAATTAGCGGCACTAATTATGCAAATAATAATCAAATTTCCTTTTTTACTACCAATTATAATAAAACATACACACGGCAAACCCATTAATATCCATCCAAAATGTTAATCAGTACTAAATATAGAACAGAGTTGCCTGAAATCATGGATGATTTTACCCTGGAAGGGGAAATTTTGCGTGATGCATTGGATAAAATAGCCAAAATAAATCAACTTTTGGGAGGAAACAAGCTAACTTTACTAGGTGCCAAAACCTTATTGAAAAATGTTGCTATTGATGCTGAAATTACAATTGTAGATATAGGTTGCGGCAATGGCGATATGTTGAGAACTCTGGCTGATTACGGTTTTCAAAACAATTTGAAATTAAAACTGATTGGTATCGATGCCAATAATTTTACGATAAATCATGCGATTCATTTATCAAAAAAGTATTCCAATATAAGCTATCGATGCGAGAATATATTTGATGAAGCTTTTACTGAATTAAAATATGATATTGTATTGTCAACCTTAGTGTTGCATCATTTTAAAGAGGATGAAATTATTGAAATGTTGACCGTTTTTTATACTAATGCGCGCCTTGGGATTGTTATAAATGATTTACAAAGAAGCCCAATAGCCTATCGATTATTTCAGTTGTTGTGTTTTGTTTTTCGATTGAATACGATGTCTAGGAAAGATGGATTAATTTCGATTTTAAGAGGTTTTAAAAAGGAAGATTTAATACGATTTTCTAAAAAATTAGATTTTAAAAAATATACCATTCACTGGAAATGGGCTTTTCGTTACCAATGGATAATATCAAAAATATGAGTGTAAAAATACATACAGTTGCAAAACAACTGCCTAAATATTCAAGGACTACAGAAGAAATCATTCCGTTTTTGGATGCCTGGCTGGAAGGACAGGAAGATCGTTTTATTAGAAAAGTAAAAAAAATATTTGAAGGTGCAGCCGTAGACAAACGCTATTCTGTTATGGATCCTATTGAAGTTTTTACCAATACTTCTTTTGAAGATAGAAATGATATTTATGTTCGTGAGGTGATTGATTTAGGTGAAAAAGTCTTAAAAAAAGCCTTGCTAAAATCGAAATGGAAACCAGAAGATTTAGACTATATTATCACGGTGAGTTGTACCGGAATTATGATTCCGTCATTAGATGCCTATTTGATTAATAAGTTGCAATTAAGACAGGATATTGTGCGGCTTCCTGTGACCGAAATGGGTTGCGCAGCAGGAATTTCGGGGATTATTTATGCTAAAAACTTTTTGCAGGCTAATCCTGGAAAACGTGCTGCAGTAATAGCGGTTGAAAGTCCAACGGCCACTTTTCAGCTAGATGATTTTTCGATGGCAAATATTGTGAGTGCCGCCATATTTGGTGATGGTGCTGCCTGTGTTTTGCTTTCTTCACATGAAGACGATGACGGCCCGGAAATACTAGCCGAAGAAATGTATCATTTTTATGACAATGAACACATGATGGGATTTAAACTGACTAATTCAGGCTTGCAAATGGTTTTGGATATTGAAGTTCCGGATACAATTATGGCTCATTTTCCAGCTATCATTCATCCGTTTTTAGAGAAAAACAACTTGAAAATAGCAGATATTGATCATTTGATATTTCATCCCGGAGGAAAAAAAATAGTGCAAACCGTTGAAGATTTGTTTTCTGATTTAGGCAAAAACATTGATGATACTAAAGAAGTGTTGCGTTTGTATGGGAATATGTCCAGTGCCACCGTTTTGTATGTTTTAGAACGTTTCATGGATTCTAAACCCGAAAAAGGTTCTACAGGACTAATGCTGAGTTTTGGTCCCGGATTTTCGGCTCAACGGGTTTTATTACGGTTTTAAAATAAAAATAGAACAATGACAAATAAAAATATTTTATCCAAATTACCGTATTCCAAGCCTTTTTTGTTTGTCGATGAAATCATTCGTATTGATGAAAATGGAGTGGAGGGCTGTTATACTTTTGATGAAAACTTAGATTTTTATAAAGGTCATTTTAAAGATAATCCCATTACTCCAGGTGTGATTTTGACTGAAGTCATGGCGCAAATAGGAGTGGTGTGTTTGGGTATGTTTTTATTAAATGATGTGATTAAAAAAGACAATTCAATTGCTTTAACATCAACTAATATCGAATTTTTAAAAGCGGTTTTACCAAATGAAAAAGTAACGGTGATTTCAGAAAAAATCTATTTTAGATTCGGAAAATTAAAATGCAAGTTGATGATGAAAAACGAAAAAGAGGAAGTTGTTTGCAAAGGAGAAATTGCAGGAATGATAGTGTAAAATATTTAATTCAAATTCAGTAAAAATGGAAAAACGTGTCGTAATAACAGGATTAGGTATAGTAGCTCCAAATGGAGTAGGACTTGATGCATTTACAAACGCCATTAAAAATGGAATTTCTGGTATTAAAAAAGATGCCGAGTTAGAGCGATTACAGTTTTCCTGTCAAATCTCTGCTAAGCCTGAAGTTTCAACTGAATTAGCATTACAGTATTTTTCGGAATTAGAATTGAGAAATTTTAATTCTTCAGGGATTTTATATGGCGTGATTGCAGGAATGGATGCCTGGAAAGATGCCGGATTATCGATAGAAAATAATGAAGAACCCGATTGGGATAGCGGAACTATTTTTGGAACAGGGACATCGGGAATTGATAAATTTCGCGAAAGCATTTATAAAATTGATGAATTACAAACCCGTAAACTGGGCAGTACTGCTGTAGCCCAAACCATGAACAGCGGAATCAGTGCTTATTTGGGTGGGAAATTAGGATTAGGAAACCAAGTGACAACTAATTCATCGGCCTGTACCACAGGGACCGAAAGTATCATGATGGCCTACGACCGTATTAAATCAGGACAAGCCAAACGGATTTTAGCAGGTAGCACCAGTGATTCCGGGCCTTATATTTGGGGCGGATTTGACGCCATGCGCGTGTGTACTTTTAAACACAATAAAACTCCAGAACAAGGTTCTAGGCCTATGAGTGCTAGTGCATCGGGCTTTGTGCCCGGAAGTGGTTCAGGAGCAATGATTTTGGAAGATTTAGAAACTGCCTTAGCCCGGGGTGCGCGAATTTATGCTGAAGTTTTAGGAGGAACCATCAATTCAGGAGGACAGCGTGGATTAGGAACGATGACTGCGCCAAATCCAATTGCGGTACAAAAATGCATTGTGGATGCCATTGCAAATGCTGGTATTAATGCGGATGATATTGATGCCATAAACGGACATTTAACGGCTACTTCAAAAGACAGTTTGGAAATACAAAACTGGACTGAAGCTTTAGGGAGAAATGGGAATAAATTTCCGTACATTAATTCCTTGAAATCGATGGTTGGTCATTGTTTATCAGGAGCAGGTAGTGTTGAAAGTATTGCCACGGTCATGCAATTGCATCAGGGATTTATTTTTCCAAATATTAATTGTGAAGACTTGCATCCTGAAATTACCAATTTAATTGATGCGTCCAGAATTTCGCAACAATTGATTGAAACCGAATTAAATATTATTGCCAAAGCCAGTTTTGGTTTTGGAGATGTGAATGGATGTGTTATTTTTAAAAAATTTAAAGATTAAATAAAACAAACTATGAATAAACAAGAAATAATAGAGCATTTAAAAGCCATTGTAAAACCGTATATCCAAGATCAAGTAGCCTTTGAATCATTAACGGAAGAAACTGATTTTATCAATGATTTAAAGATAAATTCAGCTAATCTAGTGGATGTAATTTTAGATATTGAAGAAAAATTTGATATTATAATTGATAACCAAGCGATGGAAAAAATGATTAATGTTAAGGCTGCAATAGAAATTATTACAACGCAATTGTCTGAAAAATAACTTGTATTCTATGTGTAAATCAAATATTGCTATTGTTTCGAGGTTTTAATGTCCTTAACTTCCGCAGTCGAGTGTCAAATGTTTGAAGAATGCTTAAAAAGAAAAGCTGTTTGAGCGTAGCGAGTTCTTTTCTTTTAGCATTCGAAAACTAATTTGACCGACGAGGAAGTGTAAGACTTGATTTTTTTGTTTCTTTTTTGATCAAGCAAAAAAGAAAATTAGTAAACCATAATTTTACATTTAATAAAAACGTCATTGGTTTGGATTGGACGGTATCGAAAACAAGAAAAATTTCATTAAAAAAGGTTCTCGATACAAATTTTCTGAAAAAGCTATCGCGTTTTCTGAAAATTCACTCGAACTGACGAAAAGTTGTAACGTCTTCGTAGCAAACTGAAAAATGATAGGAAACGACATCGTAGATTTGGCTTTAGCCCGAAAAGAAAGCAATTGGAAACGAAAAGGTTTTTTGGATAAAATATTTACCATGGATGAACAATTGCTTATAAGTAATGCCTCAAATCCCGAAGTTATGGTTTGGAATTTATGGTCTAGAAAGGAAGCAGCCTATAAAATCTACAATCGGGAAACGGGAATTCGGGAATATATTCCGTTGCAATTAGTTTGTTTTTACGAAAGTGAAACAACAGGGACCGTTTCTTGTAATGGACATGTTTACTATACAGAAACCGTTGTTACAAATGATTTTGTCTACACTATCGCCGCAGCCAAACCAAATTTATTCAGTCAGATACGGAAAATTAGTTTGGATGAAGAAATTGGTAAAACAAAAGGAATTCCCTTTATAATTGATCCTCAAACTGCTTTTTCAAACCCGGTTTCTATTACGCACCATGGGCGTTTTTGGAAAGGAATAAAGCTAAAAGTTTAAATCAATTTAACAGCAGCCTACTTTAATCCTAACTTAAATTTCAATTTTAAGAATAGTAAAGCTACTTTGTATGCTTTTTCAGTAGGCGAATTCGTAGGTGTTTGTTGAATTTTATAATAATCCGTAAGCTCTTCTAATGATAATTCCTTGTCTTCTGTAATTTCATTCAGCTTTCGATGCATAATATCAATATCTAAAGCTTCGTTGCGCAATTTTCCACATTCTAATCTTTCTAAAGTAGCATTGATCATAGCAACATCGGATTGTATTTGATGCCCTACAAGAATCCCATTTCCTAAATATTCGATAAAAGTTTTTAAAGCTTCTGGTTCTGACAATTTGAGTAATCTGCTTTCAATAATGTATTCATTTGAAAGATGGTTGTCATGCATAAAACGATACTGTAGTAATATCGTTTCAAAACTATCTTTGATAGAAATAGAATCATTCACTACCGCAAAAGCACTAATAAAAGTAATGACATCTTTTTCAATTGAATCCCCAGTGGCTTCAGTTGATAAAATGACATATCGATTTGATTTTTTGGAAAATTTAGCTAAGTATTCTTTCCAAAATTCAGGATGTTCCTTATTAATATTTTTTAACCAGTCTAACATAGATCTATGAGAATTGGGTGAGTTGAAACTTATCTTTAATTAATTCTTCTAATTCTTTCATTGGAATCAGGGCATTCTTCAATTTTTCCCTGTCATTTTTCGAAAGTTCCTCTAAGTTAATATATTGTCCTGAATTTTCATTTTTTATACCTTCCAAAGTTCTGATTCTGGTTAAAAATAAATAAGCTTCGGCACAATTCAGATAAATTTCGGAATGTTTTGGATCGGCTATCGCTAGTTGCTTAAATCGAGTATAAGTATTGTTGATTCCTTTGATTTCATGACTCAGAGTAAAGAGTCTGGCTCCATCAATTAAAGGCATCAAAGCTCGGGTTTTGATGTCAAATTTGTCTTTGTGAACTCCTTCTTCTTCAAGAATAAATTTTTTGAAAAAACTTAAAGGAGAATTTTTTCTCAAAGCATCATTCCCTAAGAAATCAAAAAACAAATTATTGTTATAGGCATTTTCGGAAATAATATTATTGATAGCACTTTCAATTTTTAACTCTCCAATAACCAACTCACAATCAAAGAAAATACTACTTAGATTATCTGTATTTTCTCTTGTAGTATTCATCCAATTGTTATATTGTTTTATCCAGTCAGTCAAAGACTTACACCACAACATGTTACTAGCCATGTGTCCGTTTGGACATAATCCGTAACCTATTTTTTCTAAGGTTGCGGTTGTCTTTTTTCCAAGTTTTAAAAAGTAATCTTTTACTTCAATATATTTATCCTGAGCAACATCTTCAAATACTAAAATACTATCCTGATCAGTTAATAAAAGTTGTTCTTTTCGTCCTTGACTACCAATGCTTAACCAAGCAAATCGGGCAGGAGGAGAGCCTAATTCTAAAATCGATAATTCGACTGCACGTTTTAAAACAGCAAAATTAATTTCGCTGGCGATATTGGTAATATGTGTTAGTGGAATATTTTTTTGAATCGAAGACTGAATCAAATTAGTCAATCGAGCGCGAATTTCTTTCAGTTCATTTGATGATAAGGAACGTTTTACTTCTTTGATCAATACACCTGGATTACTCGCTTGAGCAGCAATTAAATCGTGCTCAGAAATCACACCTTTAATAGTTGATTTGTCAGTTCCGTCAACGGTTACGCATAAATGTGTAACATTGTTTTTAAGCATTAGTAATTGGGCTTCCGCCAAAGAAACATTCTCTAAAACAGTGACTACTGGAGAAGACATAATATTGCTTACCGGAATATTAATAGGATAGCGACCTGTAGCAATTTTTGAAGCCAAATCAGCATGAGTTACAATTCCGATAGGGCCGCTTTTTTCAAAAATAATAACGTTATTCTTTAACGATTCAGCCATTAATTGGGCAACTTCCTGTGCAGTATTGTCTGAAGTAGCTAATAAAGGCGTGGTATTGTATGCTAAAGTTTGGAAAAATTGGGCTTCCGATTGTTTTTCAGAATAAAAACCATCCGAAGCAATATTTCCTTCTGAGGAACGATCTTCAGGTAAATTACTGGCGAAATTTCCCAAAAGAAAGTTTAAAACCTCCGAATTATTTGCCAATAATGGTTTGAAAACTGCAATAGGAATGGCATATACTAAACTTTCTTCTCTAGCTTTTGCAGTCGTTTTGTATTTATTTTTAGCAAAAAACGGACGCAATCCAAAAATAGTTCCTTCGTGGCATTTATTAATGACACTTTCTTCAGCATCAGCAATTACTGATACGTTAACAACACCAGAAGCGACAACATAAAAACTGTCATGCAGTGTTTCGTTAATCTTGAATAAAGTTTGCTTTTTTTCTAAATTAATTACACGAATATTGTTAGCAATCTCAGCTAATTGATCTGATGTAAGCTGATTAAAAGGTGCGTAATTTTTTAAAAAATCGGCAATTTGTCCCGCAATTATATTCATGTTTTTTCGATAAAATAGTAAAACAAAATTAGTAAATAAATTAGTTACAATTTGTACTTATTAATTTTAATATAATAGATTTATTTAAATGAAACATTTTACAATTTATTGTTAGAGAATCTGTTTTTTTTCGAAAAAAAAGTTTTCATTTTAATCGATTCAGTTCAGGAGATGATAGAAATAACTATAGGTGTAATATGTAAAAAAAGCTCTTTATTTTTGAGTAAATAAAGAGCTTTTAAATTATTTATATTTCAAATTAATACTTATGATATTAGCATTTAAGGCCGTACTTCTGGAATAATGACCATAACGTATTTCAAGAGTATTAAAGTGTTTTACTCCAAAAACGCCATTCATTGGTGTCAATTTCATTCCGATACCAAAGAAATCACTATTAAATTTTGAAAGATCATAATTACTTGTATAGTAAGTGTCAGCGGCGGTATGCTCCTTATAAGGTTCAAAATATTTTGAAGCACTTTGAGAATAATACCTGTAAAAAGGGCTCAAAGAGAAAAAAGGAGATATTTTTACAGGAATCTCAATATCGGCAGTATGTGATTTTAGATTCCAATCGTCCGAATAATAGCGATAATATGCTCTAATAATAACATTATCTCCCAGGAAATAACTTCCTCTAACTGCTACAGGAATTTTTAAGCGACTATCAGGCAAATTTTCCTGATGGACTGAATTATCCGCAAAGAAAACTCGATGGAAGGGAAGGCTCAAGTATCCATTTTGTGTAATGACATCTGCCAGAAACATTACTTGAAAGTTCTTGTTTACTATTTGTGAATAAGCTAATGATCCCGCAAAAGTGTTTCTGGAAGAGGTGCCATAATCATCGTCTCCATAACCGAATCCACCTCTTAATTCAACAGGTTGGATTAGTTTTACCTGATCTAAAAAGGCCTGCAATTTAGCAGAGAATTCTCCGTTTCTATCTTTTGTTTTTTGTGCAAAACTTATATTTCCGCCAAAAGACTGATAATCAAATTCGGTTGAAGAAGATAAACCGAAACCAAAAGTGTTTCCTTTTTCTTCATTTTCTATACTATAATTAAATGAAGGATAGATACGAATATCTGATGATGAAGCCGAAGAATTAGCCTTAAGATCAATCATATCTGAAGAAGCCGAACTATAATGATCAATACCCACTTCAAGATCCAGACTGTGTTTATTTCCAGACTTGCTATATTTTATCAATTTCACATCAATAGTATTCGAAATATCAGTCAGATTTTCTGAACCTATACCTCCTGTTACAGCGGCATTATTTCCATCTTGTTTGTAATAGCTTGATACTAAATTGATTTCGTCAATTTTAAGTTTTTTGTTTTTATATGCTGTAGAATCAGTAGGAGTTGATTGTGAGAAGGCTTTAAATAATCCCAACAGGGCAAAACCTGTAATAAATATTCTTTTCATTTTTACTTTATTGAGTTAGGATTAATTACAACCACATCCGCCGCCACTTTTCCCTGAATTGGCCCCAGAGGAACCTTCACGATACGACTGAAAACTTAATTCGGTTTTTTCTATTTTTCTATTCGAAAGAACCATTTCAGAATCGTTTAATTTGTTCTTCTGGTATTCTTTGACCGAAGTACAGGAAGCCAGCGAAAGCGATAGTATTCCTAACAATACCAAAACGCTTTGTTTTGTTTGCTTTTTCATTTAAGGTTGATGTTTTTGGAGGTGTAAATCTTGTTGTTATCGTCTATAATAATGCAATATAAATCGGGTATTTGATTAATTAGAAATAGACCTGCTTGAATTCCCATAATAGCAATAGGAGTAGCCATAGCGTCTGCAAATTCGGCATTACTGCTAATAATGCTAACACTTTTAATTCCGGTTATAGGCAAACCGGTTTTAGGATCAATGGTATGCGAATGCTTTTTTCCATCAATCATGATAAATTTTTCGTAATTTCCAGAAGTAGCAACTGCTTTATTCGAAATTTCGATAAAAGAAAACGCTGCTGTTGGTTGGTCAGGATTAGCAATACCTATGGTCCATTGTTTGCCATTAGGTTGAACTCCCCAAGTAGTCAAATCACCACTAGCATTGATAATTCCACTTATAACATTATTTTCTATCAATTTTTTTTTAGCCATTTCGGCAGCATAACCTTTACCAATTCCTCCAAAACCAATGCGCATTCCTTTTTCTTTTAGAAAAACTGAACGATTGCTTTTATCCAGAATAATATTGTTGTAATTGATTAAATGAACCATTGTTTTTGCTTGTTCAGCAGAAGGCAAGGTGGTCATTGTTTTGTCAAAATTCCAAAGTGATTTGTCAATACTTCCATAAGAAATATCAAATGCACCTTGAGTTATTTTAGAGATACCAATACTTCTTTCGATTAAATCAAATACTTCTTTGTCTACAGGAACTGCTTTTATTCCGGCATTTTCATTAATAAGATTGGTTTGACTATTGTTGTTATAAGTAGTTAACAGTTGTTCGATACGCTTAATTTCGGCAATGGCTATCGTGATATTTTCCAAAGCAAAAGATTCTTTTTCAGCAACAACCGAAATAGTAAAATTGTTTCCCATAAGTTTTAGGGATTCGGAAAACACTCTCATTTATTATAGTTTTTTTTGAGAATCGCAGATTGTTTTTATTTCCTCTGTCCATTGCTCAACCGAAACTTCGGGCTTGCCTCGCCATGATTTTAATACTTTTCCATCAGCAGTTAAAAGTAGAGTAAGTGGAAAACTTCCTTCTTTATTATATTTTTCGGCTAAGGCTTCGTTTCTTTTTACAATTTCATCCGAAGGAATGTTTTTTTTCTTTCTTGGAAAATCGGCATTCACTAAAATTAGATTATTATCGGCCATTTGGGTAAAAACAGCATTCTCTAAATACTCACGGTGCATTAAAATACAAGGCACACACCAATCAGAACCAGAAAAATTCAATAAAATTAATTCGTTTTTTTCTTTCGCAATTTTTTTAGCAGTTTCAAAATTAGATTCCCAACGTGCAGGAATAAACAACAGCATAAGGATAGCAATAAATTTCATGTGGAAGTTATAAAGTGTAATTGTATGAATTTGAAATTTCCAGAACTAAATTATATTTTTATTCGATTTAAGTGTCTAAAAGAAATCATAAAAAAATATAGTTTATAAATAGAATAAATAAATGATTTTGAGTAATCGCCAAAAAGTTTTTTATCATTTATAATCGAAGTATTTAGCTGATTTAATGATACTAAACGAAACATAGTTTTTATATTCTATTTTATAACAGAACAAATGATAAGAACTCTGTGGCTAAGTAGTGGGAAGTGAATTTAACAAAATTCTATTTTACATAATATAAATTATAGTTCAAAATGTGTATATTCTAATCTTAGGGTTGTTGGCGTTTTTCTCTATCAATTCTTTCTTTAAAGTAAGTTTCATAAGGTTTATTGTATCTGAGTAAAAACTCTAAGCCTTCAGCTCTTTTTAAATTGCAATTATTTCATTCTTGAAATTTCTAATTAATTTTTTTTGAGCAATCGTAAATGTTGTATCTAAATGTTTTTCTAACACATCTAAATGTTCTATGTCTTTGGGATTTTGACTAAAATATTGAATTCTATTTTAGTAATCTATTTCTGAGTACAAAAAAACCGATAAAAACCATTGGTTCTTATCGGTTATATAATCTAAAAAATATACTTTATTTAGAAATCTTGTAAGTTGTTTTACCATACCAAGCCACAACAGTCAAGCAGATTAATGGTAAAATGAAAGAGAAATTTACTTCGGGAATGAATCCAAAAAGTTTGATATCTGAGAATCCTGAACCGCCCCAGTCCAAAATGCTTCCTTGTAAAACAGGCATTAAAGCACCGCCAACAATAGCCATAACCAATCCAGCAGAACCAATTTTGGCTTCATCACCCATATCTTTTAATGCTATTCCGTAGATTGTTGGGAACATAATGGACATAAAAATAGAGATACAAATCAACGAAATTAATCCTGGCATACCTTGTAAAACAATTGCTCCGGCTGCACATACAACTCCTCCAATACCAAATACCATCAGTATTTTAGAAGGATTGATACTTTTCATCAAAGCAGTTCCAATCCATCGGCCTAATAAGAATAAAATCATAGCTGTGATGTTGTAATACGTAGCTGTTAATTCTAATCCGAATGTTTTATTGATGTTGTCCACGTATTGAAAAATAAAAGTCCAACACATAATTTGTGCCCCCACATAAAAAGCTTGGGCAATAACACCATGTTTGTAATTTTTATTGGCAAATAATTTTTTGAAAGATTCGCTAACAGACATTTTATCTTCATGTGCTGTTTTAGGCATTTTGGTCAGGCAGATAATAATTAGAATTACTAAAACAAAAATTCCCAATCCGATATACGGAATACTAATAACGCCTAAGTCATTTTCTCTAATGCTGGCCAACTCATTTGAAGATAAAGCTTTAAAAGCTGCTGGCGTATAGTCGTCTGATTTTATTTCTTTAATGACTAAAAACTGCGCCATAACTAATCCTGTTATGGCACCAATTGGATTAAATGCCTGAGCTAAATTCAAACGTTGTGTGGCAGTTTCTTTATTTCCTAAGAATAAAATCAACGGATTTGAAGTGGTTTCTAAAAATGCCAAACCACAGGTAATTACCCACAGTGACACAAGAAAGAACGTATAACTTTGATAATGTGCTGCCGGATAGAATAAAAAAGCGCCTGTTGCATACAATAACAATCCTAATATAATTCCTGATTTATAACTGTATTTTCTAATGAATAAAGCTGCTGGCAAAGCCATAAAGAAATAGCCAAAATAGAAAGCAAATTGCACTAATGAAGCCTGTGTATTAGAAAGTTCGGGCATCACTTTTTTGAAAGTAGAAACCATTGGCGTTGTTAAATCATTTGCAATTCCCCAAAGAGCAAATAATATGGTAATGATGATGAACTGAAAAACGTACTCTTTGCTGATTACGGGGATTTTTTCAGTTATCTTTTTAATTGTATCAAATTTGGAAGGACTAATTTGTTCTTGAAGATCAATTTCCTCACTGATTACTGCTGTTTTTTCAAATTGTGTCATTGTTTTCTTTTTTTTGGTTTGCTTATAAATTACAGTATTTCATGTTGTGATGGTTCGTGGTTAAAACCACTTAAAAACTCCTCAATTTCTAATGGTGAAATCACAGGATTTGCTCCTTCATTTTGCGCCACAATTGCTCCAATTGCACTAGCAAAATTAATCGCATATTGAGGATCTTTTCCAGTAAGCAACATGGTTATTAAGGAAGCCAAAAATGAATCTCCTGAGCCTACGGTGTCCACAACATTTACTTTGAATCCGCAATTGTGATAAAAAGTATCGTTGCAATACAATACCGCACCATGAGAACCTAGAGTAACACAAACAATAGTTGTGTTGGTTTCCTTGGCAATGAATTTAATATTTTGCTCTAACGACTTTTTATTCGAATGTAAATCTTCGCAAATTTCATTCAATTCATCATCATTGAATTTGATAAAATCAGCTGCATGCAATAATTCTAAAATATTCTTTTTTGTGTAATGTGGCGATCTCAAATTCACATCAAATATTTTGTATTTGGCCACTTTCAAAAGTTCGTCCAGTGTATTTCTAGACACAGAGTCTCTGCAAGACAAACTGCCGTAAACAAAGAAATCTGATTCTGCTACGATTGTAGTACTTACATTTGAAGTCTCTATTTTGTCCCAGGCCGAAGGATAATTAATGTCATAAGAAGCGTTTCCTTTTTCGTTCAAAATAACATTCACCACTCCCGTTGGATAATTTTCTTTTAGCTGAACTGCTGCTGTATTGATTCCAACTCCATTTAAATAATCAGTCAGTTTTGCTCCATTGCTGTCGTTTCCAATAGCACTAATCATAGCCACGTCAATACCTAGCGAACTCAATCTTGAGGCTACATTTAGTGGCGCTCCTCCAATTTTTTTATGCTCCAGAAAAACATCAAAAAGGATTTCTCCAAAACACACTCCTGTTAGTTTTTTTTTCATTTTTATATCTTTTTTAGTTCGATTTATTTGTATTCTGTTGGATTATTATACCATTTTGCGACCATCTTTTTAATAAACTGCAAGCTGCCTTTGGCTAGCTCTTCCGAATTGTATTTTGATGGTCTCCACAACGAAGTTGGTCCAATTAATTCGCTTATTTCAGAAGAAAAATTTTCAAGAACTAATGGCCCTTGATAATTAATTTCAGCCAAAGCTTTAAATAAATCATCCCAATGCACATTGCCTTCGCCGGTCATTCCTCTATCCGATTCTGTAATATGAAGGTGATTTAAATTGTTTCCTGCTCTAATAATGGGATCATAAAAATTACGTTCTTCAATATTCATGTGGAAGGTATCCAAATGCACTCCAATATTAGTCGTACCAATGCTTTCAATCATTTTTAAAACGTCATCCGCTTCCGTAAAAACATAACTTTCATAGCGGTTAATGGGTTCAATTCCTAAACTGATGTTGCGTTCTTTGGCATAAGCTGCAACTTCGGTAAATACTTGTTGGACAATTAATTTTTCGTCTTTCGTATATGGATTTCCTGTAAATGTTCCAATAGCCGAATGCAATACACCTCCCAAAAAATCACCATTCATTTCTGCGACTTTGTCCAAAGCTGATTTGATGATTGTAATGGCCTGTTCAGGATAAAAAGGAATGTGTGCGTTTGCCGGTAAATTCAAGCTACAACGTCCTAAAACACGGTATTGTTCCAGTTGCTTTTTAGTGGTTTTAGCATCAAAATCTAATGTGGCAGGCAAACTGATTTCGAGCATATCAAAACCATATTCCGCTGTTTTTTTGATTGCGAAATGCCCTCCTGCACTACTCCATCCGGGAATAAATGATAAAATTGATGTTCCGAATATCGGCATATTTCTATATTTTTAAATTAATTTATCCTGTTTAAAACAACCACCATTCGGTTCTAACGCCAATGTAAGATCCCCAACGTTTTTGGTTGATTTGTAAAAAAGGAGAATAATTATGGTCTTTTGCGTAATCATTATATCTCGCTACAGTGGCAACTAACCGAATATGGGGGCGACTCCAGGGATCTCTTTTGCCTAATGGAACAATTGTAGGAGCCAATGAGAATTTCCACATACTAGCTTCGGGATTGTCTCCATCTTTTCGAACCGCATAATGCACTTCCTGGATTAGGTGAAACCAATTGGTCACATAGTAAAAGTTTCTTAAGCCAACCACAAAATCGGTCTTTTGATTGTACAATTGTTTTCCGTTAAAATATTCATCGGTATTAGTACTTGATGATCCACCTTTACTTTTGGTGAAAACTCCATAACCGTTAATACTGAACTTGTTTGATAGATTCAGTAAAAAATGTTCTACAATCGTAAAAGAATATGCATTAGTATATTTTCCGTTAGCATCAGGTGCTCCATAAGTAGCCCAAGTGAAAGTGTTTCCGTTATCACCTCCATTGGCAATTCCGGAACCATAACGCGCTGAAATTTGGTTAAACGAACCCGGTTTCACAGTTTTAAACGGACTATTGTATTTGATTCCGGCTACCCATCCATTATCTGAAGGGAAGTTTTTAGAAGCTGCTGCCGAATTTTTTGAAACATAATGAAACTCTCCTAAAAGTTTGATGGTACTATTATTTTGAAAATGAATACTATGTTCTCCAATCCAAACCATGCGTTGACGAATAGCCGGATTTGTTGCTCCAGCAACGGTAACTTGATAATTATAGGGATACACTCCTGTAGAATCTGTAGAAGCAGGCATCAACATGGTCAATTCGGTGTTTTTATATTTTACACCAAATCCCTGTGCCGAATGATCATCAAAATAGAAATAATCGCTAATGTGGATATCGTCATACCTGCGAAAACGCGAACCTACCCAGGCTGACCATTTGCTTCCCATAATATTAGTTGCTTCTACAAAAGCTTCCGGAAGAATAAAAGTTAATCCGTTATTAGAGCGGCTACTCACATTCCCTACAAATTGACCATTAGCAGAATACATTCCTAAACGGACTTGAAAAGTTACATTAGTGCTGTCTTTTCCAATTCTTTTAGGTGTAAAATGAATTGCCGGTAATAAATCCAAATAATCATTTTGCTCCATACGCCCTCCTAAAGAACCTTGCCCGGATAAATTCAACGGTTTCCACATATTTCCTTCCCCATTTGGCGAAAGCCCAACTCCTATTCTACCTGTTGTTCCTAAAGAAAAATTTGGATTTGTAATCACAACTTGGGCTTTGATACTGATTGCAATACTGCACAATACTAAAACCCAAAGGACTTTTTTATTTCTGTAATGGGAACCGAATTTATAAATCATTTTCATTATTAGTGGTTACTTTAGTAGGTACAATTATTAAACGTCTTTTTGACTATTATTTTTCAAATGTATTATTTTATTTTAATATACAATAAAAAAATTGCAATATTTTTTCATATTAAACAGTATTATCATAAATATATTACACATAAATACCGTTTTGTCTTGTAATAAAGAGAATAATGATTAGTTAAATTATTAATAGTTATATATACGCTTAATAAAATTTAACGAAGTGATTCTACAGATGAGTTAGTTAGGATTAAATTGTTAAATTTGTGTTCCTACATTAAACGATTAAAACGGATTGATGCAGTTAAAACTTTAAATATGAAAGCCGAAATAATCCCAAATATATCTGTAGACTGTGTCATTTTTGGATTTGACAACACTACAAAATCATTGAATGTATTATTAATCGAACGTGTTTTAAAACTGGAAAATGCTGCCCCTCCTGTCGTTAATGATTATGTACTCAGAGGATTTCATACCTATGAAAACGAAACTATAGACGACACAGCTAACAGGGTTTTAAAAGAGTTAACGGGTTTGGATAATTTATATAAGAAGCAGTTCAAGATTTATGGCGATCCCAATCGTTTGAAAAATGAAAAAGACATAATTTGGGCCGAAAGCGAACATTTCAGCGAAAGAACCATCACTATTGCCTATTATATTTTATTACCAACAGATGTAGTTCAAAGAGCAAACAAATACAATCCGCAATGGTTTCCGGTAAATCAGCTGCCTGAATTAGGCTTTGATCATAAAAAAATCATTGATGAAGCTTATGCCGATTTAAAAGAAGATGCCTTGTCTAAACCCATTGTTTTTGAGTTACTTGCCGATAAGTTTACTATTAAAGACCTGCAAGATGCCTATGAGGCTATTTTAGGAGTTGAAATTGACAATAGAAATTTTAGAAGAAAATTAATTACTAAAAAATACATTATTGCGCTGGATGAAAAGCAAGTAGGCGTTTCTAAAAAACCATCGCAACTCTATATGTTTAGCAAAGATGTGTATCAAAAAATCTACAAGGAAAGTTTTTTGATTAATATTTAAGTTTTTTTTAGCCACAGATTTTCACGGATTATTTTTTTACATTATTTCTATTATCCTCTGTCACACGGAACCGAAATTCTTTGTCAATTTCAATTCCTTTGTCGTCAATTTGCGTTATGTAATTAGCTTTTGATTTCAATAAGCTAACACGCTTTTTGAGATAATAATTTTCTGTTCTAATTACCAACTTGTTAGTTTTAATATTGTTATCAATGTTGGATTTGTCAATTGTAATGATGCTATCTTTTATTGAATAAGTACCATAAAAATAACTTTGTCCTAGTCCGCTTCCATTCGCAATTACATAATTTCCGTTCGTCTTAAAGTCCACGGAAAATCCATTAAAGCCACCGTCATAGAAACCACTTATTAAAGTCGGAGAATTTTTTTTGCTGTTTTGGCAATAGTACAAACCAACATTTACTAGTATAAAGAAAAGTCCGATAGCTGTTGGAATAAAGCTTGTCAATTTATATGAAGTATTGAACTCATTATTGTCTTTACGAATTGTCCATATAAAAATTAAAAGTCCAACAAGGGCAATTACAAATAATATAATTCCGTCAAGGAAAAAGTCGTTTAGCTCTGTCTGATATAGTTTGTAAGCAAACCAAGTTCCGAATATGGTCAATAAAATTATTCTTAATATTTTGTAGTTTGTTATCAAGGGTAGCGTCTTTTAAAATGACATTTAACTTATAAATAAATTTAACTTCAGGAGATGAATATGCTTACAAACGATATTATAATACATCAAACATATAAAGCAAGTCGACATGTTATTTTTAAGTTTTGTGTGAAAGTCAATAATCAAATAAAGTAGAAATTGTGTTTTCATCGATTGAATGAGCATAATTTGTACTAGAATTAGGGGTTTTATCTCTATAAATCGTAAGCGTGATTCTTGAATTTTTTAAATCCTCTTTTTTGATATTGGGAATAGTAAATTTTAAATTTGAAAAGGCATAAAAATCTTCTTTAGATTCAAATATTTTGTTGAATATTAATTTTTCTCCTGTGGCTATGATGTCAAATGATTTGTCACCCGGAAAATATCTAGATATTCCTATTTGAATTGCATATGCTGAGGAAGTTGTAAATCTACTGTGTATTGGATTAATTCGTATTTCGCCTTTTGTAATTTGAATTTTTAATTTGTCAGGATAGACATCTACAAAGCCATGCCCAGTGGTTGCCAATTGAAAACCGTTAGGTACAAATTCGAAATTTATTCGTTTTGATGGTTTTATGGATGAACAATTAATCATGAGTAAGCAGGTTGTGATAATAAACACACTTAAAAAAATCTCTTTAATTCTGAATAGACTTATTTTTATAATCATTTTTTTATAATTTGAAATTTAATATTTTAAAGAAATCTTATATATTAGTTATCCATTTTTTCTGAATACATCACCTCGTTTATTTTGTTGATATAAACATTTCTAACAATGACTGTACCGGCAATAAAATCATGAGCAGCTCTTTTTCTTTTATTAGTCAGTAAAACGATGAATTCGCCATAAATCCAAATATTACTTGCCCATACATATATCATAAAAGGAATTGTAGCAAGTGACATTAAGTATTCTGTACGTTTATACCAACCTAAACTATTGAAAATTGTTTCATCTGCTTTCGATAAACACAGAATCATTGTTATGACGCTGAAAATAGTTAGTACTAATATAACTGAATGTCTTAAAATAGCTTCTTTCCAACCAATTGGCTTTCCATCTATTTTTATAATTTTTATACCTGCAATTAATTTTCCAGGAGTTCCTCCATATTTCTTTGGAAGATAAATATTAAACCAAATTCCAAATAATAAATTGGGGATTATTGTATAAAAATACATGTTTACTGAAAGTCCATTTACATATAAAATTATAAAAATTAGAGGTAACATAATTATTCCATCCAATAGCATAGAAGCAAATCTTACTAAAAATCCAGCATAAATGTTATTATCAATTCCCGGAATTGTAATAGGTATTTGTGTGTCGTTCATTTTGTTTAATTTTTGTTTATAGCTGAAGTTTGATTTTAAATCCTTCAGTTTTGGTTAAAAAGTCAGTTATTCTTTTCAAATATAACAATTTCATCCAAAGTAATCTATTTCTTATTACTTAAATATTAACAAAAAAAAACCGATACAATCGCTGCATCGGTTTTCTATTTTATTTAAAGAAAGATTAAATTTCTTTTATTTTTTTATCGGGTCTGATAATCATTCGTAACGAATTGTCTTTAGAAAAATAAGCAATCATCCAGTTGTAGAATGTTTTTATTTTATTTCTATACGTAATCAACGAAATCAAGTGAATGAACAACCAAATAACCCAGGCAAAGAATCCTTTAAAGTGCATTTTTGGTTTTGGTAAATCAACAACGGCTTTGTTTTTTCCAATGATAGCCATTGAACCTTTATCAACATATTTAAAAGGAACTAAGGCTTTTTGTTGGATAGCATTTTTGAAGTTTTTAGCCAAATTAATTCCTTGTTGAATAGCTACTTGAGCTACTTGAGGATGTCCATGAGGGAAACTTTCATCATTAAATTGAATACAAGTATCACCGATGGCGTAAATATTATCTGTTCCGTTTATTTTATTAAAAGCGTCCGTCGTTAAACGTTTTCCACGTCCGTAACTTTCAGTAGGAAGTCCTTTAAATTCGCGCGCTGTAACTCCAGCTGCCCAAATTAAGTTTTTAGTTTGAATGGTATCTCCGTTAGCAAAATGAACGGTATCATCAACATAATCCACTACGTTATTGTTCAATTTTACAACAACACCTAAGTCGGTAATGGCTTTTAGAGTATCTTCTTGAGATTCTTTACTCATTGGAGTTAACAAAGCAGGCGCACCATCTACCAGATAAATATTACTTGCTGTTGTTTCTAATTCAGGATATTCTTTTAAAAGGATGTTTTTACGCATTTCAGCAAACATTCCCGAAATCTCTACTCCTGTAGGTCCTCCTCCGGCAACTACAATAGTTAATAGTTTTCTACGTTTACGAATGTCTTTAGTAATAGCCGCTTTTTCTAAGTTTTTAAGCAAAGTATTACGCATTACAATGGCATCGTTTAAAGTTTTCATTGGAATGGCGTTCTTTTTAACGTTTTCCATACCAAAATAACTCGTCTCCGCTCCAGTTGCAAAAACCAGTTGATCGTATTGTAATTCGCCATTACTAAGAATTACTTTGTTCTCAGTAGGCACTACTTCTACTAATTCTCCTAAACGAAATTGCAGATTCTTTTTTCCTGCGAAAAATTTTCTAAAAGGATAGCTAATACTTGATGGCTCTAAATAAGCCGTTGCTACTTGATAAATAAGGGGTGGAAAAAAATTATAGTTGTTTTTATCAACCAGAGTTACGTGTACTCCGTCTTGATTTAATAATTCTTTTGCCAGATTCATTCCTGCAAAACCGCCTCCGATTATTACGATTTCCATAATTTTTTTAGAATTTTAAAAATAACCTCTTTTGTTAGTCACCAAAAGAGATTTTGCTTGTTTTTATTTTTTTTGTTTTAGTTTTTTAACTGGTTTTTCTACAACTTGGTTTTTATTTTGTAATAAATGGTTGGCTAGTATTTTTTCAATTAATTCATCCTTGGTTAAATGATGAAAAATAGTTTTTATCTTTGTTTTTAATTCGGCATCCACCTCGTGATTGGGTTTCGTTTTAAAAATTTGTTTTGCCCAAAGTAAGGTGTTGTTGTCTTCAATACTGGCAACTGAAGGTTTTGAAAATGGTTTGAATTGGATACCTAATTCCTTTTCAAAATCAGCAATTTCTGCTTCTTCTTCAGCTTGTAAAACTGTTAACGATAATCCGTTTGCCCCTGCTCTAGCCGTTCTACCACTTCTATGAACATAATTTTCGTAAGTATCCGGCAAATGATAATTGACTACATAAGCAATTTCTTTTACGTCAATTCCTCTGGCAGCCAAATCAGTAGCTACTAATATATTGATGTGTCCTTCGCGAAATTGCTCCATGATGCGGTCACGAATTCCCTGAGACAAACTTCCGTGTAAAGCTCCAGACGAAAAACGATTGATTGCTAAATTTTTAGCTAATTTATTTACGGCTGCTTTTGTTTTGCAAAAAATAATTCCGCGTTGTCCTTCTCTTGAATTCAAAAAGTGCATTAAAACATCTAATTTTTCAATAGGATCTACAACAATGTATTGGTGATCAATGCTTTGATTTCCTGAAGTTTCCATATTGGCGCTTATTTGCACCACATTTTTATGCAAATAGTTCTGAATCAACTGTTTTATAGTTCCAGGCATAGTAGCCGAAAACAAAAAAGTACGGTGATTTTTAGGCAATTCGGCAACAATTTCGTCTAAGCTTTCTTTTAGAATGCTTACCATTTCATCGGCTTCATCAAGAACCAAAAATTGGGTTTCTTTTAAACTGATGGCTTTTCGTTGTAATAAATCAATCAAACGTCCCGGAGTTGCCACCACAATATGAGTGGGATTACTTAAGCGTTCAATTTGTGGTTTTATTGGAATTCCTCCGCAAACAGCAGCAATGGAAACTGCCGGTAGATTTTGAGCAAAAGCTTCTATGTTTTTAAAAACTTGTTGTCCTAATTCTCTGGTTGGAACTAATATTACGGCTTGTACATTTGGTTTTGAGCTATCAATTAATTGTAAAATTGGCAGACCAAAAGCGGCGGTTTTTCCCGTACCGGTTTTGGCTAATCCAACCAAATCAGTTTGATTTGCTAAAAGTAACGGAATCACTTGTTCCTGAATAGCTGTAGGGGCAACAAGATGCAACTGAGTTAAAGTTTGTACTAAAGCTGTCGAAATTCCTAAATCTGAGAATTGTTTGGACATTGTTTTGTTTTATTATTTGTATGAAAAACAGTTTTCCTAGCCCCGACCTGTCTGCCGAAAGGCAGATAGTAGTGAAAATCCTCTTGTTTCTTTTCTTTAAAGAAACAAGAGATTGAAACGTATAGGGGGATTAGCTCCTTATTTTAATCTTCTTCATCAGGTTCGTTCATGATTTTCTCACGATACTTTTTTCCTAATAACAAGGTCAATTTTAGTTTGTAATCATCTACAAGCCATTCGCGGTAGTTTTTACTGCATTGGCTTAGACATTTTGCATAACGTTTGATACGACATTCGATATCATCATCTAATTCTTTGCATAAAGATTTTGCTTCTTGCAAAGTTTCAGTATTGTAAACACACATCGTGGCGTGCTGATCCAATGATTTATCAAGAACAACCTTAGAACGTAAATTTTGTTTTATGGCTAATTTATGTTCTTCGTCAACATCAAAAGTTACATCTTCAGTTTTACTAAATTTAGCTCTTAATTCAGGCGGCATGGTGTATTTAAAATACAACTCAATTTCAGCATCGTCACGTAAATTTTCCAAATAGAATTCAGGTGATTTAAAGATGTGTTGCCAGTTTACAGGCTCACTCCAAAGTCCGAAACGCGCTGCATTATTACCTAAATCGATAACCGTAAACTCGTTTTTAAGAGGCAATTTACGTGAACCACGACCAATCATTTGATAATATAAAGTCAATGATTTTGTAGCACGGTTTAATATAATGGTTTCTACTGTTGGTTCATCAAAACCTGTTGTCAAGATTCCTACCGAAGTAAGAATAGCATCCTCAGTATGTTTGAACCAATGTAAAATTTCTTTTCTTTCTTCATTACTACTGGTATTATCCAGATGACGAATTTCATAACCTGCTTCTCTAAAAGTTTCATATACATATAAGGATGTATTGATACCATTATTAAAAATCAAGGTTTTTTTGCCTAATGATCTTTCAGTATATGCATGCAATAATTTTTCCTGCATTAGAGTATTGGTATACAAATCATCAGATGATTTTACGGTATAATCTCCGTTAATACCTACTTTTAAAGAGGTCAAACCTACATCATAACTATAGGTAGTTGCTTTGGCCAAAAATCCATTTTCAATCAATGAACTAATGGTATCTCCCACAATTAATTCGCTGTAGCTTTGATTCATTGGCAATTTAATATTAGAACTCAACGGCGTAGCGGTTACTCCTAATATAAAAGCATTGGTAAATGAACTTAATAATTTTCTAAACGAATTATAATGCGCTTCATCAATAATAACCAAACCAATATTATCCAATATCAATTTTTCGTCGTTGATACGGTTTTTTAGGGTTTCTACCATCGCTACAAAACAAGAATATTCGTTTTGATCTGGCAGGTCTTTTACTTTAGAATTGATGATTTTATTTTTAACCCCAAACCCTTTTAGCATTTTAGAAGTTTGCTTACACAACTCAATACGATGTGTTAAAACAACTACTTTTTTATCGTGTTTGGATAGGTAACGGCGAACAATTTCTGAGAATATTACTGTTTTTCCACCACCAGTAGGCAGTTGATATAACAGGTGGTGTTGTGCAGGACCATTATCGATGCGCTCAAAAATGGCATCAATATCTCCTTGCTGGTAGGCATAAAGTTCTTTTTTTTCTGTTTTTTCTATTTCTATCGTACTTTCGAACATTGCTTTTTGTTGAATTTTTGCAAAAATACGTCTAAAAAACAGTTATCTTGTTATATTTAATTTAAATTATTAACTCAATATGAAATAATTTGATTTACAAGGGGCTTATTCATTAATTCGCTCGATAATTAGCAAGAAATCGCTCTTATTTTTCCATTTTTGCTTGATAATTTCTTCATAAATACTGTTTATTCGGCTTTTAAATTCGCTCAAAACACCATTTGCTATTAAAAATTGTACCGCTTGATCAAAAGAATTGTAGATACTTTTATAAAATGCGTCTTGTTTAATAAGATTTTCAGCTGAAAAAGTCTGTGCAATTTCGATAGTGTACAACATCACATCAGCAATCACAAAAGAATCCACTCCTAAAGTAATAAAGTGTTTGATTATTTTTTGAGCTACTGAACGGCGCATCTTAGGTTTTCTCCTTTTACCGCTGGTATAAACGGGATAATATTCATTAGAAATTTTCAGTTTGGCTTCTTGCAGCCGTTTTTCTTCTTTTGGATTAAAAACAAAATCATAATATTCTTTTACAGCAGTAAATTTTTCATACAGTTCAATAAGTTGCTCCTGAAGTTGTTCTTTGTCAAGTTCGCCCAAATATTTTTTTAAATCTCTTTTACTCATTATGAAAATTTTATGATTACAAAAGTAAATTACTTTGCGTTTTAACACCAATAAAATCAATGATTTTACTTAATTTTGGCGCAAAATAATTAAAAGATAGCCATGCTCAAAATTTTTAAAATCACTGCCGTCCTTGAGGGAATATCCTATTTAGTTTTATTCTCAAATATGCTTTTTATAAAACCCAACAATTTCGAATTGTACCACACATTATTATATCCTATTGGAATGAGTCACGGGATTCTGTTTATTGGTTATATTATTTTGGCATTTTTGTTGAAAAACGCACAAAATTGGAATCTAAAAGATTTTGGAATTATTTTAATTGCTTCTCTACTTCCATTTGGTACTTTTTATGTAGAAAAGAAATACTGTAAAAATCTGCTTTTAGTAAAACAATAAAAGTAGATTATAAAAAGACTAACCGCCAATTTGTAAATTTTAAAACTACTTTACAAATTGGCGGTTAAAATTTAAGACCTAAATAATTAATCCAAGCGATCTTTTACAAATTCAATCTCCGTTTTTCCGTGTGCTTTTGGTTTTCCATCTTCACCTAAATTCACCATTACCGTTTTATCTATGGTAATAATGGTTTCGCGAGTCATCATATTTCTCACTTCACATTCTAATGTAATAGAAGTATTTCCAAAACAAACTACATCAATTCCTATTTCTATAATATCTCCTTGTCTTGCTGAACTTTTAAAATTAATTTCAGACATATATTTAGTTACGACTTTTGAATTTTCGAATTGAATAATCGTATATAAAGCCAGTTCTTCATCTATCCAGGCCAATAGTTTTCCTCCAAATAAAGTTCCGTTAGGATTGAGGTCTTCGGGCTTTACCCATTTTCTAGTGTGAAATCTCATAATTTTTAATTATTTATGCTAAAATAAGACATCCTTGATGATTTTTTTCCTATTTTTAAGAAAAAAAGATGAGCCAAAGAGATAGTTTTTTAAGTGAATTCCGAGGTGCTCCTATAGGTAGTGTTAGCACCCAATCTTCAGCTGATGAAATTTTTCAAAATGAAGTTTTGAGACCCATCCTAAAACTACAAAATGATTTATTCATTGCTTCTTTTCATAATTATATAAGTAAATACAAACGGGATTTCTATTCGCTCAGCGTAGAAAAAAAATTAGCTACTATTGAAAATGCGATTCAAAAAGACATTAAATTCAGAAATGCCTTAAAAGGAATGATTATCGCCTTGTTCACGGTGGACGAATATACTTTGTACATTCAAAACTCATCGAGTTTGAACAAAAGGATGATGAATATGCTTATTGAAAGATTAAAAAATCAAGTCCAATTATTTGAAAAGAGTCTTGTCGAATAAACGCTGTAATTTTTTAAGTTAAAATTAATCCTCTTTAAAAATTAATCTCAATCCCTACACCAGATTAATTTTTAAAGTAGTAGGCTTTTATTTGTTTATTCTTTACTGATTTTATCCTGTATAACTCTTCTGTTATGTTAACAAATTGGTACTAAACAGGACAAAAAAATCAAATTATATTCAACGTCAAATAAGAAAATATTATTTTTTTGTTAAAAGTAAAATACTACATTCTAATTATTATTTTAGTATTATTAATTTCATTATAATTGTTAAAACCAAAGTTTATGCAAGAAAACTATTTGAAGTGGTATTCTCCAAATTTGAATAGAGATACAGAAATGCTCGTATTTGGACATTCAGGTTATCCTGTCGTCTTATTTCCTACTTCTATGGGGAGTTTTCATGAAAACAAAGACTTGGGATTAATTGAATCGGCTAGATGGTATCTCGAGCAAGGATTAATACAAATTTATTGTCCCGATAGTATCGATAAGGACAGTTTTTACAACAAACAAATTCATCCGGTACATCGTATAGAAAATCACGATTGGTATGATAAAATGATTTGTCACGAGGTGGTAGAAAAAGTGAGACACAATACGCCTTCAGGAAAAGTGGTTATGGCAGGTTGTAGTTTTGGAGGTTATCATGCGGCTAATTTTGCTTTTAGGCATCCCGGTTATGTGAGTCATTTATTTAGCATGAGTGGTATTTTTAATATCAAAAGTTATTTGGATGGTTTTCATAATGATACTGTTTTTTATCATACTCCCGATGATTATTTACACGGACTCAACGATCATGAATTGTGGAATATGGACATCGCGCTAGGAACTTCTAATTGGGATATTTGTTTTGATGCCAATTTAAAAATGAGCAAATTATTAGCGAATAAAAACATGGATCATTGGTTGGATATTCGACAAGACAAGCAACACGATTGGCCACTTTGGAAAGAAATGTTTCCACATTATTTGTCTCGAATCAAATTCATCTGAAACTAGCTTTCAGCATTATTATAAAATAGTTAAAGAAACAATACATATATATGAAAAAAATTGGAATTTTATATGGAATGGAAGACACCTTTCCACAGGCTTTTATTGATAGAGTAAATTCAAAAAACGAAAAAGGAATTATTGCCGAAGCAGTTTCTATTGACAAGGTCGTGCAAAATAAAGCCAGCGAATATGCTGTAATTATTGATAGAATTTCACAGGATGTTCCTTTTTACCGCGCCTTTCTTAAAAACGCAGCATTAACAGGAACCAATGTTATTAATAATCCTTTTTGGTGGAGTGCAGATGATAAATTTTTCAATAATGCCTTAGCGGATACGCTTGGCGTTCCGTTGCCGAATACGGTAATTCTTCCCTCGGCAGAACATCCTACGGATACTACATCTAATTCATTTAGAAACTTGACATTTCCATTAGATTGGGAGGGGATTTTTGAATATGTAAAATTTCCGGCTTATATGAAACCCTATGCTGGTGGCGGATGGAAAAACGTATATCGTTTGGAAAACAAAGAAGAATTCTGGGAAAAACATCGTGAAACAGGACAATTAGTAATGTTATTGCAAGAAGAAATTGTTTTTACCGAATATTTCAGAGTGTATTGTTTGGGTTGTAAAGCGGTTAAAATCATGCAATACGAACCTAGAAATCAGCCTCATTTGCGTTATGTTCACAACGGACCTCCTGTAGATAAAAAGTTATTGGCTACCATAAAAGACTATACTATTCGTCTTTGTAAAGGTTTAGGATATGATTTTAATACGGTGGAGTTTGCTGTTCGTGACGGTATTCCTTATGCTATCGATTTTGGAAACCCTGCTCCCGACGCCGATATTAATTCGGTAGGTCCTGAAAATTTTGAATGGGTTGTTGAAGAATCCGCTAAAATGGCAATTGCAGCGGCAAAAAAACAAAAACCAGGAAAAATTAACCTAAGCTGGGGAACATTTATGAAAGAGGCTGTTGAAAGTAAATAAAACCGCTATTTGTTCTACCAAAAAATAAATAATAGATGAAACGAGTTTTAGTCGATTTTTAATAATCTGCTTAATCCTTTAAATCTATGTTGCCTGTGTGCTATTTTCTCTTTAAACTTATAAACCTACTTTATTAAGTTAAAAAAATAGCCAGATTAAATTAAAGAAATGACAATGAGAAAATTGCCTGTTTTTACGCTTGGTATAGAAGAAGAATACCAAATTATAGATCCCGAAACCAGAGATCTACGCTCCCATTTATCAAAAATTGTTGATGGAGCTAAAATATTATTAAATGAACAAGTAAAAGCCGAAATGCACCAATCGGTTGTGGAGGTAGGAACTAATATTTGTAAAAATGTAAAAGAAGCCGAATGCGAAATTAAATTTTTAAGGACAAAAATTGTCGAACTGGCCGAAAAACAGGACCTTATTGTGGGTGGAGCTGGAACACATCCGTTTTCAAAATGGCAAGACCAACCTATAACTGATGATCCGCGTTATCACAATATCGTCAATGAATTGCAGGATGCAGCACGTTCTAATTTGATTTTTGGAATGCATTGCCATGTGGGAATTGAAAATCGCGAAATTGGTTTAAAATTAATTAATCAAGCCTGTTATTTCTTGCCTCATATTTTTGCTTTATCTACTAATTCCCCATTTTGGGAAGGAAGGAAAACTGGTTACAAATCCTATAGAACAAAAGTTTTTGATAAGTTTCCAAGGACAGGATTGCCCGAATATTTTGATTCGGTGGCTTCTTATGACAACTTTTTAGAAACCTTGGTCAAAACCAATTGTATTGATAATCCAAAGAAAATCTGGTGGGATTTGCGTTTGCATCCTTTTTATGACACCATTGAATTCCGAATTTGCGACATGGCATTAACGGTTGAAGAAACTATGTGTATTGTGTCTATAATCCAGGCAATTGTTGCTAAATTATATCGCCTGAACACTCAGAATTTAAAATTCAATACGTATCGTTTAGCGTTGATAAAAGAAAATAAATTTCGTGCTGCACGTTATGGAATCGAAGGAAATATGATTGATTTTGGTCTTCAAAAAGAAGTAGAAACAAGTATGCTTATTTTAGAATTATTAGATTTTATTGATGATGTTGTAGACGAATTAGGCAGTAGAGAGCATATTAATTATGCACATGAAATTCTAAGAAACGGAACAGGAGCCGACAGACAATTGGCCGTTTTTGAAGAGACAAAATGTCTAACTAAAGTGGTTGATTTTATTACATCAGAATTTACTAAAGGGCTATAAATTATTATGTTATCTTTGTAATTATAAAAAAGGATGGACTAATGGGAAAGAAAAGCATAACAATAGCAATATTAGACATGTACAATGGTGAACCTAATCAAGGAATGCGTTGTATTATTGATATTGTAAATCGATTTACACCATTTGTTTGTTTTAAAATATTTGATGTAAGAGGAAAATGTGAGCTGCCAGAAATCGATCAGTTTGATATCTATATTTCTTCAGGAGGCCCTGGAAATCCGCTTGAAGGTGATGGTGAATGGGACAAAAAATACTTTGCTTTTATTGATGCCATCGTAAAATGGAACAATGAAAATCCAATAAAAAAACACGTATTATTCATTTGTCATTCGTATCAAATGGCTTGCAAGCATTTTGGTTTAGCCGAAATAACCAAAAGACATGATACTTCTTTTGGTGTAATGACTATTCACAAAACCAAAGATGGACTTAAAGATTTATTGTTTGAAGGTTTGGCTGATCCTTTTTATGCAATTGATTCCAGAGATTATCAAGTAGTCCAACCCAAATTAAGTGTTTTTGCTAAAAAAGGAGCTAAAATACTTTCGTTAGAAAAAATTAGAGATCATGTGCAATACGAAAGAGCCATCATGGCAGTGCGTTTCACTGATCATTTAGTAGGAACACAATTTCATCCTGAAGCCGATCCGATTAGTTTTCTTTCCCATTTAAGGAATAAGGAAGTAAAAGAAAAAATCAGAAAAATGAAAGGCAAAAGAAAGTTTAGAAACATGCTCGAAGATTTAGTAGATGATGATAAAATATATCGCACTAACGAGACTTTGATTCCAAATTTCCTTCGTTCCGCAATTACCGACTTGATGAGAACTAAAAAAATCATGTCCAATTAATCAATAATAATATTTAGGATCACAGACCTTTCTGCCGTCAGGCAGATCAAACAGATTAAGGAAATTATCACAGATTGTTTTTTAATTTCTTTTATCAGTCAAATTATTTTCTGTGTTCCAATTTTTTAACAATTAAAATTGTATGATTTCTAAATATCGAAAATTATTTAACGAGCAATTTACCGAAGAAAAATACCAAGCTTTAAAAGATGATATCGCAGCTGATTTTGATTACACTCCTACTTTTCGATTAGGAGAAACTCCTTTTTTTATTTCTAACGAACTTAAAAAGCAATTACTGGAAGGTTGTAATGATGTTATAGCTTTAATTCAACAAGAAAACTTTAAAGAACTTACTAATAAAGCATTAGAATTAAATAACAAAGTTCCTAACGAAGACAATCATAGTACTTTTATAGCTATTGATTTTGGTATTTGTGAAGAAGATGGAGCAATTATTCCTAAATTAATTGAAGTACAGGGATTTCCTTCTTTATTTAATTATCAAATTAATTTATACGAAAAATTCCAAAAGCAATATCCTTTTTTAAAAGAGTTGACTCCGTTTTTAAATGATCTAACGCCACAGGAATATCTTGAAAATTTGAAAGCTGTTTTTTGCAACAATCATCCCGATGAAAATGTTGTGCTGCTGGAAATAGAACCCAAAAAACAAAACACCACAATTGATTTTTATTATTGCAAAAGGGACCTTGGATTATCCATTGTTTGCGTTACGGAAGTAATTAAAAAAGGAAATCAATTGTTTTATAAAAATGAAAAAGGCGAAGAAATCCAAATAAAACGCATTTACAACAGAGTCATTTTTGACGAACTGGATTTACGAACCGATTTAAAATTGAATTTTAGCTTTTCTGACGAATTAGATGTAGAATGGGCGGGTCATCCCAATTGGTTTTTCCGAATCAGTAAGTTTATTTTGCCTTTGCTAAAAGGAAAATACTTTATTGAAACCACCTTATTAAGTGAGTTAAAAGAAATTCCTGAAGACTTAGAAAATTATGTTTTAAAACCATTATTTTCATTCTCTGGATCAGGTGTAATTTTCCATGTTAAACGAGAAGATATTGAAGCAGTTGTGGATAAAGAACTATACATACTTCAGAAAAAAGTGAACTATTTACCTATTGTTCAATCTCCTGACGGAAAAGTAAAAGCCGAAGTGAGAATGCTTTGTAGCTGGAAAAAAGACGATGCAGCTCCTACTCTACTATGCAATTTAGTGCGTTTGAGTCGTGGTGAAATGATTGGTGTAAAATACAATCAAGACAAGGACTGGGTTGGGGGAACTATTGGATTATTTGAAAGGTAATTTTGTTAATCATATTTAACTCTTGAAATATTTAAACCGCAAATTACACAAATTATCACAAATCAGTTTGTGTTAATTTGTGTAATTTGCGGTTAATTTCTTTGTGAACATTGTTATTTTTTCCAGAATTTTTTAAATAAAACAGGACAAACTTTTTCCATTGTTTTAGGATCATCAACATTCCAGTTGAATTCTAATATTGGATAATTTTCATCGGTTGTTTTAAATTTTTCGTAATCAATGTAGGCTTCAGCTTCTTTATTGGTAAGGTTTTTAAAAGCATTATTTGCTACATACCAAAAACCTTCAAAATCATAAGCATGTGGTTCATTTCCAACTAAATTAACTAAGTAGTCTGGATTTTCTTGCGTTTTATAATACGCATCTTTACCTCTTGAAATCAACCAACATCTGAAATAGTCAAAACCATCATCGGCAGCTCCATTACTAACTATGTAATTAGCACACCATAAATTAGACGTATACGAATCAAACATGAGCTTGTCAGTTCTCAAGCGAAAACCAATCATTTCCTTTGGAGACAGTTTTTCTAAAGCCGAAGCAAGAAAAAGTTCCTGATCTTCCTGTGTTGTAGTTTCCTTTAATGAGTTTTCAATAATTTTCCAATAACTTTCTTCGTCTAACATTTCACTTGAAGGCGCAAAATGGATAGAATCCAGATTGATTCTAGGTGCCGCTTCAATGGAATCAGTACTTGTAAGTAATTCATTTTGATTTACTTTAGTATTTTGACCATAATTAATCCCTGAAAGCAAAAGAGAAAAAGACAGAAAAAAATAGTGATGTCTCATGTTGATGGAATATTCGATTAGATAGTGCTGAATTAATGTATAAAATTAGTCTATTTTATTTTGCAATATTAATTCCTAGTACATAAAAATTAGGATCAATCATCAATTTTAGATTTTCGCCAATATTTGTCTCTGTTTTCCAATCTGTTTGCGGTTTTATCCACTTTTCAACACCGTTAATGCTCACTTTTACAGGTATATTAAATCCCGGAACACAATTTGTCCAACGATATACTAAGTTCGATTTTTCAAAATAATATTCTAATTTCGGAATTCTAGTATCTCTCAAATATTGATTAAAAAACGGATTCAAATCCATTGCTGTTTGTTCACTCAGGTAATCTTCAATCTGTTTTGTGGTAACCGTTTGGTGGTAAAAAGTAGTGTTTAAACCTCTCAAAATTACTCTCCATTTTTTGTCATCATTTACAATTTGGCGTAAAGTATGCAACATATTCGAACCTTTATAATACATATCACCCGAACCTTCATTGTTCACATTGTAATGACCAATTATAGGTTTGTCATTCAAAATATTTTTTCGAATACCACGTAAGTATGTATAGGCTGCCTCTTTTCCGTAATAATATTCCAGAAAAAGACTTTCGGAATAATTAGTAAAACTTTCATGAATCCACATGTCAGCAATATCTTCATTTGTAATACTATTTCCAAACCATTCATGCCCTGATTCGTGAACAATAATAAAATCAAATTTTAATCCCCAGCCAGTTCCACTTAAATCTTCTCCTAAATAACCATTCTCAAATCCATTGCCATAGGTCACTGAACTTTGATGTTCCATACCTAAATAAGGTGCTTCAACTAATTTATAGCCGTCTTTGTAAAATGGATAAGGACCAAACCAGTATTCGAAAGCTTTTAACATCCTAGGGACTTCCTTGAATTGTTTTTTGGCTTTCGCCAAATTCCCTTTCAAAACATAATAACTGCAATCTAAAATTCCTTTTTCGCCTTTGTATTTCTCCGAAAAAGAAACATAATCTCCAATATTGATATTTACTCCGTAATTATTTATCGGATTCGAAACATACCAGTTATAAGTTATGCTGCCGTTTTTTTGTTTTTTGACACTAAGCAAACGACCATTAGAAAAATCCATTAAATCTGACGGAACATTTACACTAATATACATATCATCCACTTCATCATACATATGGTCTTTATTAGGCCACCAAATACTAGCACCTAATCCTTGACAAGAAGAAGCAATAAACGGTTTACCATTGCTGTCTTTTTTCCAAGTGATTCCGCCATCCCAAGGTGGATTGACAGCAACTTTGGGTTTACCTCCATAAAAAACAATTAGCTCTTTTATGGTGCCTACTTTTTGAAGAGAAAGCAAATCAACAAAATAGGCATTTCCTTCTCTTCGGTATTTTAATTCTAATCCGTCCTGGACAATTTTGCTGATTTCTAAAGGATTTTGCAAATCAATTTGCATTACATTGTATTCCTGTAATACTTTATATCTAATTACATTAGAACCTGTAATTGTGCTGTCTAAAGGATTTATTTTTATATCTAAACGATACTGTTTCAAATCCCACCAGGATCTTTCTTTAGTAATACTCCCACGCAAACTGTCTTGCCTGTTAAAAAGAATTTCCTTTTTACCTAAAAGGGATTGTGCTTTTATTGGATTCGAAAAAACGAATAAAACAAAAATGATAAAAGAAAGAATTCTCATAAAGTTAAAGTCTTTTGGTAAACTTTTTTCAGAGGAAATTAATTAAAAATTAGTGCAAATTAGTCACTTTATTTTGTTCAACCACCACGGTATAATCAGCAATTAAACGATCTACATAATGGTTTAGTAATTCCAAAATTCGCTCATTTTTATCTGATTTTACAATTAATCCCGCATGATAATCTAATGGAACTCTAAAACAAACTTCGGGATCTGAGAAAGAAGACAAATCAGGATGTTGAAATTTTGATAAAGTCAAAACAATACCGGCATATTCTTTTTTTACTTTTGGTAATTGATATGCTTTT
>JBDLTG010000060.1:0-15492 GCA_039805885.1 Bacteroidota bacterium
ATATTACACACGTTGTAAATTACCAATTGCCAGACGAAATAGAAACCTACAATCACCGTTCTGGACGTACCGGACGTGCAGGAAAATTAGGAACTTCTATTGTTATTGTAACTAAAAGTGAAATTCGCAAAATTTCTTCTATCGAAAGAATCATCAAACAAAAATTCGAAGAAAAAACAATCCCTTCTGGAATTGAAATCTGCGAAATTCAATTATTGCACTTAGCAACTAAGATTAAAGATACTGAAGTTGATCACGAAATTGACAACTACTTACCAGCTATCAATGATGTATTAGAAGGTTTGACTAAAGAAGAATTGATTAAGAAAATGGTTTCTGTTGAATTTAACCGCTTCATCAATTATTACAAGAAAACTAGAGATCTTTCTTCTCAATCAGGAGAGAGACGTGAACGTGGTGATGACAGCGCTCCAAGAGAAAACAATAATGGTGGTGCTACAAGATATTTTGTGAACATTGGTTCAAGAGATAATTTTGACTGGATGACATTGAAAGATTACTTGAAAGAAACATTAGACTTAGGTCGTGATGATGTTTTCAAAGTAGACGTAAAAGAAGGTTTCTCTTTCTTTAACACTGATCCGGAACACACTGATAAAGTAATGGAAGTATTAAACAACGTACAATTAGAAGGACGTCGTATTAATGTTGAAATTTCTAAAAATGATGGTGGTGGAAGACGTGACCATAACGGAAGAAATTCTGGTGGTGGATTTGGCGGAAGAAGCTCAGCTCCAAGAAGAGAAGGTTCATCTGACAGAGCTCCTAGACGTGAAGGTTCAGGTGGTGGTTTTAGAAGCGATAGAAACTCAGCTCCAAGAGAAGGTGGTTTCAGAAGCGAAAGAAGCAGTTCTGCTCCAAGACGTGAAGGTGGTTCATCAGAAAGACCAGCAAGACGTTCTGAAAGCTTTGGTGATTCACCAAGACCAAGAAGACCAAGAAGAGACTAACAGTCCACTGTTAATTTTCTTATAATTAAAATAATAAACTACAAAATATTTAAAGCCGTTTTATTACTTTTAAAGTTTTAAACCAGTTTATGAAATATTTTGTAGTTTTCTTTTTTTTAGTACTATCTGCAGCCTCATTTGCTCAAGCAACAATTCCTTCTCAAAAGGTAACAGGCTATATTTATAACGATAACACCAAAACACCTTTAACTGGAGTTAACATTATAAACATCAACAAGGTAAGAGGCGCTGTAACCGACTCAAAAGGCTATTTCGAAATTGATGTTCATCCTACAGATACTTTACATTTTTCCTTTTTAGGATTCCAATCGTTAAGAGTTAAAGTAACCAATGACTGGATCAAAAACAAAGTCGCTAAAATTTTCTTAACCGAAAAAGCCATCGCCTTAGAAGAAGTGATCATCCGACCATTTAACCTAACTGGCTATTTAGAAGTCGACTCGAAAACCATCCCTATAAATCAAAACTACCGCTATAATATTTCCGGATTGAATAGTGGCTACGAAGCAGGAGAATATTCACCGGGAGCTTTTGGTAAAGTATTAGGCTCTATATTTAACCCAGCCGATATGCTGTATAATTTCTTTGGTAAAAAAACAACTGAGCTAAAGAAACTTAGAGAAATGAAAAAAGACGATACGGTTAGAAATCTTCTAGAATCTAAATTTGACCGCGAAACACTTGCTGTTTTATTAGGTATCGATAAAAAAGAAATCCCTGAAATATTACAAAGATGCAATTATTCAGAATCTTTTATTCAAACCGCAAACGACTTACAAATCATGGATGCCATAAGCGGATGTTACGAACAATACAAAATTTTGAAAAAGAAATAAACTAAGATATCCGTTTTAGATATCCCATTTCAATCCTCAATTAGAAAGTAGTTGGGGATTTTTTTTTATTGTTACCAATATAAATTACAATAATTTTCTATATTTACTAAAACACAACCTTAAAACACAATTACCATGTCAAAAAGTCAAGACGCTAAAAAAACGGTTAAAAAAGAACCGTTAAAAACAGCAAAAGAGAAGAAGGAAGAAAAAAGAGAAAAGAAAAACAGTCCTAAAAGAGACTAAATTTTAGTGATCAGTATTCCATTTTTTAGTGGTCAGTAAAACTGCAAACTAAAAAACGGAATACTGAAAAACACTATTATTTAACTGGTATATTCGCCAAAATTTCGATTAAAAACTTCCAGAATTTTTGAGAAGAAGCAATACTCGCTCTTTCATCTGGTGAATGCGCACCGTGAATGGTTGGACCAAATGAAATCATATCCATATCAGGATAATTCGCCCCTAATATTCCGCATTCTAAGCCTGCATGGCAAGCCACTACTTTTGGTTTTTCTCCATTTAGTTTTTCATAAATTGGAACCAAAACCTCTAAAATCTCCGATTCTGGATTAGGAGTCCAACCCGGATATGAACCTGAAATTTCTACTTCGCAACCCATTAATTCAAAAGCCGAACGCAAATCGTTAGCCAAATCAAACTTAGCCGATTCAACTGAAGAACGCGTTAAACATTGCACGGATAATTTTCCTTTACCAACAACAACTTTAGCAATATTATTAGAAGTTTCAACTAAATTATCAAAATCAGCACTCATTCTATGCACTCCATTAGCTGCCGTCGCCATCGAACGCACAAAATAATATTGCGCCATCGGAGGCATCACTTTTGACGGTGCTTTTTTCAATTTTTCGAAAACAATTTCTAAGTTGGGTTCGGTCGTTTTCAACTCATTTTTAATTTCACTAACAATTTGCTGCATATCAAAAACAAAAGCCTCATCATAAACCGAAGCAATAATCACCTTTGCCTCGCTTTCACGCGGAATAGCATTGCGTAAACTTCCGCCGTGAATTTCCGAAATTTGCAAACCAAAATTATCAAAACCATCATATAAAAGTCGGTTCATGATTTTATTGGCATTCCCTAAACCTTTATGAATATCAATCCCCGAATGTCCTCCTTTGAGCCCTTTTACGGTAATACTATAACCCACAGAATGATCTGGCGTTTCCTCCTCATCGTACTCAGCCACTGCCGTAACATCAATTCCTCCAGCACAACCAATATCTATTTCGTCATCTTCTTCGGTATCCAAATTCAACAGAATTTCTCCTTTAAGCAAACCGCCTTTTAAATGCATTGCTCCTGTCATTCCAGTTTCTTCATCAACCGTAAACAAAGCTTCAATAGCAGGATGTGCAATAGTTATACTTTCTAAAATACTCATAATCGCAGCCACACCCAAACCATTATCCGCTCCAAGAGTAGTTCCTTTGGCACGTACCCAATCGCCATCAACATACATTTCGATTCCCTGACTAGCAAAGTCAAAAACAGTATCCGCATTCTTTTGATGCACCATATCCAAATGCCCTTGCAACACAATTGGTTTACGATTTTCCATTCCCGCTGTAGCTGGTTTACGAATAATGACATTATGAATCTTATCTTCAAAAACTTCCAAACCTAAGTTTTCGCCAAAGCTTTTTATAAACTCCACTACTCGTCCTTCTTTTTTAGAAGGCCTGGGAACTGCATTTAAATTGGCAAAATTATTCCACAATGCCTTAGGTTCTAAATTTCGTATCTCTTGACTCATATTTTGTGTTGTATTTTCGATTTAAAAAACTCAAAGTTACAAAGTTTAAAATCCTTTTCTAGTATTAATACCGTTTGTTATTTCAAAATAGCCCAATAAAAATTGGACTAAATGAAATATACAACGGCATTGCACCACAACGATTAAACTATATTGTATTTATATTCGGTGTAAATTAATTATTGTAATTATATTTACGTCTATAAAATTGCTATTTTGAAACGGAAATACCTACTCCCCTTTTTACTCGTCATTCAGATTTTAATTCTCAAAATAATTCGCTTTTTTCCTGAGACTGTAGAATCATTTTACAGCAATGGATTGTATCCTTATATTTCTAATTTCCTCAGAATTGCTTTGGGCTGGATTCCGTTTTCTATAGGTGATGTATTGTATTTTGTTTTGATTTTATTAGCCGTAAAATGGTTTTGGAACAATCGGAAAAATTGGTCATCCAATTGGAAAAACCGGGCATTATCTATTCTAAGTGTGCTATCAGTATTTTATTTTTTCTTTCATTTTCTGTGGGCAATCAACTATTACAGAATTCCTCTTTTCGAAAAAATGAAAATTGAAAGAGAGTATTCGGATGCTGACTTATATAATTTCACAAAAAAAATCATTGCGAAAACCAATGAAATCCACAGTCAGGTTACCCAAAATAAAGTTCTGAAAGCAGTTTTCCCTTACTCTCAAGAAGAGACTTTTGCCAAGAACCTTAATGGCTATAAAAACCTGACAACTGAATATCCTTTTTTCGCTTATTCGAATTTAAGCATTAAAAAATCGTTATTTAGTTTACCGCTAACGTATATGGGTTTTGGTGGTTATTTGAATCCTTTTACCAATGAAGCACAGCTTAATCATTTGATGCCAATGTATAATTTACCCACAACAAGTTGTCATGAAATGGCGCATCAAATGGGTTATGCCAGCGAAAGCGAATGCAATTTCATTGGTTTTCTGGCTTCGGTAAACAACACCGATTTGTACTTTAAATATTCGGGATATAGCGTTGCGTTGCGTTATTGTTTGAACAATTGGTATATTCGAGACGAAAAAATATATAACAAATTACTTAAAACCGTTCATCCCGGAATTCTACGAAATTTCGAAGAAAGTGAAAAATTCTGGATGCAATATGAAACGCCTATAGAAAGAGGTTTTCATGCCTTTTACGATCGTTATTTGAAACTAAATCAACAAAAAGAAGGAATAGACAGCTACAGTAAATTTGTTAATTTAATGGTGAATTATTACAAAAAAAGGCCGTTATGATTTTAAGTAATTAAATCTCATCACTGGTAAAACTAGTAAAGCTTCTTTTTTTATAAGGTCTGATAATCAATCGGCCTTCACGATCAAAACGGATGTAATTGTACACCCAATTCAAGAAAACGACTGCTTTATTTTTGAAGCCAATCAATGAAAACAGGTGGACAAACATCCAAACAAACCAAGCAAAAACACCGCTAAAATGACAATTAGGCAAGTCCACAACGGCTTTATTTCTTCCAATGGTAGCCATAGAACCTTTGTCTTTATATTCAAAAGCTTCCATTTCTTGATTTTGGATCAATCGAATAATATTTATCCCTAATAATTTTCCTTGTTGTATAGCAGGCTGCGCCATCATAGGATGTCCTTCCGGATAGGTTTCGGTTTCCATAGAAGCTATATCGCCAATAGCAAAAATGTTATCATAGCCTTTTACCTGACTGAATTGATTCACTCGAATGCGTTCTACCTTTTCAACCAAAGAATCGGCATCGAAACCAGAGACTAAAACACCTTGAACTCCAGCTGTCCAAATAACCGTGGCGGTATCAAACGCCAAATCAGAATCAGTAGTAATGGTACGGCCATCATAATTTGTAACCCGGACGTTTTTCCAAATCTTAACCCCAAGTTTCAACAGGAATTTTTCGGCAGCCTCTGATGATTTTTCACTCATAGTATTGAGAATTCGATCTCCACTTTGAATCAAATTGATTTGCATTTTATCAATATCTAAATCGGGGTAATCTTTTTGAAGAATGGCTTTTTTCATCTCAGCCAAAGCACCCGCTAATTCTACTCCCGTGGGGCCACCGCCTACAAGAACAAAATTAATTAAGTAGTTTCTTTCATCACAATCCTGAGTTAAAACAGCTTGTTCAAAATTTTCTAATATCAAACTTCTAATATTAAGCGATTGCGGAATGGTTTTCATAGCCATGCTATTTCGTTTAATCTCTTTATTGCCAAAATAATTTGTTTTAGACCCCGTAGCCATAACCAGATAATCATAGCCTAACTCCCCAATTTCGGTAATTATTTTTTTATTTTTGGTATCTATTTCCAGAACTGAAGTCAATCTAAAATAGAAATCATCGTATTCCTGAATCACTTTTCGAATAGGAAATGCAATAGAACCTGCTTCAAGTCCGCCGGTTGCCACTTGGTACAACAAAGGTTGAAAGGTGTTGTAGTTATGTTTGTCCAAAAGAACAACCTGAACTTTTTTATTTCTCAATTCTTTGGACAAAGCAATTCCGGCAAAACCGCCACCTATAATTACAATTCTCGATAAATTTGTATTGGGAATATTCATAATGCAGCTGTTATAACTATCTAAATATACAAAGTATATCCCGAGAAATAATCTTTTTCAGGAATAGTTCCACATCAAACAAGACTGACTATAAAAATTATTCTTCAGATGTCTACTAGCTATGACGTTTTATAAAAGCAAGAAATTATATTTAAAATAATTTTCTTTTTTGCTTGATTAAAAAAGAAACAAAAAAATATTCATGCGTTCTTATTGTTTTTTGGTATTCATGAATCTTCGATTTCAAGTCTTGCGCTTCCTCGTCGGTCAAATCAGTTTTCGAATACTAAAAGAAAATAACTCGCTACGCTCAAACAAATTTTCTTTTTACGTATTCTTCAAACATTTGACACTCGACTGCGGAAGCTAAGGACAATTGAATCTCAAAAACAACAATGTTTTGATTTATGGCTGAATGCATAGATAAACGTCATTTTATATTGCTTTTTTAGAATAAAACATACATTCCAATGACGCTTTTAATAGTTAAATCAACTCTAACACACTTTCTTTAAGCTTGATTTTTTCTGCAACTTCTAAAATATCCGTAAGGACACTTCTTGCCGTTACCTGTCTTCCTGCTCCTGCCCCTTGAATTACAATAGGTTCTACATTGTTTTTAGTATATATCTCAACCAGATTATCGGCCCCTCTTAACTGACCAATAACCGAATCCCTGGATACCGAAACGAGTTTTACTTGCAATGTTTTTTTGGCAATATCTAATTCGCCTATATAACGCAACACATTATTTTCGGCTTGCGCTAATTTGGCTAATCGAAAAGGCTTATCTAATAAGGATTTGTTACGGGCATAATCCGCTTTTGAATTGTTTTCATTCAAATTTGGAAGCAATAACGACACAATTTTCACATCCGAAAAATCAAATTCATTTTCGATTTCGCGGGCTAAAATGAGTAATTTTCGAGCAACATCATTTCCTGCTAAATCTTCACGAGAATCTGGTTCAGTTAAGCCTAATTTTTCAGCATCTTTTAATATTGCCGAAAAATATTCCTCCTCATTCGAAAATCGATTAAAAATATAACTCAATGATCCAGAGAAAACCCCTCTGATTTTTGTGATTTTTTCTCCTGAAAAATGCAAATCACGAATGGTTTTTATTACCGGTAAACCCGCACCTACGGTAGCTTCATACAAGAAAAGTTTATCGTGTTTTTTTAATATTCGACGCAATTCTTTATAAAATTCAATATGCAAAGTATTGGCTTTTTTATTGGCAGCCACAATATTAAAACCGTTTTGGATAAGCGGAATATAATTTTTAATAATTTCAGAACTGGCAGTAGCATCTACCGCAATTAGGTTTTCTAATTTCTTTTCCTGTACATAATCCAATATGTCCTGAAATTTATACGGAAATGCCAATTTTGTAAAATCGGCTTCCCATTTATTTTTAACGCCTTCTTCTTCAAAGAAAGCTAATGTAGAATTTGTAATTATAGGAAAACGCAAATCGATATTTCTTTTTTCAAGAAAAAATCGCTGGCTTTCAATGACCTGACTTAACAGTTCACTCCCTATATTTCCAACTCCAAAAAGGACTACATTTATTCTTATTGCTGACATGATTTCTCTATCTATTACTAAATTATTGTTTTTTTTTAACTGCCCCCTACTAACCAATGAGGGCAGTTATAAAAAAAACCAAAAACAAACTAAACTAACTTTTCAACCGGAAGCTGTACAAAAGCCTCTTTTAAATCGGCTTTTAAATCTTCTATATCTTCTAATCCTACTGACAGGCGAATTAAATCTTTAGTAACACCAGTAGCAATTTGTTCTTCTGCTGATAATTGCTGATGCGTTGTGCTGGCAGGGTGAATAATCAGAGACTTGGTATCTCCTATATTGGCCAAAAGAGAAAATATTTTCACTCCGTCGGCTACCTTTTTAGCGGCTTCAAAACCTCCTTTTAAACCAAAGGTTAAAACACCACTTTGTCCTTTTGGTAAATATTTTTGTGCAAGAACATATTGCTTACTCACTTTTAAACCCGGATAATTTACCCAGGCCACTTCTTTCTGAAGTTCGAGCCATTGGGCTAAGGCCAGAGCGTTTTCACTATGTCTTTTAATACGAACGGCCAAAGTTTCTAATCCTTGAATAATCTGAAAAGCGTTAAATGGACTCAAGGCTGCACCGTAATCTCTAAGACCTTCAATACGCACTTTTGCAATATAAGCGGCATTACCCAATACTTCATGATATACTAAACCATGATAACCAGCAGATGGTTCCGTAAATTCAGGGAATTTACCATTGCTCCAGTCAAAATTTCCTGCATCGATAATTACACCTCCAAGTGAAGTCCCATTACCCGAAATATATTTGGTCAACGAATGGATAACAATATTAGCTCCGTGTTCAATTGGGTTTAATAAATAAGGCGATGCCACAGTATTGTCTACAATAAAAGGCACTTTAAATTGATTGGCCACAGCCGAAATAGCCTTTAAATCCAGTACGTCTAATTTAGGATTCCCTAAACTCTCTGCAAAAAATACTCTCGTATTTTCTTTTGCAGCATTAATAAAATTAGAGGCATCCGAAGCATCTACAAAAGTGGTTGTAATACCTAATCTAGGTAAGGTTACTTTTAGCAAATTATAAGTTCCTCCGTATAAACTATTGGAAGCAACGATATGATCTCCTGCTTTCAATAAAACCAATAAGGCGGTTGCTATTGCCGATGTTCCTGAAGCAGTAACCACTGCACCAATTCCTCCTTCGAGTTTTGCTAAGCGTTGTTCTAAAATATCATTTGTTGGATTATTTAATCGCGTGTAAATAAATCCTGCTTCGGCCAAGCCAAAAAGATTGGCAGCGTGATCCGAATTGTTGAATACGTAAGAACTTGTTTGGTAAATTGGTACAGCTCTAGTTCCTGCGTTTTTTGTTACGTCGTGTCCTGCGTGTAATGCGTTTGTTTCAAATTTTTGAGTGCTCATGATTGATATGTTTTTAATTTTTAAATATTATTTTATTTCTTATTGAAAATTGCTTTTATAAAAAAAGCCCTTTTGGACAGCTTACCAAAAGGACTTTTACATTTCATAGTGAACTATGATTATATCTTCCGTTTTAGGCAATAGCTTTCCGTGCTGCACATTGGCATCATACAACACAGTCTCATTGTTTTTGTAATTGATCTCATCTTTTCTCTGCTTTTTATGAATTTATTTTTCATTTTTTTAAATTATATAAAATCTATAAAATTAGTAGATTTTAAAATCAAAAAAACTCACATTGCAAATGTATAACTATTTTTCAATTACAAAAAATTATTTTAATCTATTTTTGAAAAAAGAATCCAACAAAAACACAAACAACTAACAAACAACAAATTACAATAAATATATTTTCTATAAAAAAACAAATAATCTACAAAAACAATAGACTTTAAAACTAAAAACAAGATTGTAAACGGATTGCGTCCAAATTTAAAAACAACAAAAAAAACATAAAATAGCGCTTATGTTTGTATTAGACTATAAATCAAAATACTGTTGTTTTCGAAATTCATCTGTCCTTAGCTTCCGCAGTCGAGTGTCAAATAGTTTGAAGAATGTGTAAAAAGAAAAGCTGTTTGAGCGTAGCGAGTTTCTTTTCTTTTAGCATTCGAAAACTAATTTGACCGACGAGGAAGCGTAAGACTTGATTTTTTTGTTTCTTTTTTGATCAAGCAAAAAAGAAAATTGGTAAATCAAATTTTTCAATTTTAATAAAACGGTTCTCGATACAATCCCGCCCAAAAGCGGGATCACTCGAACTGACGAAAATTTACAATCAAAAACAATTTCACCCAATGAATTAGATTAGTAATTTTATATTTGTAAAAAAACAAACAGCATGCTTTCTAAAAAATCAAAATACGCTATCAAGGCATTAGTTGCTTTGGCAAAACACGAAAAGGAAAATAAAGATGGTTCTCCTATGCGTATTATCGAAATTTCAGAACAGGAAAAAATACCTAAAAAATTCTTGGAAGCGATACTGTTGGAATTACGCCGACATAACCTATTGGGAAGTAAAATGGGCGTAAATGGTGGCTATTATTTATTGAAAAGTCCAAAGGATATTGCTTTAACAGACATCATCCGTTTAACCGACGGCCCCATAGCGATGATTCCCTGTGCCAGTTTAAATTTTTACGAAAAATGCGATGACTGTGTAGATGAAACCATCTGTGGATTGCGAAAAGTAATGACCGAACTAAGAACCGCCAGCCTAAAAGTTCTTAGCGGAAACACCATAGAAGACATCATTAAAAATGAAAAAAAACTGATTAAGACCAAAAGTCAGGAATAAAAAAATCCCGATGGAATCGGGACTTTTACTATTTATTACTTACTCTAGTTCGTGGCACACTTTACTTCGTCAGTTCGATATCTCTCGTGTGCAAAACCGCGCTATCCGTTTACGAGATATTTATTCTATATCCGAGCTATCGGGGCTTCTGTTTTTTCTTGGGTTTATTTTGTCTGCACGAGCGGGACGTATCGCGATAAAGCCCGTGTTACTTAACGCTTCCTGCTGGGGGACTGTTACATTGCTTTATTATCGCTTCCTTTTAGAATAAAGGTTCTCCATTTAAATCCGTAGTAAGTAATTCACTCATATAATCGAAAAAAGGTCTCATTGCTAAAAATGTTGCAATCACTTCTTTCTGAAAATCATCCGATAAAACTTCCTTGTCTGTAAATTTTCTCTTCACTACAAATTGTTTTTTCTTAATCAGATTAATTGCAGGATGATTTTTATCGAAGCCTTTCGGAGCAGTTTTTACTCCATCTTCTCCTTTAAGCTCTCCGAAATATTTTACGAAAGTATTGTCGGAAGTAATCTTTTCGATTTCTGTTGTATCCATTTCGAATTCTTTACGGATACGAAGTAAATCTCCACTATTTGGAGACCAAAATCCTCCACCTACAAAACTTTCATTTTGTTCTAAATGAATATAATAACCGCCTCTTAACATTGGTTTTGTACGGGAATATCCAGCCCCAAAATTAGTTTTATAAGGAGATTTATCTTTAGAAAAACGAACATCTTTGTAAATTCTAAAAATATGGATTCCTTGTAAACTATCCTGTTTTTGAAGTTCGGAATAAATCTGTTCGAAAAAAATTTTATTTTCTTTCACAATCAAATCGTATTCTGGTTTGTGCTTAGTAAACCATTCCCGATTGTTATTTTCTTTTATCTGTTTAAGAAATTCAAATCCTCTTTTCATAATACTATACAGGTCAAAAGTCCGAATATTTTTCTCATTTGTTTCAAGTGTTAATTGTCTTTTAGTTTTGTAGCTTCTTAAAATTTCATTACTTAGCCTCGTTTGTGGGCACAGTTTACTTCGTTAGTTCGCTATCGCTCGTGTGCAAAACTGCGCTATTCGTTTACGAGATTATTTTAGTTTATATCCGAGCGATCGGCTATTAATCTTCGTCGGGAAGTAAATATCCTTTTCTTTTTAAATATTTATTATAAATACTTTTAATCTTTAACTCTTTTTGTTTTGACAACCAGTTTATTGGATTTTCCACTTCTTCTTCTGGAATAAGTTTATAAATTTTTATCGCAATTGATCTAGAAATCCCCTTAGATATGAGTAGTAAAACTAAAGTATTGCTCGTACCTAATTCTAACATTGTAGGTAGTGAGATACTATAATTATGCTTTTCTAATTCTTCTTCATTTAATATTGATTTCAAAATATCAGATAACAATTTTGTATATTTCACTAAAACATAGCTTATAATTGATGAATAAACTTTTATAACTTCATTTATTGTTTTATTAATATCGGATTTATTTTCTTTATCAATTTTTCCAATCGTATCTGCATTAAAATTTATTTCTCTGATTATTAGATCTTTGAAACTTCTATTATCTAACCATAAAACTGCATAGAAAACCATTTGAGGTAAAGACCTAGAAATTTTATGCTTAAAATATGCTTCATTATTAAAATCGAATATTTCGTCAAGTTTAAATAAAATATTTTTCAACTGCCCATAAAAGTTACTATCAATATGTGCTTTTTGCTCCAAAACATCTTTCTTCCACCTAGCATTAAAATTTTTGTGTTTGTGGAAAACCCAATTTTCTATTCCTTCTTCTTTTATTTTTAAATAAAGTTTATTTTGCAGTTCGGGATCAATACCCGGATTTAATTTTAATAACTCCTTGGGCAATTTAATATCTTTTAACTTTATCGAAAGATTGGTATTTATAAAATCAATAATATTTTCTTCCACATCTTTACCTTTAAGATAGTCTGAAAAAATCTGATCCCCTTCAAGATATTTTAATTTTAAAAAAATAACAGCAAATTCAATACTCTTTTTACTCTCATCTATTGGCTGATTTAATGCTTCTATTAATTCATTAATTGGATATTTTAATATTTTATTAATAGCGGGAATTATTTCTTTATCAGGTTCATTTTCGAAGAAATCCTCAGCCCAAATTTCTTCTTCCTTTTCTAAACAAATAATTGTTCCTGTTAATGCATCTCTAATTCTACCAGCGCGACCAATAATGTTTCCGAATTCAAACTTACTAAGATCTTGACTATCTTTTTTTGGATAGGGAATAAAAACTTTCTCGGCAGGTAAATTTACTCCTTCAACCAATGTAGATGTACAAATAATATTATCCAAATAACCATTTGCAAAAAGATATTCTAACTCAGCTCTTATAATTTCAGGTAATTTACCGTGATGAAATGCTGATTTAATTTTTAGTATATCAATTAAATAATAATCTGGATGAATTTCCTCTTTTATTAAATCAATTAATTCAAATATCTCATCACTTAGCTCAATTTTTTTATTATCGTTACTCTTAGCAAGGACTAAATGATTTGAAAAACTCTCTACATAATTCCCTTTTGGTAGATAAATAATATTTTTGCTTTTTGCTCCAAAAAACAATAAAACTTTTACAGTAGCTTTAAGTTTATTATTTGCAATTTCCTTAGCATAATTAAAATTAATAGGGACATTAATTGCATTTATTAATTCTTCCTGAAAGAAAATTTTAGCTAATACCGAATTACTATTTTCACTTGGTTTTAAACTAATTTTTAATTGAAATACGGGAGAAAACATCGTTTTAAGATTTTCGCTAATTTCTTTAAACATTAGTTTTAACAATAAATCTGGATTATTTAAGAATGGTCCAGCAATTACTTTTCTAGATTTTTTCCAATTAGCCTCAATCTCATTAACTAAATATTCAAAGAGAAATCCTCTATTTCCATCATCTTCAACATTTTGAACTTCATCAATAAAAATTAAATCGGGAGAAAATTCATTTTTATAAGAGTATTGCATTAATTTCAACGTTCTTTCAGGAGTTAAAATAAATATTTCCTTATTCGAAAATTGCTTTACATCATTATCTTCTTTTTCAATAAAAGCTGTATTTATGCTAACATCTGTATCAAGTACTTTTTTAAAATCTTCTGAAACTTGAGAAATTAAAGCTCTTGTTGGCACAATATAAACTACAAAAAAAGAATCCTTAGTTAAGAAAGATTGTCTAATATAGTTTTGAATTATGAAAGATTTTCCTGCTGAAGTAGGTGCAGATATTGCAGTATTATAATTCGTTTTTGTTAATACATTCCACAAATGTTTTTGATAATCAGAACCTATAATTTTTCCATTTCCATTTTCAATTTCATTTAATGCGATTTTTGAACCTAATTCAAAATCCATTATTGTACCAAAACTTCTGTTAAAAAAAAGATTTCCTGTAATTGAATCAATAGTCATCAATTCCTTAAAAAATCTTGAAGCAATTAAATTTCCAGATCTAGACAAAATTATATAAGCAGTTTTTCTATATTCTTCAGAATCATATTCAAGAAATAGAACAATACCAAATACAGAACTTAAATATTTATCATTTTCCTCAACACTTGTAGAAATAATACTAGCTAGCCATATCGCCTTATCAAGTTTATCTTTTTCAATTATATTTTTTTCAACTTCAACCTCTAACTCAGAATAAAATCTATTTGTTATTAGCGAATTTAAAACATCTTTGAAAACAGGATGGTTTTTTGCAGATTCAATAGTTAAATTAGTCATTTCTTATGCTCTTTTATATTCTTTTCCATTATGGAAAATTTTATAACACATTTCTCTAAAAGAACTAACATTTTGAACAGGCATCATAAAAAACTCAAGTGTTATATTAGATGTTTCAGGCAATGATTTTTGTACATATTTTGATCTTTTATCAATAACTTTACTAAGTAAATTCAAAATTTGACCTTCAATTTCTGCTAAATTATTCTGCATTATTTCTTCAATTTTTGATTCTTTATACATTAAAAAAGCCGGATAGCAGATATTGTATTCTTCAAATTCTTTATGTTTTGTTCTAAGACTATTATAAATTAAATCTAAATCACCTTCATTTAAATTATTCAAATCATGACTTAAATGTCTTTTTGCAACCTCTAATTCTCTATTTACCGTTTCAGAACTATTAATGTATCTACCTAATGATTCCATAACATCTCCGACACATTTATTAAAATCATTTCTCATTTTAGATTCACCGATCAATAAAGTAGCTTTATCATTGATATTTCCAATAAAAAGGCCGTCAGATCCTTTAATTTGATCATTGTCGTTATATGTTTGAGAGATTTTATGAACTATCATAGGGGTTTGCAATACAGCTTCAACGAATAGATAAAGAATTAATTCACCATATCTTCCATCAGTTAAAGGATCAATATCACCAAAATAACTCAATGCCTTTTCAGATGGGTTATATCCATCTTCTATAAGTTCTTTTATATCTCTATAATCAAAGACATAATTTTCAACTTCTTTATATAAATGACTTATAAACCCTTCATTATCTGGTATATTATTTTTATGTTTTAGGCTGTAAAATTTTATTTTTATCTCATCGGATATGATAACTTCTTCTTTAAAGTTGAACCAATCAAAAAAAAGATCTTTGTCAACTTTTAGAAGTTTTGACCAATCGATTTCACTAATTTTTTTTGTCATTCAGTATACTTATAATTATATCTCATCCGTAAATATAGAAAGAATATGTTTACATTTTATAAAACCTATTTTTAACAACGTTTTTAAACAAAAAAGCCCAAGAATAGACTGCACCCAAAAAGTTAGACAAATTTATAATTAATTTTGATAATAATGAGCTCGATATTGTATCGGGCTCATTTTGTTTAAATTTGACTTGATTCTATCGTTATTGTAATAAATT
>JBDLTG010000061.1:0-54432 GCA_039805885.1 Bacteroidota bacterium
CATACCAGACTCGTCTCCCTCCCCTTTGGGGAGGGTCGGGGTGGGGAAAAAGATATGGAAGTTTTAAAAATAGCAACGGCAGGAAGTGTAGATGACGGAAAAAGTACATTAATCGGAAGATTATTATACGATACACAATCATTGACTACAGATAAATTAGAAGCGATTGAAAAAAGCAGTAAACAAAAAGGATATGATTATTTAGATTTCTCTTTGGCTACTGACGGATTAGTTGCAGAGAGAGAACAAGGAATCACTATTGATGTGGCTCATATTTATTTTTCTACAGCTAAGAAAAGTTACATTATTGCTGATACTCCTGGTCACGTAGAATATACGCGTAACATGGTTACAGGTGCATCAACTTCTCAGGTATCTATCATTTTGATTGATGCTCGTAAAGGAGTAATTGAGCAAACATACCGTCACTTTTTTATCAATAATTTATTGAGAGTAAAAGATGTGATTGTTGCTGTAAACAAAATGGATTTAGTTGATTATTCTGAAGAAGTTTACAACAAAATCAAAGCTGATTTCCAAGCATTGAATGCTAAGAGTTCATACAAAGAACAAAACGTAAGTTATATTCCTTTGAGTGCTTTAACAGGTGATAATGTTGTGGAAACATTAGGAAAAATGCCTTGGTATACTGGGCAAACTATTTTACAGCATTTAGAAGCTTTAGAGTCAAAAGATGTTTACGATAATGGAAAAGCTCGTTTCCCGGTTCAAACAGTGATTCGCCCAAAAACGGAAGAATACCATGACTTTAGAGGATATGCTGGTAAATTATACGGAAATAGTATTAAAGTAGGAGATGCTGTAACGGTATTGCCATCTTTAACAGAATCTAAAGTGACTAATATTCACTTTTTTGATCAACAATTTGATGAAGCAGTTGCAGGTTCGTCTATTACACTTGAGTTAGAAAATGACATCAATGTAACCAGAGGAGATATGATTGTAAAATCGAATGAATTGCCTAGAGTTGAGAAAGAGATTACTACTACAGTTTGCTGGATGGATAGTAAAAAATTAGTAGCCGGAACAAAATATTTAATCCAACACAATACAAATAGAGTATTGGCAAAAGTGGATAGTATTAAAAATGTAATTGCAACTGATTATTCAGGAACAACTCCAGCGTCTCAATTAGCAATTAATGAAATTGGAGAAGTTGTTATCAAATTGAGTAAGCCATTGTATTTTGATGCTTATAATGATAACAAATCAAATGGTGCATTTATTTTAATTGATGCTTCAACTAATACAACAGCAGGAGTAGGGTTTATTAGATAATCCCCACCTAACCTCCCCGAAGGGGAGGAAGAGATTACCGATAATTGATTCTGATTATGAAATTATAAATCAGATTATAATACACAAACAAACTCTTCAATACCTCCCCCTCCTTTGGAGGGGGCTGGGTGGAGGATAAAAGCAAAAAAAGATGCAAAGTTTTAGAACAGAAATAGAGGATCCGATTGTCCAAAAAGAGATTATCGATTTAGAAAAAAAGATACACGCATTTCGTGGTGGAAAAATTGATGACGAACGTTTTCGTAGTCTTCGTTTAGCACGTGGTATTTACGGTCAGCGTCAGGAAGGTGTTCAGATGATTCGTATCAAATTACCTTATGGTAAAGTGACTAGCGAGCAATTGAGAAGAATTACTGAAGTTTCAGATAAATATTCTACTGGACGTTTACATATCACGACTCGTCAGGATATCCAAATTCACTATGTGAGTTTAGATAGAACACCTGAGCTTTGGGCTGATTTGTCTAAAGATGATATTACTTTAAGAGAAGCTTGTGGTAACACAGTGCGTAATATTACAGGAAGTGAATTAGCAGGTGTAGATACAGAAGAGCTATTTGATGTAACTCCTTATGCTCATGGATTGTTTCAATACCTTTTGCGTAACCCAATTTGTCAGGAAATGGGACGTAAATTCAAAATTTCATTCTCTTCATCAGAAAAAGATACTGCTTTAAGTTATTTACATGATTTAGGATTCATTCCTAAAATTGTAGATGGACAAAAAGGATTCAAAGTAATGTTAGGTGGTGGATTAGGTTCTCAGCCAAGTCACGCTGAATTGCTTTCTGAATTTGTTCCGGTTAACCAAATTATTCCAACAGCTGAAGGTGTAATTCGTGTTTTTGACCGTTACGGTGAAAGAGCAAAACGTTTGAAAGCTCGTTTGAAATTCTTAATTAAAGATTTAGGTCGTGATGAATTCTTGCGTTTAGTTGACGAAGAGAAAAAAGCATTGCCTTTCCATAGTTATGAAATTGACACTACTGCTTTTGAAGGTCCAATTACTGAGCCTTTATTAGAAGTGCCAACAGTTTCAATCGAAGATGTTGCAGCTTATGAAGCTTGGAAAAAATCAAATGTTATTGCTCAAAAGCAAGCGGGTTATGTAGCTATTGGAGTAAAAGTGCTTTTAGGAGATTTTTATACTGATAAAGCGAGATTATTGGCTGATTTGATTAAAAATTACGGAGCAAATGAATTGCGTTTTTCATTACGTCAAAACATTGTGATTCGTAATATTAAAGAAGAAAATTTACCATTCTTCTACCAGGAGTTGGCTAAGTTAGACATGGTTAATTTAGGTTACGAAACTATTGGTGATATCACGGCTTGTCCTGGTACTGATACTTGTAACCTAGGTATCGCAAGTAGTACAGGTATTGCTGATGAACTTGAAAGAGTATTGAAAGCAGAATACCCACAATTTGCAAACAATAAAGAAATTGCAATCAAAATTAGTGGTTGTATGAATGCTTGTGGACAACACAATATGGCTGAAATTGGTTTCCAGGGAATGTCTATAAATGCAGGGAAATTAGTAGCTCCAGCTTTACAAGTATTATTAGGTGGAGGAATTTTAGGAAACGGAAACGGTCGTTTTTCTGATAAAGTAATCAAAATACCTAGCCGTCGTGGACCAGAAGCTTTGCGTTTAATCTTAAATGATTTTGAAGCCAATGCTAACGGAGCTAAATTTTTAGATTATTATGATGCTAAAGGAGAGAAATATTTCTACGAATTCTTAAAACCATTAGCCGATGTTACTAATCTTACAGAAGAAGATTTCGTGGATTGGGGTAACGCCGATAATTATGTGAAAGCAGTAGGAGTTGGAGAATGTGCTGGTGTTGTAATTGACTTGGTAGCCACTTTATTATTTGAAGCTAAAGACAAAATAACTTCTGCTCAGGAATTATTCGAAGAACAAAAATGGTCAGATGCTATTTATTTAGCTTACGCTGGATTTGTTAACGGAGCTAAAGCTTTATTATTGGCAGAAAAAGAAAAAACAAATACACATGCAGGAATTATTGATTCTTTTGATACTGTTTTTGTTGAAGGAAATAAAATTGAATTAGGAACTTCTTTCAGAGAATTAGTTTACCGAATCAATAAAAATGAGCCTTCTGAAGCTTTTGCTAAACAATACATTCAAGAAGCAATTTCGTTTTTCGCAAAATTAGAAGCATACAGAGAGCAAGATTTAGCTAAAGCTTAATTCAAAAAAGATGAGTGAAATAGATACAAATGGCAACGATTCAAATAGCCAAGAGCGTAACGAATTGTATCCCATATTCTTAAAATTACATAACCTAAGCGTGCTTATAGTAGGCGGAGGAAATGTGGGATTAGAAAAGTTATCTTTTTTGCTTAAATCGAGTCCCAATGCAAAAGTTGAGGTTGTTGCGCCACGTTTTATTGATGAATTAGTCACTTTAGCTGAAAGTCATCCTACAGTGAAATTGACCAAAAGAAGATTCAAGAAAAAAATGCTGAAAAAGCGCAATATGGTAATCGCTTGTACAGATGATTTGAAGGTAAATAAACGCGTATACGAATTGTCTCGAAAAAGATATTTGATATGCAATATTGCCGATACACCTGATTTGTGCGATTACTATTTAGGTGGAATTGTCACTAAAGGAAATGTCAAAATTGCTATTTCTACCAATGGAAAATCACCTACAACTGCCAAACGATTGAGAGAATTTTTTGAGGAAGTAATACCGGAAGATATCAATCAGATGGTACAAAACTTAAACGATTATCGCAATACTTTGAAAGGAGATTTTGAAGATAAAGTTCAAAAAATGAATGAGATTACTCAATCATTAAAGAATAAAGAATAAGTTTTTTAGAAAATAGAATAAAGAAAAAAGAACAAGGAGATTACGAATGATTTTTATCATTAAATAATAATTATCAGATTCGTTCCTTTGAACAAATAATTAGTAATAGTAAGTATAACACAAGCAACTCCACCCAGTCTCCCTCTCCTTTGGAGGGAGCTGGAGGAGGAAAATAAGTAAAAAAATGATAGAAACAGATATCCTTATAATAGGAGCCGGTCCAACTGGTTTATTTGCCGTTTTTGAAGCAGGATTATTGAAATTAAAATGCCATATCCTAGATGCGTTGCCACAACCAGGTGGTCAACTTTCAGAATTATATCCAAAAAAACCTATCTACGATATCCCAGGTTTTCCAGAAGTATTAGCTGGTGATTTAGTTGATAATTTAATGGAGCAAATTAAGCAGTTCGAACCAGGATTTACTCTTGGAGAGCGTGCTGAGACTATCGTTAAGCAAGAAGATGGAAGTTTTATTGTTACTTCAAATGAAGGAACAGAATTTCATGCTAAAGTAATTGCTATCGCAGGTGGTTTAGGAAGTTTCGAGCCTCGTAAACCTTTAATCGAGGATATCGAATTTTACGAAAATAAAGGAGTAAAATACTTTATCAAAAATCCGGAAGAATTCAGAAACAAACGTGTAGTTATTGCAGGTGGTGGAGATTCAGCTTTAGACTGGAGTATTTTCTTGTCTAATGTTGCTTCAGAAGTGACTTTAGTACACCGTCGTAATGAATTCCGTGGTGCTTTGGATTCTGTAGAAAAAGTACAAGAATTAAAAGATGCCGGAAAAATCCACATGGTTACTCCTGCTGAAGTAGTAGGAATCAACGGAGCTGAGCACGTAGAGTCTATTGATTTAGATGAAAACGGAGCACACCGCAATATTCCTTGTGATTTCTTCATTCCACTTTTTGGTTTAACGCCAAAATTAGGGCCTATCGGAAACTGGGGATTAGAAATCGAGAAAAATGCAATTAAAGTAAACAATGCTTTGGATTACCAAACTAATATTCCGGGAATCTTCGCAATTGGAGACATTAATACCTATCCAGGAAAATTAAAGTTGATTCTTTGTGGTTTCCACGAAGCGACTTTGATGTGCCAGGCAGCTTACCAAATCATCAACCCGGGAAAACGTTATGTATTAAAATACACAACTGTATCAGGTGTTGACGGATTTGACGGAACTCGTAAAGAAGCGCCAAAAGCAGTCGTAAAAGCGATCAACTAAAACACACAGTTGTTTACAATTATAAATAGCCTTACTACTTGCAAGTGGTAAGGCTATTGCTTTACTTTGCATTTCCAAATTATAAAAATAATTGGGAGCGAAAGATTAGGGATTTATCAGTAAAAATGGGTTCCTGCTGTTCGCTATATCTTTTTATTTTACCCTTTCAGGGTTCAAAACCCTGAAAGGGTAAAATAAAAAGGATGCCGCTGCCATCAGGGCTAATGAGCTAAGAGTAGTGGTTTTAAGGAAGTAGATAAAAAACAAAAGCTTAGTGCCTTAGTGCCTTAGCGGCAAAAAAATAAGTTATGCCAAGCATTCAAGAAGAAATCAAAAAAAGAATACTCGTTCTCGATGGAGCTATGGGGACCATGTTGCAACGTTACAATTTTTCGGAAGATGATTTTCGAGGCGAACGTTTCAAAGATTTTCCTCATTCCCTAAAAGGAAACAACGATTTGTTGTCACTAACGCAACCCAAAGCCATTGCCGAAGTGCATGCTGCTTATTTTGAGGCAGGAGCTGATATTGTGGAAACCAATACGTTCTCAGGAACAACGATTGGTATGGCCGATTATCACATGGAAGATTTGGTTTACGAATTGAACTACGAATCGGCTAAAATTGCCCGTCAAGTAGCCGATGAATTCACTGCTAAAAATCCGGAGAAACCTCGTTTTGTTGCCGGTTCAATCGGGCCAACAAACCGTACAGCGAGTATGTCGCCTGATGTGAATGATCCGGGATACAGAGCGGTAACTTTTGATGATTTGCGTATTGCATACAAACAACAAGTAGAAGCTTTACTGGATGGAGGAAGTGATTTACTTTTGGTTGAAACTATTTTTGATACACTAAATGCTAAAGCAGCGCTTTTTGCTATTGAAGAAGTAAAAGACGAACGCGGAATTGATATTCCAATCATGGTTTCAGGAACCATTACCGATGCTTCAGGAAGAACACTTTCGGGACAAACGGTAGAAGCGTTCTTGATTTCAGTATCGCATATTCCATTGTTAAGTGTTGGATTCAATTGTGCTTTAGGAGCCGATTTGTTGAAGCCGTATTTACAGACTTTGTCTCATAATACTTCTTTCAATATATCAGCACATCCTAATGCCGGATTGCCAAACGCCTTTGGAGAATATGACGAAACACCAGCACAGACACAGGCTTTTATTATAGAATATTTAGAAGATAATTTGGTAAATATCATTGGAGGTTGTTGTGGTACAACTCCAGATCATATCCGTATGATTGCAGAAGCTGCGGCAAAATACAAGCCAAGAGTATCAACGGCGAGTTTGTAATGGGAAATGAAATGGAAATAAAATCAATTTTTAACTTTAGAGTATATTTAATACCAATATTGATATTCTTATCTTTTGGTTTTGGTGTTTTTTCATTTATAGTACAATTGATAAAGATTGATTTTAAAGAAATATGGCTTTCTTTAATTTTTATCATTGTATTTGGATTAATTTTTTTACACGAATTCAGTAATAAAATAATTAATCTAAAAATTACAAATAGTAACATTGAAAAAAGAACTTATTTGGGGTTTAATAAGACTTTCAATTTTAAAGATTTTGATGGTTTTCAGATTAGAACAGAAAAGGGCAAATTTGAAAGTTATGAGTATTTATATTTATTAAAAGATAATAAACCAATAATAACTTTGTCACAGACTTATATTAAAAATTATGATGAATTAAAGATTCTAATTTCTAATAAATCTAAAAATTTGGGAAAAAGCAATTATGGATTTTTAAATGAGATTTTAGATGTTATACGATTAAAATAAATTCGATAGCGCGGATTTGTAATCCGTGCCCGCAAAGAGAATAAAAATATAAAAGTCTGGTTTTGTCATTCCGACGAAGGAGGAATCACATAACGGATATAACAGGATGAGATTGCTTCGTACCTCGCAATGACTTGCACGAATAAAAAATAAAGTTCCGTAGGAACGATCTATATTGTAGCAACGGATTTTAATCCGTTGATGAAATAAGATGATAAATGAAAACGGAATTTATTCCGTTGGCATAAAAAAATAAAAAAAATGGCAGTAGTAGAACCAAGAAGAAATTTAGTTTTATCGGGATTAGAACCTTTGATTATTACGCCCGAAAGTGTTTTTGTAAACATTGGAGAGCGTACGAATGTTACGGGGTCTAGAAAATTTCTTCGATTGATCAAAGAGGAGAAATACGATGAAGCACTCAGTATTGCTAAGGAGCAGGTAGAAGGAGGAGCACAAATCATCGATATTAATATGGATGAGGGAATGCTGGATGGTGAATATGCAATGGTGAAATTCCTGAACTTGATTGCTGCCGAACCCGATATTGCTCGTGTGCCTATTATGATTGACAGTTCGAAATGGCATATCATCGAAGCAGGATTGAAAGTAGCACAAGGAAAATGTGTGGTAAACTCGATTTCGTTAAAAGAAGGCGAAGAACAGTTTATTCATCATGCTAAATTAATCAAACGCTACGGAGCTGCGGCGATTATCATGGCTTTTGACGAAGTAGGTCAGGCCGATAATTTTGAACGAAGAGTAGAAATTTGCCAACGTTCGTATGATATTTTGGTAGATAAAGTAGGTTTTCCACCTCAGGATATTATTTTCGATTTGAATATATTTCCAGTGGCAACTGGTATGGAAGAACACCGTTTGAATGCTTTGGATTTCTTTAGAGGAACGAAATGGGTGAGAGAAAATCTACCACACGCGCACATAAGTGGTGGTGTGAGTAACGTTTCGTTTTCATTTAGAGGAAATGACACGGTAAGAGAGGCGATGCACTCGGTGTTTTTATACCACGCGATTCAGAACGGAATGACAATGGGAATTGTAAACCCGGAGATGTTGACCATTTATGATGATATTCCGAAGGATTTATTAGAGCATGTAGAAGATGTGATTTTGAATCGTCGTGATGATGCTACCGAGCGTTTGTTGGATTTTGCTGAAAATGTAAAAGGCGGACCAAAAACCAATGAAAAAGAAGTACAGGAATGGCGTTTTGGAACGGTACAGGAAAGAATCACGCATTCATTAGTAAAAGGAGTAGATGCTTTTATTGAAGAAGATGTGGAAGAAGCCAGATTAGCCGCGACCAAACCAATTGAGGTAATCGAAATCAACTTGATGACAGGTATGAATGTTGTTGGGGATTTGTTTGGTTCAGGAAAAATGTTTTTGCCGCAGGTGGTAAAATCGGCACGTGTAATGAAAAAAGCCGTGGCTTATTTATTGCCATTTATTGAGGCTTCAAAACAAGCAGGTGATAAACAAGGAAATGGAAAAATATTGATGGCAACCGTAAAAGGGGATGTACACGATATTGGGAAAAATATTGTTTCGGTGGTGTTGGCTTGTAATAATTACGAAATCATTGACCTTGGGGTGATGGTTCCTCCAGAGAAAATTATTGCAGCAGCATTGGAACACGAAGTAGATATTATTGGTTTGAGTGGTTTGATTACGCCTTCGCTGGACGAAATGGTGTTTTTGGCCAAAGAATTAGATAGAAGAAATCTAACAATTCCTGTAATGATTGGTGGAGCAACTACTTCGCGAGCGCATACTGCTGTGAAAATTGCACCACAATATCGCGCTACGGCTATACATGTTAATGATGCTTCGAGAGCAGTAACGGTAGCCGGGAATTTATTAGATCAGAATAAGGAAGCTTATATGAATGGTATTCGTGAAGAATACGATGCATTTAGAGAAACATTTTTAAATCGTTCGAGAGATAAAAATTTCTTAACGATTGAAGATGCCCGTAAGAATAAATTGCAGTTGGATTGGGCAAATTATACGCCTAAAAAACCTAATTTCATTGGAACAAAAAGTTTCGAAGTAGATTTGGATGTTTTAGTACCGTATATCGACTGGACACCATTTTTTAGAACCTGGGAATTGTTTGGAAAATATCCGGCAATTTTGACTGATGAGGTAGTGGGAGAACAAGCAACTTCTGTTTTTTCGGATGCAAAAGAAATGTTGGAAGTGATTTTGAAAGAAAAGAAATTCACTGCTAAAGGAATCTACGGAATTTTTCCTGCGAACCAAGTGAACGATGATGATATTCAGTTGTATGACGAGAACGGAAAAGAATTGGAGAAATTCTTGACTTTGCGTCAGCAAGCACAAAAAACCAAAGGAGCACCAAATATAGCTTTGGCCGATTTTATTGCGCCAAAAGACAATGGAGTAACCGATTATATGGGCGCTTTCTGTGTGACAACTGGTTTTGGAGTAGATGAATGGGCAGATGAATACCGAGATAATTTAGACGATTACAACTCGATTATGGTTAAGGCGTTAGGAGATCGTTTGGCTGAGGCTTTCGCCGAATATTTGCACGAACAAATCCGTAAAGAAATTTGGGGTTATGCTCCAGATGAAGTTTTAACAACCGAAGCGATGATTGAAGAAGTGTATGCCGGAATTCGTCCTGCACCAGGATATCCAGCCTGTCCGGATCATTTAGAAAAACCAACGATTTGGAAATTGTTAAAAGTAGAAGAAGAAATTGGAGTAACTTTGACCGAAAGTATGGCTATGTGGCCGGCAGCGGCAGTTTCGGGTTATTATTTTGCCAATCCTGAAAGTAGGTATTTCGGACTTGGAAAAATAAAAGAAGATCAGGTAATTGATTACGCTAAACGAAGAAGTATTTCGACAGACAAAGCCATGAGATGGTTGAGTCCTAATATAGCAGATTAATCCCCACCCAGCCTCCCCAAAGGGGAGGATTTGAAAGGGAAAAAATAATTGTTTAATTAATAAGAACACCCAGTCTCCCCTCCTTTGGAGGGTTTGGGGGAGGAAAAATGAAAGTAACGCAGCATATAGAAAACGCAAAAGGGAAACCATTGTTTTCCTTCGAAATTGTCCCGCCTCAAAAAGGGAGTAATATCAATGATTTATACGTAAACATCGATCCATTAATGGAATTCAAACCACCATTTATTGATGTGACGACTTCGAGAGAAGAGTATGTGTATATCGAAAAAGATGGGCTTTTTGACCGTCGTATTACGCGTATGCGCCCGGGAACAGTTGGGATTTGTGCTTCTATCCAACATAAATATGGCATAGATGCTATTCCGCATGTGTTGTGTGGTGGTTTTACTAAGGAAGAAACCGAATATTTATTGGTAGATTGTCAGTATTTGAATATTGATAATTTAGTGGCTTTGCGTGGGGATCCTATGAAAGGCGAAAAATATTTCGAACCTGCTGTTGGTGGGAATCATTATGCGGTAGATTTAGTGAAGCAAATTAAAGCGATGAATGCAGGGAGGTTTTTGCATGGTGAATTGCCAATTGCAAATGCTCCCGATTTTTGTGTAGGAGTAGCTGGTTATCCGGAAAAACACATTGAAGCTCCAAGCTTAGAAGCCGATTTGAAAAGACTGAAAGAAAAAGTAGATGCAGGTGCTGACTATATTGTAACTCAAATGTTTTTTGATAACCAACGTTATTTTAGATTTGTTGAAGCTGCCCGTGCAATTGGTATTACGGTTCCAATTATTCCTGGAATTAAGCCAGTAGCGGTAAAACGTCATTTGCAATTGTTGCCACAAGTTTTTTGGTTGGATATGCCAGAAAGTTTAATTAGTTCGATTGAAAATGCTAAAGACAATGCAGCTGTTAGACAAATAGGAGTGGAGTTTGCAATTCAGCAGTCTAAAGAATTGATCGAATTTGGAGTGCCTTGTGTACATTATTATTCGATGGGTAAGTCGGACAATATTTACAATATAGCGAGTCAGGTTTTTTAATTTTTTTGTTCACAAAAGTTTGAAATCATAGATTTATAGTTGAATGTTTTGTCATGATAAGTATAAAAAAAATCATTCGTTTTCGATATTTTTCAAAACAGCGCACTATTTGGTGCGCTGTTTTTGTTTGTAATTTATTGTTTTTGTCATCTTGTAGAAAGTATGAAGAAGAATTGGATATTCCTTTCGCAGTAAATTCCCAAGCAGGTGTGGCAATCACTTTTGATGATAATTATATTGATCAATGGTATGCGGTAGATCAAATTCTTAAACCATATAATTGGAAAGCAACTTTTTTTGTTTCTCAATTTAATTCACTTTCGTATGAAGAATTAAATAAATTAAAGTTGTTGAAAAAACAAGGCAACGAAATAGGAGGACATGGTTGGATTCATTTAAAAGCAGCTCCTTTTGAAAAAAAGAATGGAGAAATAAACTACTTAGATGATGAAATTTTCCCGATGTTAAGGTCAATGAATGAGAAATCGTTGGCGGTACATTCTTTTGCCTATCCTTATGGATCAAGGGATGCTATTACAGATACTATTTTGTTGCATGAATTTAATATTATAAGAGGTACAACTTATGGTAGTGAGCCACCTAGTGAACAAAGATGCTATTTTGATAATACTAGTAGGGTTCTATTTGGTTTAGGTATTGATAATAGTTATACCCAATTCAGTATTCCATATTTTTTGTCATTACTGGATTATGCTAAAAAGAATAATAAAATTGTGATTTTCTATGCGCATAGACCTGTTGTAAAGGCCGATGAAAGATACGAAACAGAGTATAAAACTTTAATAGAAATATGTAGATACATTAAAGAACACAATATGAAATTCTATACGGTTTCTGAATTGTATCTAAAAGAGATTAATAAAAACTAATGTCAGTTGTGAAAAGTTTATAAAATAATAAATTTGAATTAACTGAGGTTAGATTTTTTTACCGCTATATTTCTTTGATTGACCTCAAAAAAAAGATAATTTTTATTAGAAACAGTAAGTTTACGTGATTAAAAATTACTGTTTTGGTTAAGAAATTTGTTGTTTTAGTACTTTTTATTTGTTTTTCGTTGCTAGAGGCGAAAGCACAATTGTGTACAGGAAGTTTAGGAGATCCTGTGGTGAAATTGGATTTTGGATCTGGAATGACTTCGCATGGAAGTGCTTTGGGGACAGGTATTACAAGTTATACCTATACCACAGCAGATTTTCCGAGTGATGGTTCTTATACAATTGAGAAAACCACAAATACTGCCGGAACTTGGTGGACAACAACGGATCATACTGGTGGAGGCTATATGATGGTGGTTAATGCGAGTTTTTCAACAACCGATTATTTTTACAAAAACACGGTTACTGGCTTATGTCCGGGAACTACTTATGAGTTTGCTGTCAGGATAATAGTCCGCCAAATATCACTTTTACAATCGAAGATACGAGCGGAACTATTTTAGGGACTTATAATACGGGAAATATTGGTTTGTCATCAAGTGCGGTATGGAAGCAATATGGGTTTTATTTTACCACGCCATCAGGTGTTTCAAATGTTGTTATTCGAATGCGAAACAATAAGGCGGGTGCTGTGCCCGGAAATGATATTGCTTTGGATGATATTACTTTTAGAGCCTGTGGGCCAACTGTAACTTCTGCAATTCAAAATGAATCGACAACTAATTTAGAAGTTTGTGAGAACGAATCAAGACAAATTACATTATCAGGTTCGGTTTCGTCTTCGGCTTATACAACTATTGGTTATCAATGGCAAAGTAGTAGCGATAATGGTATTTCCTGGACTGATATTTCAGGAGCTAATTCAGCTGATTATACTTTTACTTCTGGTGCAGCGGGTACTTTTAAATACCGATTAGCAACTGCTGATATTTCGAATATTTCTTCTTCTAATTGCCGAATTTTTTCGAATGAAATCACCATTGTTGTGAAATCAGGTTCTGTAACGCCAACTTTTACAACGGTTCAACCAACTTGTGACCTGCCTTCAGGAACTATTACTATTACTACAGCTGCAAATACAACCTATAGTATTGATGGGGTAAATTATCAGACATCGGGTGTTTTTTCAGGTTTGGCAGGAGGTGATTATAATGTTACAGCAAAATTAAATTCGGGTTGTGCTTCGAGTCCGGTTGTGGCGCATATTAATAGTGTTGCCACTTCGAGTGCTGTGCCTGCGTTTTCGGTAATTCAGCCGGTAATTTGTAGTAATCCTTATGGAACAATTACTGTAACGAGTTTGAATACGGAATACAGTTTTGATAATGGACAAAGCTGGCAAAGCAGTAATGTGAAAACTGGATTGGTTCCGGGAGATTATTTGGTGAAAACCAGAAATAGCTCTTTGTGTGAAACTGCTGCTGCATCAGTAGAAATTATTGTGCCACCCGGTTATCCGCCTACGCCTACGGTTACTGTTGTACAACCGGATTGCATTGTTACTACTGGAGCGATTACAATTTCAGATAGTGCTACGGCTTATAGTTTTGATAATGGAATGAGTTGGACTACTTCGAATTCTAAAAATAATTTAGTTGCGGGGACTTACCAGGTTTTGATAAAAAATAATTTGGGTTGTAGTTCTCTTGTTGCTAATGAAGTCGTGATACATCCGTATGTGAATATAGAACCGCTTCCTGCGGTTAGTTCTTCTCAGCTTTTTTGTGTCCAAGACAATAAAAAACTTAATGATATTTCAATTTCAGGTACGAATATCAAATGGTATGATGCTCCCGGTTCCGGGAATTTGCTAAGTGGAACAACTGTTTTGATCAATAGGACTTATTATGCTTCGCAAACAATTTCCATTTGTGAAAGCGAAAGAATTCCTGTTCTTGTTACTATTCAGGCAACAGCAGCGCCGACAGGGAATTCGGTTCAAAATTTTTGTTCTACTCAGAATGCTATAGTTGGAGATTTAGAAGCTATAGGAACAGATATAGTTTGGTATGATTTGGCTGCCAATGGTACTGTTTTAGCTGCTTCAACTCCGTTGATTAATGGAGTAAAATATTATGCAACACAAACGCTGAATGGCTGTGAAAGTGTGAATAGGCTTGCTGTTACTGTTTCTATAAGTATGCCAACAGTAATAGTGAATGATGTGGCTGTTTCGTTTTGTGACGATTTGAATGATGGTGTTGAAATAGTAGATTTGGTTTCTTATGATAGAGCGATTACTTTAGATGCATCAACCCAAATTCGTTTTTATCCTTCTCTTGCTGATGCTCAAAATCAAAATAATACAGCAGAAATTGTCTCGGCAAACAGCTATAATTTGCAAACGGGTGTAACGACTCTTTATGCTAGAGTTGATTCGAATGATAAATGTTATCAAGAGGTGAAACTAGTGCTGACTTTGTTTTCAGAACCTGTAATTTCAATTGGAGATGAGGTTACGCTTTGTGAAAATTCAAATGTCACTATTGATGCAGGAGCTGGCTTCGATACTTATTTGTGGTCAACTACTGAAACTACGCCATCAATAACTGTTTCTGATGTGGGGAATTATTCGGTAACGGTTACTAAAAATAATGGAACTATAAGCTGTTCGGCTACTAAGGATTTTGTAGTTGCTTTGTCTAATGCGGCTGTTATTAGTGGTATTGATATTGTCGATTGGACGGATAATCAAAATACTATTACGGTAAATTTATCGGCGACAAGTTTAGGCGATTATGAATATTCTTTAGATGGCGTTACCTATCAAGACGAAAATGTTTTTACAGGATTATTAAGTGGAAGCTATACTGTTTTTGTACGCGATAAAAATGGCTGTGGAATAATAAGCCAAATAGTGTATGTTTTAAATTATCCTAAGTTTTTTACACCTAATGGAGATGGCTTTAATGATACCTGGGCAGTTAAACTCTCTGAAATGGAGGCTAGTTTGAAAACAAGAATATTTGATAGATTTGGGAAGTTTCTCAAGGAGTTTGCTAATACTTCTTCATGGGATGGAACGTATAATGGTCATCAACTACCGTCAGACGATTATTGGTTTGAGGTTTTTAGAGGAAATAACAAAATTTTTAGAGGTCATTTTGCAATGAAGAGATAACTGAAAAAAGCATATTTTCAATAGGAGATGATGCTTTTTGTGTTTATTCTTTGGTTATAACAATTTTGCTAAGTCATTAGGGTTTCTGAGATTATTCCAAAAACATGTAGTGCGATTTTTTTTGTTTCAATGTCAACGCTGTAATATAAAGTGGTTTGTTTTGAAATTACAAAACTATAAACATTACTGTTTTTGTTGTAGGTACCTATCTCTGGGTTTTTAGATAATCTTTGTAAACTTTCTTCAACCAGTGTGCTGAATTTTTCTACCTCTTTTAAGTTCCATTTTGATAAAATAAATTCCATCTCTTGAATATAAGAATCTATTGAAGTTGAGCTCCAACTGAGTTTATATGTCATTTTATAAATTATAAAGGGAATTTTAATTTGATTTTTTGCATTGCTTCTTCATGCGATAAATCCAAACCTTGCTCATGTTCTTTTTTAGATTTCTCTATCAATTGAACCAATATTGGGTTTAATTCTTCTGAGGTAACTCTCTTTTTTGAAGTAGCTTCGTAAATCTCCGTAGGTTCTTTTGCAATATTTTTTTTCTTGGCATTCATAGCGAGTATTTTTACAAAGTTATGGAATAAAACAAATTAATGATCTGTTATGTGTTTAAAATCAGGTAGTTGTTTTTTTAAGTGTGACGAACTACTAAAAACCTGATTACTTACTTCGTAATCTCTCTAAATACTGCTTCCAGATTTTTGTTTTTCTGGTTGAGTTGTAAAGTTTTTAAACCGTTATCATGAGCAAAGTCAAAAACAGCAGGTCGCATATCTTTATCGGCTATAAATGTAAGTTCCCAAGAGAAATCATGGGTGTTCTTAAAGGATTTTAAATGTGGGATTCTAGCAATAGCTTGTTCTTCGATTTGGTAATCAAATTCCACTTCGATAATTTGTTCTTTATCAGCAGAAATTAAATTGTTTAGTTTTTTATCAGTGACAATTTTTCCTTTGTTAATGATAATTACACGGTCGCAAATAGCTTCTACTTCTTGCATAATATGGGTAGAAAGGAAAACGGTTTTGTCTTTTCCCGCATTTTTAATGACGTTGCGTATTTCAAGTAATTGATTTGGATCTAATCCGGTTGTAGGTTCGTCCAGAATCAGTACATCAGGATTATGAAGTAACGCATTAGCCAATCCTACACGTTGACGATATCCTTTAGAAAGTTGGCTTATTTTTTTATGACTTTCTGAATTCAAAGCCGTTAATTGAATTACTTCTTCAATTCTAGATTTAGGTACTTTGTAAACATCGGCATTGAAAGCCAGATATTCTCTAACGTATAAATCCAAATACAAAGGATTGTGTTCTGGTAAATAGCCAATAGATAGTTGAACCGCCTTTGGATTACTGTTTACATCTTGTTCGTTGACTAAGGCTGTACCTTCGTCGGCAGAAAGGTAGGTGGTCAATATTTTCATCAGCGTTGATTTTCCAGCTCCATTTGGTCCCAGGAAACCAACAATTTCTCCTTTTTTTATAGAAAACGAAATGTTGTCCAATGCCTTTTGGTCACCATAACTTTTGGAAATATTTTTTACTTCTATTGACATGTTTCTTTGATATTTATGGCAAAAATAAACAGAAAAAGCATTGCTTGGTTTTTTTTGTACAAAATGCAAAATATTTTTTGCGGAATTAAAAATATATTCTACATTTGCAAAGTAAAAAAAATATTTACAGATAATTCTATATCAGATGTCAAATAACCGTTTCTATTTTAGTACTTCTTTTTATTTCTTTAGCGAGAGATAAGGATTGTGCTATGGTAATTTGAAAATATAAGATAAACAAATAAAACTAATATACAATCCTGATGAAAATCAGGATTTTTTTTTGAATAAATGGAAACAAAAATTGCGATACAAGGTATAGTAGGTTCTTTTCATCATCAGGTGGCTCAGGAATATTATGATCAGGATGTGGTTGTAGATGAGTGTTTATCTTTTGACGAATTAGTAGATAGCCTTTTGTCAGGCAAATCAGCTCAGGCAGTAATGGCTATAGAGAATTCTATTGCAGGTCCAATTATTCCAAACTATGCATTAATTGATAAGAATAATTTACATATTATCGGGGAGCATTATTTGAGAATTCATCAAAATTTGATGGCATTAAAAGGTCAAAGTATTGCTGATATAAAAGAAGTTTATTCGCATCCAATGGCATTATTGCAATGTATGGATTTTTTGAAACAATACCCACACATCAAATTAGTTGAAGATAAGGATACGGCTGAAACGGCTCGTAGAATTCAAGAAAATCAACTAAAAGGAGTTGCGGCAATTGCCAGTAAAGTAGCTGCTGAAATGTATGGTTTAGAAATTTTGGCTCCCGAAATTCAAACGATTAAAAATAACATGACTCGTTTTGTTATCATTAATAAAGAGAATTCATTTGTTCCGGAAAACGAAATAAACAGAGCTTCTTTAAAATTCGAATTGGATCATAAACGCGGAAGTTTAGCAGCGGTTTTAAATGTGATGAGTGATTGTAAAATGAATTTGACTAAAATTCAATCGTTGCCAAAAATTGAAACACCCTGGAAATATTCTTTTTTCGTGGATGTTACTTTTGAAAAATATGAAGATTACGCCAAAGCAAAATCGTTATTAGAGATTATGGCAGAATATTTTAAAGTATTGGGAGAATATAGAAATACCAAGCCTTTAATGAATGAAGATTAAAAAGGAATAATAAATAAAGCAGATTGTCAATTCGAGCAAAGTCGAGAATAGTTCAAAAGCCAAAGAATAAAATGATTACAACAGCAAATAGATTAAATACAGTTGAGGAATACTACTTTTCATCAAAATTGAGAGAAGTAAGACAATTGGCATCAGAGGGAAAACCAATTATCAATATGGGAATTGGAAGCCCTGATTTGGCACCGTCGAAAGCTGTTATTGATGCAGTTGCATTGGCTATTCAAGATGAAAATGCACATGGATATCAAAGTTATCAAGGTTTGCCAGAATTGAGAAGTAGTATGGCCGCTTTCTACAAGAATAATTTTCAAGTAGAATTGAATCCAAATACGGAAATTTTGCCTTTGATGGGTTCGAAAGAAGGAATCATGCACATTTCGTTGGCATTTTTGAACGAAGGTGATCAGGTTTTAATTCCTAATCCAGGATATCCAACCTATACTTCGGTGACGAATTTAGTAGGAGCAGAAGCTGTTTATTATGATTTGGCAGAAGCTAATAATTGGGAACCTGATTTTGAAGCTTTAGAAAAATTAGATTTATCGAAAGTAAAATTGATGTGGATAGGTTATCCTCACATGCCAACAGGAGCAAGAGGAAGTTTAGGCTTGTTTGAAAAGTTAGTGGCTTTCGCCAAAAAACATCAAATACTGTTAGTAAATGATAACCCTTACAGTTTTGTTTTGAATGACAATCCTATGAGTTTGTTGCAGGTAGAAGGAGCTAAAGATGTGGCTTTAGAGTTGAACTCTTTGAGTAAGACTTTTAATATGGCAGGATGGCGAGTAGGAATGGTTTCAGGAAATGCAGAGCTTATCGATGCTGTTTTAAGAGTAAAAAGTAATATGGATAGCGGAATGTTTTTTGGAATCCAAAAAGGAGCTATCGAAGCATTAAAAAGTGATCAGTCATGGTTTGATTCCATGAATGAAATATATAAAAGACGCCGCGTTTTAACTGAGCAATTAGCTGAAAAACTAGGTTGTACCGTCTATAAAGAAGGAGTAGGTTTATTTGTTTGGGCAAAATTGCCTGAAGGAATAGAATCAGCAGAAAAGTTCATTGATCAGATTTTGCATGAAAAATATATTTTTATTGCGCCGGGAACAATTTTTGGTTCTAATGGCGAAGGATATATTCGATTTGCATTATGTGTAAAGGAAGAGAAAGTACAGGAAGCAATAGATAGATTCCTTCCCAACCCCTACGAAGGAGGGGCTTTGGGCAACTAATAAAATAATTATGGCTAAAAGTAATACATCTCAAGTTTCGGCTCCCTCTCCTTTGGAGAGGGCTGGGGAGAGGATTTTTGTAATAGGTATAGGATTAATAGGTGGTTCGATGGTTTTAGACATCAAAGCACTTTATCCGGAAGCTACTGTTTACGGAATAGACAATAACGAAAAACACTTGCAACAAGCATTAGAGTTAGGAGTTATTGATGTTGCGGCTACTATGGAAGATTTGCAGGAAGCAGATTTTGTAATTGTATCGGTTCCTGTAAATGTTGCAATTAGTTTATTACCTCAAGTATTGGATTTAGTTGGAGAAAACGCCATTGTTTTAGAAGTAGGTTCTACTAAGAACCCAATTTGTAAAGCGGTAGCTAATCATCCTAAAAGAAGAAATTTTATTGCAACTCATCCTATTGCGGGAACGGAATTTTCAGGACCTTCGGCAGCGTTGAGAGATTTGTTCAGAGATAAAACAAACATCATTTGCGAAGTCGAAAAAACGGCTTTCAAATTACAGGAAAAAGCATTAGAAGTGTTTAAAGCTATGGGAATGCGTATTCGTTATATGGATCCAAAATCACATGATAAACACATTGCTTATGTTTCGCATTTGTCGCATATCAGTTCCTTTATGTTAGGGAAAACGGTGATTAATAAAGAGAAAGACGAGCAGGATATTTTTGATATGGCAGGTTCTGGTTTTGAAAGTACGGTGCGTTTAGCTAAGAGTTCACCAGCCATGTGGACACCTATTTTCGAGCAAAATAAAGCTCAGGTATTGGAATCATTAGAAGAATATATTTCTAATTTGACACAGTTTAGGGATTTATTAGCACAGGATGATTACAATGCAATATATGAGGAGATGGCGAGTGTGAATAAAATTAGAGAGATATTAAACGGAATAAGCGTAAAAAAATAGAGTAAAGAGAATAATAATATAACAACACATAATTAAAAGAAATAAATTAATAAAAGATGGAAAACACAAAAGAAATGAGAAATTGGTTGGATGCTTTCAAATTAAATCATCCATTTGTGATAGCAGGACCTTGTAGTGCTGAAACTGAAGAGCAAGTATTGAAAATTGCTCACGAATTAAAAAATTCTGATGTAAGCGTATTTAGAGCAGGAATTTGGAAACCAAGAACTCGTCCGGGAGGATTTGAAGGAATTGGAGAAATAGGATTAAAATGGTTGAAAAAAGCTAAAGAAGAAACAGGATTGTTGATGGGAACTGAGGTTGCTACTGCTGCTCACTGTAAATTAGCTTTAGAATATGATATCGATGTATTATGGGTTGGAGCTCGTACAACAGCTAATCCATTTGCAGTTCAAGAAATTGCTGATACTTTGGCTGGAACTGATAAAATTGTTTTGGTTAAAAACCCAGTAAATCCAGATATGGCTTTATGGTTAGGTGGTGTGGAGCGTTTACACATGGCTGGTATCAAAAATTTAGGAGTAATTCACAGAGGTTTCTCTACTTATGAGAAAACTAAATACAGAAACATTCCAGAATGGCAAATTGCTATCGAATTGCAAAATAAATTCCCTGATTTACCATTAATCATCGATCCATCTCACATTACAGGAAATCGTAACATGATTCTTGAAGTGACTCAAGAAGCTTTAGATTTGAACTATGATGGTATGATTATCGAAACGCATATTGACCCGGATAATGCTTGGTCTGATGCTGCTCAACAAGTTACTCCAGATGCGTTGAAACAAATCTTGAAAGACTTGAAAATTAGAAAAGTAAGCGGAGATACTCCTGATTTTGAAAACAAAATGTCTAAATTAAGAGCTAACATCGATGTTTTAGATGCTAATTTATTAGAGCTTTTAGGAAAAAGAATGAAAGTAGCTGACGAAATTGGTCAAGTGAAAAAAGAAAATAATGTAGCTGTTTTGCAACACAACCGTTGGAATGAAATCCAAGAGAAAATGGTTGCTGAAGGTGGTAAAAAAGGATTATCTGAAGAATTTATCACTAAATTATTCAAATCTATTCACCAAGAGAGTATTGAGCACCAAGAGAAAATTATCAACGGATAATTGACTTTTTTAAATACTAAGAATCCCTTTGACTTTATAAAAGTTGAAGGGATTTTTTTATTTAAAGCAAATAGCAAAAACCTTAAACTTTACACTTTGAACTTGAAACAAAATTTTATCTTTGCCCCATGACAGGAATCGTTTATAAATCAACAGGAAGCTGGTACACGGTAAAATCCGACGAAGGGAATTTTGTGGACTGCAGAATAAAAGGAAAGTTTAGGATGAAAGGTATTAAAAGTACCAATCCTATTGCTGTGGGCGATCATGTAGATTTTGAATTAGAAGAGTCGTCTGATACGGTTACTGGGGTGATTAATACAATTCACGAAAGGAAGAATTATATTGTTCGAAAATCAGTGAATTTATCGCATCAAATGCACATTATTGCGGCAAATATTGACTGTGTATTTTTATTAATCACAGTAAATAATCCGCCTACGACTTTTAATTTTATTGATCGATTTTTAGTTACTGCTGAGGCGTACGGAATTGAAACTGTTTTAGTCTTTAATAAAATAGATACTTTTAATGAAGATACTCTTGATGAACAGTTGTATATGCAACATGTGTATCAAAACATTGGTTATAAATGTCTTCGTGTTTCTTCAACTGAAAAGAAAGGAGTTGAAGAATTAAGAGAATTAATGATTGATAAGGTGAGTATGTTTTCTGGGCATTCCGGAGTAGGAAAATCTACATTGGTTAATGCATTAGAGCCAACCTTAGATCTAAAAACAAAACAAATTTCTGAAGCCAGTAAACAAGGACAGCATACCACTACTTTTGCCGAAATGTATGATTTGTCTTTTGGTGCCCGAATAATTGATACTCCAGGTATCAAAGGGTTTGGAATTGTAGATATGCAAAAAGAAGAGATTAGTAGTTACTTTCCTGAATTTTTTAAATTAAAAGATCAGTGTAAATTCAATAACTGTCTTCATAAAGAAGAACCTAAATGTGCTGTAAAAACCGCTTTGGAAAATGATGAAATCGCTTGGTCTCGATACAACAGTTATTTGAAAATATTGGAAGGAGATGACGAACATTATCGTACGGATATTCATGATGAAGATCGAAAACAAAGTGATGAATTGAGAGGGCAATGAGAGTTGTAATTCAAAGAGTTGCTGAAGCTTCTGTTACTATCGAAAATGAAATAGTTGCTTCAATAGAAAAAGGTTTGTTGGTTCTTGTAGGTGTTGAAGATGCCGATACACAGGAAGATATCGATTGGTTAGCGGCTAAAATTGCTAAAATTCGCATTTTTGGTGATGAAAATAACGTTATGAATTTATCGGTTCAAGATATTGATGGCGATATTATTGTAGTGAGTCAGTTTACACTTCATGCTGGCACTAAAAAAGGAAATAGACCTTCGTACATAAAAGCGTCCAAGCCTGAAATTGCCATTCCCCTTTATGAAAATTTTGTTCGAAAATTGGAATCAGAAATTGGTAAAAAAATTCAAACCGGTGAATTTGGTGCCGATATGAAAGTAAGTTTACTTAATGATGGACCTGTAACCATAGTGATAGACAGCAAAAGCAAAGAATAGTTTTTTGTGATATTATTTTGTTTCTTAGAACATATATTGTTGTCGATTTTTTTATTCTGTTTTATTTTCTAAATTTGAGGATAATGGCTTTGAGAATTCCTCTAAGATTTTAATTACTTAACAAATTCTGAATTTTGGCAAAAATTAAAAATACGAGTGCTTATGATATTGTAGATCATGTATTTACATCGGCAAAGAAAAAGAAGATCATGCATCTTTCTTCGCAAGAAGAAGCGTTTAATGGGGAGTTTCTAAAAATAAATGACGAAGAACTAATTAATTTTGGAACTTGTGGTTATTTGGGTTTAGAAAAACACCCTCATGTATTAGCTAAAAGTCATGAATTACTAGACCGGTATGGTTCGCATTTCTCGATTTCCAGAGCATTTGTAAAAGCACCTTATCTTGAAGAATTAGAAAATTTAGTTAGTAAAATTTTCGATAATCATCCTGTAATTGTTTATACTTCTACATCAGTAGCCCATCAATCCATTATTGGTACCATAGTAAGTCCAAATGATTTGATTATACTGGATCAACAAGTGCACTATAGTGTTCAATATCCATCACAATTTGCAAAATTGCAAGGGACAATGGTAAAGATGATTCGGCATAATAATATGGAAATGTTGGAGGATTTCATTAAGCGAGGCTATAATCAATATGATAAAATTTGGTATATGGCCGATGGGGTTTATTCAATGTATGGAGATCTTCCACATAAACAAGAACTTCGTTATTTGCTGGAAAAATATCCAAAATTTCATTTGTATTTTGATGATGCGCATGGAGTAGGTTGGGCAGGTAAAAATGGTTGTGGTAGTGTATTTGAGCATTTTAAAGATAGTGACAGGGTTGTTTTAATTAGTACTTTGGCTAAAGGTTTTGGAAGTATTGGTGGAGTTGCAGTTTTTAATGATATAGAAATGCACCGAAAAATTGATATTTATGGAGGTGTTTTGTCTTATACTCATCCTTTGTCGGCAGCTAATGTTGGCGCTGCTATAGGTTCGGCAGAGCTTTTTCTTTCTGATACGGTAGCAGTTTATCAAAAAGAATTGCAGAATTTAATGTGTTATATGGATTCAAAATTAGAAGAATTCAATTTGCCTAATACTTCATCTCATGAAACACCTATTTATTTTATTGGTACTGGTGCTGTAAAGGTTACACATAATTTAATTCAGAAGGTTATAGCAGACGGTTTGTATGTAAATACAGCTACCTATCCTGTTGTGCCAAGTGATAAAACAGGATTAAGATTCACTTTAACAAGGCACAATACTAAAGAGCATATTGATCAGTTGGTGCATTCGATAGAGAAAAATTTTCATTTAGCAGTTGAAGAAGAAAATGAAGATTTGAGTAAAATATACAAAACATTTCAACTTCCTTTTAGAGGTAAAGTTGTTGAAAAACAACAGCAGGATGAAGGGGTTTTAGTGGAAATTTATCGCAGTATTGAAGAAATTGATGTACAGCTTTGGGATACACTATTTAAGAATAATGGGAATTATTCGCATAATGGATTGCGTTGTATTGAAGCCGTTTTCTCAGATAATAAAAAGAAAGAAGAGAATTGGGAATTCTATTATCTGATTATTAAAGATACTGAGGGCGAAGTTATTTTGGCAACTTATTTTACAAGTGCTATTTATAAAGATGATATGTTAGCCTTAGAAAAAGTATCACGTTTAATAGAAAAACAACGTGAAGAAGAGCCTTATTATTTGTGTTCTAAAACTTTGGCTATGGGGTCTTTGTTTTCCGAAGGAGCACATTTGTATATAAATAAAGAGCATTATTTGGTTAAAAATGCCTTAAATCAATTTTTTGTAGAAATTGAAAAATTAAAGCAAGCCAGCGAATCAGTTGTGGTTATTCTGAGAGATTTTTATTTGGATTTTGAGTTTCATGAACGTTTTGAAGACGAAGGTTTTACAAAAGTGAATATGCCTAATACTAATATTGTAACACATCCAAAATGGAATACTAAGGAAGAATTATTTTCTTTTTTAACATCGAAAAATAGTATAAGTAATATTAAACGTTATGTTTTTAAATACGAAGATCAATTTGATGTTTCAATTAAAAAAACATTAACGGATATAGAAGCTGAAAAACATTTTCAATTGTTTGCTAATGTTAAAAAAGCAAATTACGCATTTAATTTCTTTGCTTATCCTAGTAAGATTACCAAAGTTTTATCTCAATATGAGGAGTGGGAATTTATAGAATTTCGCCTTAAAGGTTCTGAAGAATTAATAGGTTCAATTTGGCTTTTTGTTGGCGGGGATCATTCTTGCCCTCTTATTGTGGGCTTGAATTATGATTATGTTAAGTCGCATCATTTATACAAACAAGTGATGTATTATATGGTGAAAAGAGGAAATGATTTAGGGAAATCAAAAACCTATTTAGGTTTAACTTCAGATTATGAAAAACAAAAGTATGGGGCTAAATTAGTGCCTGTTTTTGGGTATATCAAAGTAGATAATATGTATAATTTTGATTTGATAAGTTCTTTGGTAAATTAAAATAGGTGAAAAAAATGGAAATGGTGGAAAATGAATATGCACGATTTTGGTTTGAAAATGGAGTGTTAATTAATGAGCTTAAAGAACCTATTGAAATTGATTTAGAAATTATGTCTAAATTAATAGAATTAAGGCACAAAATTTCGAATAATACCAATCAATATTGGTGTATGGATGGTACAAAAATAGTTTCCCTCAATAAAGAAGCAAGAGATTATGCGGAAAAATATGGTCAAGATTTTATTTATGCAAATGCAATGATTGTGAATTCACATGTTACAAAGTTTATATTTAATATGTATGTGAGATTAAAATCACCTGGTTTTCCTTTTCAGGTATTTACCGATAGAGAAAAAGCAGTTGAATGGTTGTTAGCAATAAAGTCAAAAAATGAAAAAAAATGATTATAAAAGAAGCAGAAAATGATTTTATTAAATTTTGGATAGAAGATGATATTTTGCATTCTCAATTTAAGAAACCAACTATTGGGACTTTAGAAAATATAAAAGCAATAATTGATTTACGTCATGGGGTATCGGCTGGAGAGAAGCAATACTGGTGTTACGATTTTGGAGGAATTAAGACCTTTGATAAGGTGGCTCGTGATTATGCCGATAAAAATGGACAAGACTATCTACATGCCTGTGCGGTAGTTTTAAATTCACATATAAATAAATTTATTCTTAATGCATTTATAGTATTGAAGGAACCCAAAGTTCCGTTAAGAGGTTTTACCCAAAAAAGCGAGGGGATAAATTGGCTAAAGGAATTAAAGAAAAAAACGAGTTTTTAATTGTCTTAATTATAAGATACAGTTTAAATTGGTAAAAGTTTGTAGCCTTGTATGGCAAATAATGTTTGTAATTTAGATTTAGAAGTTTTTATTAGAAAATTATGAAAGAAAATTTAGTTGAAAATGATTTTATAGCGTTTCGGTTAGAGAATGGGATTTTATTTTCTAAATTCCAAGAAGGCGTAGAAGTTGATGTAGAAAGAATGAAAGAATTGATAAGTCTTAGAGAAAAAATTTCCAGTGGAGAAATGCAATACTGGTTGTACGATTTAGGAAATGTGAAAAATATGACTAAGGAAGCTCGCGATTATGCTGATCGATATGGTCAAAATTATTTGCGAGCTGTTGCTGTTTTAGTGAATTCTCATATAACAAAATTTATTTTCAATACTTATATTAAATTAAAAAAACCTATAATGCCTTTTTTAGTTTTTACTAACAAAGAAAAAGCCGAAGAGTGGTTATTAGAAATTAAAACTGAAAACACAAAGCTGTAAAAAAATATTATTTTTTAATTTAATAATATTGTTAAGTATGCTATTTTTTAAAAGATATTTATTAATTTCATTTTTGTAGGAGTAATATTTATTTTATGATTATTTTTACCGAAAATTGCCAATAAGAATATACCCAAGTTGAACATAAACCTACAAGATGTCTAAACTAGAAGAAATATTAGCCTTAGTGCGTTCCATAAACGAAGATGAGTTTCAGGAACAGCTAACTCATGGAGAAAGTTTAGAGGATGTTTACCAGGAATTAGTTTTTTTAGCTAAAAAAATTGAGTCTAAAAAGAAAAGAACAGCGGTTATTGTTGAGCATATATCAAATTGTTTTACCGGAGATTTTTTTAACTATTTGCCCATTTCAGAAGCTAATGATGAGTTGGATGTTTTTTGTATGGGGTTCAATACTTATATAGAAGAGCTGAAAGCGGTAATGGTTTCTAAAAAAATAGTAGAATCTATTAATGAAAAATTAGTCGAAGAGAAAGAACGTTCAGAACAATTAGCCTTGTCAAGAGACCAATTCTTGTCAAATATGAGCCATGAAATTCGTACACCACTTAATGGAATTCTAGGTTTTACTGATTTGTTATTGAATAGTGCTTCTTTAGATCCAGAGGAGAGTAAACAATTAGGATACATTAAGATGTCGGGAGATATTTTACTTGTGATTATTAATGACATTTTAGACTTAGCAAAAATTGAATCGGGACAAGTTACTTTATCTAATAAACCTTTTAACTTAGTTCAGTTAACGCGATTGATACATGATACTTTTTCGGTAAAAGCAACAGAAAAAGATATTGATTTTAAGATTGTTATTGATAAAAAAGTGCCTTTGGTTTTAAATGGTGATTCAGTTAGAATTTCTCAGATATTTTTTAATTTAATCAGTAATTCAGTCAAATTTACGCCTGCACAAGGTAAAATAAGATTAAAGATTAAATTTCTAGAAGAAGAAGATGAATCTTATATCATTAAAATTGTAGTAAAAGATACAGGAATAGGAATTCCATCGGATAAATTACAAGGTATTTTTAATCCTTTTGTTCAAGTTAACAATGATGCTTCCAGAAAATATGGTGGTACAGGATTAGGATTGACCATTATTAAGAAGATTATCGATATCATGAATGGTGATATTCAGGTAGAAAGTGAATTGGGTGTTGGAACTAGTTTTACTATAACAATCCCTTTTTCTAAAAATGATTATTATTTTTCTGCTTCAAAATCCTTCCTTGAAAGAGAATCTAAGAGTAATGCTGTAATTGATATAAACAAAAAAGTTAAAGTATTAGTCGCAGAGGACAATCGTATTAATCAAATCTTAGTGCAAAAAATATTATCAAAATTTAATTTTGACTGTGTGGCAGTAGCCAATGGGAAGTTAGCTGTTGATGCAGTTGTTCAAGAAGATTTTGATGTGATTTTAATGGATTTGATGATGCCTGTCATGAATGGTTACGAAGCCACTTCGGCAATTAGAAGTTTGAAAGATCATACTAAAAAAAATATCCCTATTATTGCATTGTCAGCTGTGGTAACGGGGTCTGTTACCGAAGCTTGTAAGGCTGTTGGGGTTAATAGATACATTTCTAAACCTTTTGAATCAGAAGAATTGTATAATGTGATTATGGAGTTGATAGCAAAGAATAATTGATTTGTTTTTTGTTGTCTGATTTCTGTTTGATGTTAAAACTTTTTTTGAATTAGTATAAGGAAAGCTTTTTCCTCTACTGCTTTTGTAGAATCCTCCAATAGAGATTTCTTGTTAAAAAAAATACAAATATTTGTTTGTATTTTGTATGATTTGTTTTATTTTTGAGAGCCACGAATAATTAAAAAACCAAGACCAGTATCATAAATACCTTTTAGATATTTATGGTTTTTTCTTTTCCTCACTTTGGTAATTATTTATATTCTCAAAACCATTTATGAAAATCAAAAATCTTCAATTTGCAATAGTTTTAATATTGTTTGCATTTAAACTTCAGGCACAAAAAAATGAATATCCTATTGCACTTATTGCTGATAGTTTAAAAGAAAATGCAGATGCAGTTGTTCGGTTGAACCAATTGGATATCATTGTTTCTTCGCAAAGAAGTATGAATGTTAAAACGAAAAGGATTGTTACTGTTTTCAGCGAAAATGGCCTTTCAGCTATAGATGCTTTTGAAAATTATGATAAAAAAACTTCGGTTAAGAATATTGAAGTAAAAGTTATTGACGGTTTAGGCAATGAAATTAAGAAAATAAAAAGAAAGGATTTTAAAGATGTAAGTGCCATAAGTGGCAACACACTTTTTTCTGATTCCAGATATATTTATTTAGATTATACTCCTACACAGTATCCTTTTACTGTAATTTATGACAGTGAAGTGGAAACTTCAAATACTGCTTTTATACCTAGTTGGCTTCCTGTTAACGATTTTCTTGTGGGAGTGGAACAAAGTATTTTAAACGTTACTTATCCCAATAATCTTGGTTTTAAGAAAAAAGAATTTAATTTTTCGGGTTTTAATATTCAAAAAACAACTGATACTAATACTCAGTTGAGTTATAAAGCCACTTCTATTTTAGCTCAAAAACAAGAACCTTATTGTGCTACTTCTGTTATTTTTCCCAGACTAATGATGGGGTTAGAGAATTTTAATCTTGAAGGAGAAGATGGAACTGCAAAGTCCTGGAAAGAATTTGGAAAATGGTATTATGACCAACTTTTGACAGGAACGACTGAATTATCCCCAGAAACAGCTACTAAAATAAAAGCTCTTGTAGGAAACGAAACAGATCCTATTAAGAAAGCGAAGTTGATTTATGATTATGTTCAAAAAAAATCAAGATATGTTAGTATTCAAGTGGGCATAGGAGGCTGGAAACCCATGCTGGCTAATGATGTAGATCGATTGGGTTATGGCGATTGTAAAGCATTGACAAACTATACCAGAGCTCTTTTGGATATTGTTGGTGTGCCATCTTACAACACGATTCTCTATGGAGATACTTATAAAAAAGATATTGAATCTGATTTTGTTTCTACACAAGGGAATCATATGATTTTAGCAATACCTAATGAGAATGATTATGTATGGTTAGAATGTACAAGTCAGGATGATCCTTTTGGTTATCAGGGTAAATTCACCGATGATAGAGCTGTATTAGTTATAAAACCGACTGGAGGAGAAATTGTTCAAACTAAAATTTATGGCGACAAAGGCAATTTGCAAAATAGTAAGGGAACTTATAGTATTGATGAGCAAGGCAATTTATCGGGAAGTATAACTATTGCTTCAGAAGGTTCTCAATATAGTAATAAAGCCAGATTAGAAAATAGTCAACCCAATGAAAAGGAAACACATTACAAAGAATATTGGAGTAATATCAATAATTTAAAATTAGCTAAAATCAATTTCTCTAATAATAAAGAAAAGATAGCCTTTGTAGAAAATGTAGCCGTAAATGCGGTTAATTATGCTACTATTTCGGGTGCAAAAATGATTTTTCCTCTTAACGCTTACAATCAATTTATAGGTTCTGTAAAGCGAATCAGAAATCGTAAAAATCCATTCGAAATTCAGCGTGGATATGTAGATGTAGATGAGGTTGAAGTCATGTTGCCATTAGGGTTTGCTGTCGAATTTCTTCCATCTAATTTCGAATTGAATTCTAAGTTTGGAGACTATAAGGCTGAAATTATAAAAAAAGACGCCTCTCATTTAGTTTATAAAAGAACTTTATATATCCATAAAGGATTTTACCCTAATACAGAATATGACCAATACCGTCTTTTTATGGAGCAAGTTTCCAGAAATGACAATGCTAAAATTATTTTAACCAAAATCTAAACCAAATGAGAATCAAATTTTTAATAGCTACCATCTTGTTTTTAACTGTTTTTAGTTCAAAAGCACAGGACTTTCGATTAGGGAAAGTTTCAATCGAAGAATTAAATGAAAAAGGACATCCTAAAGATTCATCAGCAGTTGCGGCAGTGCTTTTTGAAAAAGCAGAAAACAAATTGGTATTCAGCCAAGAGAGAGGTTTTGAAATAGAATTTGTAGTTAAAACAAGAATTAAAATTTATAAAAAAGAAGGTTACGAATGGGCTAATAAAGCATTTCGTTATTATTTGGTTAATAGTATGAGGGAAAATGTATCGTTCTCTGATGCAATAACTTATAATTTGGTTAATGGTAAGATAGAAAAAACAAAACTCAAGAGTGATGGAGAGTTTGATGAGGTAATAAATAAATATTGGGGACAAAAAAAGATAACGATGCCTAACGTTAAAGAAGGTTCTGTTATAGAATATGAATATACCTTACGTTCACCTAATATTGGAAATCCCAGAGATTGGTATTTTCAGTCTGATATTCCTGTGAATCGTTCAGAATATATTAATTATGTGCCTGAATATTTTGTTTTCAAGACTAATGTAAAAGGATTTATAAGTCCTAAAATAACGGTTGAAAAATCAAACAAGATATTGACCATTAATTCTAAAGAGCGAGTTGTTAGTAGAATGGGTGCTGCGACTACTAATTTTAATAGTGATAATGTAAGTTATACAGAAACTAGAACAACCTATTTGGCTGAGAATATGCCAGCCATTAAAGAAGAGGCATTTGTAAATAATGTTAGAAACTATACTACAAGTTTAGAGCAGGAATTATCCATGACTAAATTTCCTAATGCTATGCCTAAATTGTATTCTACTGATTGGGATGCTGTTGTAAGAACAATATATGAATATGAAGATTTTGGTCCTGAACTAAACAAAACAGGGTATTTTGAAGATGATTTAAAAGCAGTGCTTACAGGATTAAATACTCAGGATGAAAAAGTTGATGCCATATTGAAATTTGTAAAATCAGCTGTGAAATGGAATAATTATTACGGTTATTCTTGTAATGATGGGGTCAGAAAAGCCTATAAGGATAAAACTGGAAATATAGCCGAAATCAATTTAATGCTTACTGCAATGCTTCGTTATGCGGGTCTAAATGCACATCCGGTTTTAGTAAGTACACGATCAAATGGGATTTCATTTTTTCCTAACAGAACCGCCTTTAATTACGTTATTGCAGCAGTTGAAAATGGGGATGATATGATTTTGTTAGATGGGTCGGATCCTTTTTCTACGCCCAATATTTTGCCTTTTAGAGCTTTGAATTGGTTAGGCAGGTTGATTCGTAAAGATGGAACTTCTGCACCGGTAGATTTAATGCCTAAAAAAGCATCTATAGTACTCAAAACGATGAACTATTCGGTTAATGAAAAAGGGGAAGTCTTAGGACAGTTAAGAAGTCAAAAGACTGCCCATAATGCCATGCTTTTTAGAGAAGAGATAAAAGGTGTCAAAGAAGATGTTTATCTTGAAAAATTAGAAAATAATAGCAATAAAATTGAGATAAAGGAATACTCTCTTAAAAATGAGAAAGAATTTAATTTACCTGTGATAGAGACTTATTCTTTTGTAGGGAATAATTTAAGCGAGTTGATAGGAGGAAAAATTTATATTAATCCACTGTTATTTCTCACTCGAAAACAAAATCCATTTAAACAAGAAAATAGAGAATATCCAGTAGATTATGGTTTTCCTTTTCAGGATAAATATGCTATAAATATTCAAATACCTGAAGGGTTCAAAGTCGAGAATTTACCTCAGTCTATGACATTAACGATGAATGGAAACTTAGGTGTTTTTAAATATTTGACGAGTTTGCAAGGAAATACTATTCAGATTTCAGTTTCAAATCAAATTAATTCTTCTATAGTTCTTTCTGAAGATTATGTAGCTTTAAAATCATATTATCAAAAAATGATTGAAAAACAGAATGAGAAAATTGTTATTGTGAAAATTTAAAAATTTATGAAATTAAAATCAATTGCTTTATTCAGCCTTTTTTTGATGTTTACTTTAAGTGTTAAATCTCAAAAGTTTGATTTAGGAAAGGTATCAATATCAGAACTTGAGGAAAAAGTGCATCCTAAAGATTCTTCGGCTGTTGCAGCCATATTGTTTAAAAAAGGTAGAACTTATTTTAATTATGATATTAAGAAAGGGTTTTTTGCTAACCATGAAATCAAAATACGAATCAAAATATATAAAAAAGAGGGTTTGGAGTGGGCTAATTTTGAAATTCCCTATTATATTGGATATCAGAATTTGAATGATGAAATGGTTCAGTTTTCTGATGGGATTACTTATAACATTGAAAATGGAAGCATTGTAAAAACTAAATTAAATAGTGAAGGTACTTTTAAAGGTAATGTGAATGAAAATTGGAAAAAAGCAACTGTAACAATGCCTAATGTAAAAGTAGGATCTGTTATTGAGTTAAAATATACAATCAAATCGGAGAATTTAACTAAATTTCCTGTATTCCAAATTCAATATTCCATTCCAGCAAATCATGTAGAATATTGCAGTGAAATACCAGAATATTTTGTTTATAAGCAACTGCTTACGGGATATGTTAATGTGAAATCAGATTCGAAGTTAGAACAGACCTCACAAACTTATGATAATGAGTATAGACAAACAAATTCAATCATTTATCAACAAATAAAATCTACGTTTGTAGTGGATGATGTACCTCCGTTAGTAAGAGAAAACTATGTGGATAATATGGATAATTATAAGTCTTCTTTGCAATATGAATTAGAAGCAACAAGATATCCTAATCAACCGGTAAAAGATTATTCTCAAACCTGGGATGGTGTTGCCAGAATTATTTATGATGAAAAAAGTTTTGGTAAAGAGTTGTTAGAGCGATTGTATCTTTTAGAGGACTTAAGAGCAATTATTAATAATCAGGATAAAGGAATATCTGATTTAGATAAAATGAACGCTGTTTTTAAGTTTATCCAAAGTAAAATGAATTGGAACGGAGAATACGGTTATTATACTGATAAAGGTGCGAAGCAAGCTTATCTTGATCAGACGGGTAATGTGGCCGAAATCAACTTTAATTTAATTAACATGCTGAATTTGGCAGGGATTTCGGCTAATCCAGTATTAGTTAGTACGCGAGAACATGGGATTCCTGTTTTTCCGGGTAGAACCGTTTTTAATTATGTTATTGCTGCCGTTGAAATTAATGGAGAAAAAATCTTGTTAGATGCAACTAATAAATTTACTGCTTCTAATATTTTGCCTTTAAATACATTAAATTGGAATGGAAGATTGATCAGGCAAGATGGGACTTCTGAAGAAATTAATCTGGTACCTAATAAGCCATCTAAACAGAATTACAACCTAAGTGTTGCAGTCGCTAAGGATGGAAATATCTCTGGGAAATATTTGGTGCAAAAAACAGATTATGAAGCGCTGATCTTTAGAGAAAGGGAGGCAAACATGAAAAATGAGAATTATCTTGAGAAAAAAGAAAACGAATTTAACGGGATTGAGATTAGCGACTACGCCATTGAAAATAAGAATACCGATTTATCAAAAGCTGTCGTTGAAAAATTTACTTTTGCAAGCAATAATCATTGCGAAATTATAGGTGGTAAGATGTTTATAAATCCGCTGTTGTTTTTTACAACAAATAAGAATCCTTTTGTTCAGGAAAAAAGAACAATGCCAATTTATTTTGGCTATCCAAGACAAGAAAAATACAATTTGAATTTTGAAATTCCTGAAGGTTATGAGGTAGAGTCGATTCCTAAACCGATGAAGATTGCAACCGAAGATAAATCGATGGTTTTTTTAATAAATAGTACAGTTACTGGAAATCATATTCAAATAACAGTTGCAAAAGAAATAAATATTGGAATAGCTGCAGCAGATCTTTATGGTGGTTTAAAAGACTTTTATCAAAAAATGATTGAAATGCAACACGAAAAAATAGTACTTAAAAAAATATAATAGACCAACCCTATCAGGGTTTTAAACCCTGATAGGGTTGAAATAATAAATGAACAAAAAAATGAATTTAAAAAACGCCCAATTAGACGTAGATACTTGGATCAAAGAACACGGTGTTCGTTATTTTAATGAATTGACTAATATGGCTCAGCTTACTGAAGAAGTAGGTGAGGTAGCTCGAATAATTGCACGTCGTTATGGAGAGCAATCAGAAAAAGAGAGTGATAAGAATAAAGATTTAGGTGAAGAACTAGCCGATGTAGTTTTTGTGGTTTTATGTTTAGCAAACCAAACGGGAATTGATTTACAAGCAGCCTTCGATAAAAAAATGGATTTAAAATCCGTTCGTGATAAAGACCGTCACAAAAACAATGAAAAATTAAAATAATTATCAGTTCTGAATTATGAATTGTGAATTGCGAGTGGTAAATTGCGCCCTCAAATTATTTAAGTTAAAAGTCATAGACAATAACTAATAATTCACAACTAATAATTTAAAAAATGAATTTACTACTACAAACAACACATTCTAACTTAAATGCTCAAATAGCAGTTACAGGATCTAAAAGTGAAACTAATAGATTGTTGCTGTTAAAAGCGTTATTCCCAAATATTACTTTGGCTAATACTTCTAATTCTGATGATAGCGAAGTAATGCAAATGGCATTAAGCGGAAATGAAGAAGTAGTAGATATTCATCATGCAGGAACGGCAATGCGTTTTCTTACGGCTTATTTTGCTGTAAAAGAAGGTCGCGAAGTGGTATTAACCGGTTCTAGCCGTATGCAAGAGCGTCCTGTGAAAATTTTAGTAGAAGCTTTACGTCAATTAGGAGCTGATATTTCTTTTTTGAAAGAAGAAGGTTATCCACCTATTCGAATTAAAGGGCAAAAAATCACTCAATCTAAAGTAACTATGGCTGCTAATGTAAGTAGTCAATATATTTCGGCTTTATTGTTGGTGGCTCCTAAATTAGAAAATGGAATCGAATTGACATTAGAAGGAGAAATTACTTCTATTCCTTATATCAAAATGACTTTGGCTTTGCTGAATGATTTGGATATCCAAACTAGTTTTGAAGGAAATATAATTAAGGTGTTGCCAAAGCATGAAGTAGAATCTAAAGTAATGACTGTAGAATCTGATTGGAGTTCTGCTTCTTACTTTTTTAGTTTGGCAGCTTTAGCCGATGAAGCTACTATTTCATTAACCAGTTACAAACAATCCAGCTTACAAGGCGATTCAGCTTTAGTTTCTATATATAAAGAAATGGGTGTTGAAACCCAATTCAACGCTGATACGATTACTTTGACCAAAACTAAAAAATTCAAATACACAGATGTTACTTTCGATTTGAATAATACACCAGATATTGCTCAAACCATAGTGGTTACTTGTCTTGGTTTAGGAATTGGTTGTCATCTTACAGGTCTTCATACGTTGAAAATTAAAGAAACAGACAGGTTAGAAGCCTTGCGAATTGAATTAAGTAAACTGGGTGCAAATATTTCTGTTACTAATGATAGCCTGACTCTTGTGGCTACTTCAGAAATTAATTCGAATATAAAAATCGGAACCTATAACGACCACAGAATGGCAATGGCTTTTGCTCCATTAGCATTAAAAGTGCCAATAATTATCGAAAATGCCGATGTAGTTTCTAAATCATATCCTGATTTTTGGGATGATATGGAAAAATTAGGCTATAAAGTCTCCGATTTAGTAGGTTAAAAGTTTTAGTCACATCCTTAAAACATTGACTCTTTGAGGTTTTGTTGTTTTAATTCTAAATTAAACAGCAAAACACTTGACAACGCCTATCTCACAATCGTATATTTGCAACCGATTATAATACTAAGGATCAAAACTTAGGTCTTATAACGTATAACTTATAACTTTTTAGAATGAAATTATCACATTTTCAATTTGATTTACCTAAAGAACTTCTTGCAGAATTTCCTGCAGAGAATAGAGATGAAGCTCGTTTAATGGTTATTGATCGTAAAAAACAAACTATCGAACACAAAATGTTCAAAGATGTTATCGATTATTTTGACGATGGAGATGTAATGATTTTAAATAATACTAAAGTTTTTCCTGCTCGTTTATATGGAAATAAAGAAAAAACAGGAGCAAGAATCGAAGTGTTTTTGTTGAGAGAATTAAATGCTGAACAACGTCTTTGGGATGTTTTGGTAGATCCAGCTCGTAAAATCAGAATCGGAAATAAATTGTATTTCGGTGATGACGATTCATTAGTTGCTGAGGTTATTGATAACACTACTTCTCGTGGAAGAACTTTACGTTTCCTTTACGATGGTTCTTACGAAGAATTCAGAAATAAATTGACTGAACTTGGAGAAACTCCAATTCCTAAATATATCAATAGAGAGGTAACTCCGGAAGATGCTGAGCGTTACCAAACTATTTATGCTAAAGAAGAAGGAGCTGTTGCAGCGCCAACTGCTGGATTGCACTTCTCAAAGCATTTATTAAAAAGATTAGAAATAAAAGGAGTTAATTTTGCTGAAGTAACACTTCACGTAGGTTTAGGGACTTTTAACCCAGTTGAAGTAGAAGATTTATCTAAACATAAAATGGATTCTGAGGAATTAAAAATTACTCAGGAAGCCTGTGATATTGTTAATGAAGCTAAAACTAAAAGAAAACGTATTTGTGCTGTAGGAACTACTTCTATGCGTGCTATTGAAAGTTCAGTTTCTTCACAAAATACGCTGAATCCGTTTGAAGGTTGGACTAATAAGTTTATCTTTCCTCCACATGATTTTAGCGTGGCAAACTGTATGATTACAAATTTCCACACACCAAAATCAACTTTGTTGATGATGATTTCAGCATTTTGTGGACACGATTTAATGAAAAAAGCATACGAAGAAGCCATCAAAGAAAAGTATAAATTCTATTCTTATGGTGATGCAATGTTAATTATCTAATTATTATAAAGGTTAATTCATAAAAAAACTCGTCAGCAATGGCGAGTTTTTTTATGGCATGTTCTCGTTAAAAAAAGCAACCGTACCTTATGCTTTTTTTAACGAGACCGGGCTATCCGTTGCAATCTTTATGTTTTTAAAGAAAAAAACATAAAGGATTTCCACTGCTATCCCTCATGCAAAAGAACGGCGTTGTAACATCTTAATGAATCTAAAAAAGAAAATCTTTTTAAGTATTTTTACAAAACAAAATCCAAACCACATTATGATTTTCGAAAACACCAAAGCTTTTGCTCAACAGCTCGACTCTCAGGATAGCCTAAATAAATACAGAGACGAATTTCATTTTCCAAAAGTGAATGATAAGCAGGTGATTTATTTTACGGGAAATTCATTGGGTTTACAGCCTAAGAGAACCAAAGCTTATGTTGATGAAATCATGAATGATTGGGCTAATCTGGCTGTTGAAGGACATTTTTATGGCGAGAAACCCTGGTGGGATTATCAAGAGCGGTTTGCAAAACCATTGAGTAAGATTGTTGGAGCAAAACCGCTTGAAGTTACCGTAATGAATACGCTTACGGTAAATCTTCATTTATTGATGGTTTCTTTTTACCGACCTACAAAAACGAGATTTAAAATTATTTGTGAAGAAAAAGCATTTCCTTCTGACCAATATATGTTTCAAAGCCAGGTCAATTTTCATGGTCTAAAACCCGAAGAAGTAATCGTTGAGGTTAAAAGACGTGAAGGCGAACACAACATTCGCACCGAAGATGTTTTAGCAAAAATTAAAGAAGTAGCAGATGAATTAGCTTTAGTTTTAATTGGTGGAGTAAATTATTACACAGGTCAGGTTTTTGATATGAAAACCATTACTGCTGCGGGACATCAAGTTGGAGCCTATGTAGGTTGGGATTTAGCACATGCTGCGGGAAATATTAAATTGGAACTACACGATTGGAATGTCGATTTTGCTGCCTGGTGTAGTTATAAATACATGAATTCCGGACCGGGAAATGCTTCGGGATGTTTTGTTCATGAAAAGCATCATAATAATCCGGAGTTGCCAAGATTTGCCGGATGGTGGGGACATAACAAAGAACGTCGTTTTAAAATGGAACCTACTTTTGATCCTATTCAAGCTGCCGATGGTTGGCAAATTAGTAATCTACCCGTTTTGTCTTTAGCTCCTTATCTGGCTTCGGTAGAAATGTTTGCCGAGATAGGGATGGATGCCTTAATTGAAAAAAGAGATAAAATTACTGCTTATTTAGAATTTATCCTGCACGAAATTGACAAGGAAGTAACAAGTAGTTTCGAAATCATTACACCTTCCAATCCTTCCGAAAGAGCTTGCCAGTTGTCTGTTTTTTTGCATGGAGAAGGACGTAGTTTGCTTGATTATTTGATGAAAAATGGAGTGATTACTGATTGGAGAGAACCTAATGTAATTCGACTTGCGCCCGTTCCTTTGTATTGTTCTTTTGAAGATATGTACCATTTTGGACAAATATTAAAAAGAGGAATTTTAGAGAAATAAATAAAATTTAGCCACGAATTCACAAATGAATACAAATCGTTCGTGAATTCGGGGCTTTTTTAGGTTAAGCTATTTCTAATCTGGGGATTTCGATAGATTGTAATTCGTTTTTATGGTATTCAAATTGGCTCATTATTTCTTTTTTAATAGTTTTAAAATCAGGAACATTGATGAACAAATTTTGGTAATATGCAATGCCTTCTAAAAGATTGTTTTTAAAAGATTCTAGTTTTTTAGCCTTAGCATTATTGATTTCGTTACCAATAGCTTGAATGTCATTTTTTAAATAGTCAATGTACATTTTTAGTTCTTTTACAAAAAAATGAGGACGATTTGTATTTCTTAAAACGTTTGTGTTTCCATAAATATGCTGCACCATTTTAGAAAGCGAAACTTCCTGGTCAAAATAAGCAATATTAGGACCGGGACAAATCACAACACCTTGGTCTTGGCCTTTTATTTTAATGTTGTTTTCTAAATAAGATGCATTGGCTAGGCCTACGCAAAGACATGATTTTTCGGTAATGTGTTCCTTTGCTTTTTCGTAATTCTCAACTGAAATTGTATTTTTTTTATCTTCTAATTCTTCGAGTTTTTCATCCTGGTATTTTTTAGAAGCAGTACATATTCCTTTGCCTTGGGAATCTTTACTTAGTGCCAGAAATTTTTTTGGACAAGAACTTCCTGCTTTGCTTTCTTGAATGCGTTTTTGCTTTATTTTTTCGTTAGTAGTTCCTCTCAAAGTGTTGAAAGGAACTCCCAATGGCGAAATATGACTTAAGTACAAATCTTCTTCCGTGGCATTAATCAATAAATTACGGGTCGCTTTGTCGACAGAAGTGGCTTCTGGAACCAATAAAAAGGGCGAACCCCAGCCTACAGAATCCACTTGGTAATAATCCAATAGAAAACTATGTTCTACTGAAGTTCCAACACCACCTTGAACCGTAATTTTTAAATCCAAAGGAGTTTCCGGAATTGTCATTCCTTTTTGTTCTAAAGCTTTTATCATTAATTCATGAGCTGATTGAACGAGTTGCTCTTTCTTTTCTCTGAATTCTTCCATGATTGGGCCTAATAAAAGACCATCAGTTGCAAAGGCATGTCCTCCACAATTTAATCCCGATTCGATGCGATATTCCGAAACCCATAATCCTTTTTTAGCTAAAAAATTTCCCTGAATCATTGCCGATCGGAAGTCGCTTACTTTTAAAGTGATTTTCTTTTTCAGTTGGTTGTTTTCGTCAGGGTAAAAGTCGACGAAGTTTTCAAAATAACTGTACAATCTTGGATTCATTCCAGCCGAAAGAACAACAGACGAGTTTACTGTACTATTAGCAAAACCTCTAAGCGCAGCATGTGCATCATTAAAGATAATAGGCAATTGTTCGTTTTTATCGAAATTGTCTTTGTCTAATTTTGTCATTATATTGACATCGATTGCACCAGCCGATAAGTGTTTTTCGATATAGTTTTTGATGTTTTCTTTCCAATGAAATCCTTCATCAATCAAGTTTTGAAGTCCTTTTTTTATTTCAGATTTGTTAGGCAAAAGATCAATGTAATTTTCTAATGTTTCTTTACTTTCAATCAACTCGTTTTTGAAATTCTCAAACTTTTCTTTTACAATTTTGTCTACTAAATTCAAATAAGAAGTAATACGTTTAGCTCTATAGTCGGCTACTTTTTGAGATATTTCTTGGTATGGAAGATTGAATTTTTGATGATAAAAAGCATTCATTTTCTCTATCAGTTCGTCATCTGCAATCGAAATCACCGAAGAAATTCCATATTGAGCCACACGAATAGGACTGTCTATTGTGTATGCTAGTCCCATAACCGGGATATGGAAGCTATGTAATGGTTTTGGATTTTTTGTCATGTTCATACATTCATTATAGTTTGTGCAAAGTTTGTAAAATACATTTGTTTAAAAGCTGATAAATATCATGTGAGGTTTGTTACGGGGAAAAACAGGAGTTTTGAATGCTGTTCAAATAATAAATCAGTAATTTTGATTAACCTTTATAAGATAAAAATGCAAATTCCTAAAAAAATAGCGATAGTAGGTTCAGGTTTAGTGGGTTCACTATTAGCTATTTATTTAAAAAAAGCTGGGCATGTTGTTCATATCTATGACAGAAGTCCGGATATTAGAAAAATACAATTTTCAGGGCGTTCGATTAATTTAGCGATGTCTAATCGGGGATGGAAAGCGCTTGATGGAGTAGGAGTGGGTGATGCTGTGCGTGAAATTGCGATTCCAATGGATAAGCGGGCAATTCATCTTGTAGATAGTCTGAAATTTCAAAATTACGGTCAGGAAGGAGAATCTATTTATTCTATTTCCAGAGGAACTTTGAATCGAAAGATGATTGATTTAGCCGAACAAGCGGGTGCCGAATTTTTCTTTGAGGAAAAAATCTGGGATGTAACTTTGGCAACGGCAACTTTACATATTGGTGAAACCGAAAGAGGAGAATGGGAAGAGAGAAAATACGATATGGTATTTGGTGCCGATGGTGCTTTTTCAAGAATTCGTCATCGAATGCAACGTCAGAGTATGTTTAATTATTCGCAGGAGTTTTTAAATATTGGGTATAAGGAATTGAATATTCCGGCAAATGCTGATGGTTCTCATAAATTAGACAAAAATTCATTTCATATTTGGCCGCGAGGGGAATACATGTTAATTGCTTTGCCTAATCTTGACGGTAGTTTTACCTGTACTTTATTTATGCCTTTTGAAGGCGAAAATTCGTTTGATTCATTAAAGGACAGAAAGGAAGTAGCCGTTTTTTTTGAAAAGAATTTTCCGGATTCTATCGAAGTGATTCCAAATCTAGCGGAAGATTTTTTTAAAAATCCTACGAGTACATTAGTTACCATGAAATGTTTTCCCTGGACTTATACTGATAAAGTAGCTTTAATAGGTGATGCTTGTCATGCCATTGTTCCATTTTACGGGCAGGGAATGAATGCCGGTTTTGAAGATATTACAATACTTTATGAAATGATTTTGGAATATGGAGAAGACTGGCAACGCATTTTTTATGAATACCAAAAATCACGTAAACCTAACGCTGATGCAATTGCTGAACTTTCGTATCGGAATTTTATGGAAATGAGTTCTAAAACTGCTGATGATAAGTTTTTATTACAAAAGAGAATCGAGAAAAGATTCGCAGAAAAGTACCCTGACAAATGGATTCCTTTGTATAGTAGAGTAACTTTTAGTGATCGTCCTTATGTGGAAGCTTTGGCAATTGGTGATTTTCAAAATGCAATTATGCAAGAAGTTTTAAAAATGGATAACATTGAAAATATCTGGGACACTCCTGAAGTCGAAAATAAGATTTTGGAATTGTTGGAAAAATAGTTGAACAGTTAATTGCAATATCAAAAATCAATTTCCAATTTTGATATTGTAATTGATTTTTGATATTGCAATTGTTTTTATTTTTTTAAGAATTTAGAAAGAATTCCAAAAGCACCACGAATAAAAGTAGCGCTTGTAAGTACTTTTAAAACCGATTTACCCACAACCTCTGTAGTGCTTGGTTCTTGACTGGAAGTTCTGCTTTGAGTCGCTTTGCTTTCTTCTTCTTTAGCGTTTTCTTCTTCGATAACAGTGATTTTTTTGTTCAACATTTCATAGGCGCTTTCGCGATCAATATTTTCGCTATATTTTTTTACCAATTTAGATTTGTTGTTGATTTCTTGAATTTCGCTTTCGGTTAAAATATCCATTCTGCTCATTGGAGTTCTAAGCATAGTCGCAGCTAATGGAGTAGGAGTTCCTTTTTCGCTCAATGCGGTTACTAATGCTTCTCCAATTCCGAGACTCGTTAATAGTTCGCTGGTGTTATAGAAGTCAGAACTTGGGTAATTATCGGCTGTTTGTTTTATGGCTTGTCTGTCATTGGCGGTAAAAGCTCTTAGTGCATGTTGAATCTTAAGACCTAATTGGGCTAATATTCCGCTTGGGACATCCATTGGGTTTTGAGTAATAAAGTAAATTCCAATTCCTTTAGAACGAATTAATTTTACAATAGTTTCAATTTGTTCCAATAGTGCTTTGCTGGCTTCTTTGAAAATTAAATGAGCTTCATCAATAAAGATGATCAATTCAGGTTGATCAGCATCGCCTTTTTCAGGCATTTGCTGATAGATTTCTGCCAGTAAGCTTAACATGAAAGTGGAGAATAATTTAGGTTTGTCTTGAATGTCTGTTAAACGAAGTATGTTTACGTATCCTTTGCCGTTTTCATCAATTCGCATTAAATCTTCAATATCGAATGACATTTCTCCAAAAAAGAGTTCTGCTCCCTGTTGTTCTAATTCGATAATTTTTCTCAGGATGATGCCTGTTGTCGAAGTCGAAATTTTACCATAACTCTCTGTTATTTCTTCTTTGCCTTCTTCGGTAATATAATTAATGACTTTTTTAAAGTCTTTAAGGTCAAGTAATGGCATTTTGTTGTCGTCACAATATTTGAAGATAATAGAAACAACACCAGCTTGAGTATCGTTTAAATCTAATATTCGTGAAAATAATACGGGGCCAAATTCAGATACTGTCGCTCTTAAGCGTACGCCGCTTTGTTCTGATAGACTTAATAATTCTACTGGAAAACTTGCTGTTTGGTATGGGATATCGATTTTGGCATGTCTTTCTGTGATGAAAGATTTTTCTTCTCCTTCTTTGGCAATACCGCTAAAATCTCCTTTGATATCCATCATTAATACAGGAATTCCAAAAGAAGATAATTGTTCAGATAAGACTTGGATAGTTTTTGTTTTTCCAGTTCCTGTAGCTCCGGCAATTAGGCCATGTCTGTTTAATGTCTTTAATGGGATTTTTATATGGGCGTTATTTAAAGCTTCTCCATTTAAAATCGCTCCTCCAAGTAGGATACTTTCTCCTTTAGATTGGTATCCTTCAGTGATGTTTTTTATAAAATTATCTGTGTTGCTCATGATTAATTAAGGTTGTTTTCAGATTGTGTTATAGTGTTTTGTTGTTTCTCGAAGTCGATTATTTAGTATTTACTGTAATTTTAAGCCTTTTTTTTTGTTAAATGTTGAAAAAAAATAATTTTGTATTAAGAATTTGAATGTTGAAATATTGCTGTATATAATCACAAATTAATAATTTTTTTTGTCAATATCTCTGTATTTCTTTGCTGATATTGATAAAAAAACAAAGGTTGCGTTTTTTTAATATTATTTTGATATTGATTAATTTTAATATAACGAAAAAAAATTTTTTTATTTGAACGAAACATATAAATTTGCGGGACTACAAGTTAATTATAACTAGAAAATAAATTATTTAAAACTATTAAAATTTAAAAAAAAATGGCAAACGTTAAAAAAGAAAGCAGTTCAAAAGGAGGAGGAATGGTTTCAGGAATCATTATTTTATTATGTGTGGCGGTGGGAGTTGTGATTTGGAAATTCATCATGGGATCACCTGCTAACTTTGAGGGAGGAAATCCAGAAACAGGACACCCAATTAATACTTTAGGTCAAGTTTACAAAGGAGGATTTATAGTACCAGTTTTATTAGGAATGTTATTAATGGTAATTGTATTCTCTATTGAGAGATTCATCGTAATTACTAAAGCAGCAGGAAAAGGTAACTTAGATGCTTTTATGACAAGTGTACAAGCAAGTATCAAAGGAGGTCATATTGAAGATGCTATTACTGCTTGTGACAAACAACAAGGTTCAGTTGCAAATGCAATTAAATCAGCGTTAGTGAAATATCAAGATGTGAAGAAAGAAGGATTCAATAGTGAAGAAGCTTCTGAAGTTATTCACAAAGAAATTGAAGAGATTACTTCTCTTGAAATGCCAATGTTAGAGAAAAATATGACTATTATTTCTTCTTTAGTATCTTTAGGAACTCTTGGAGGATTATTAGGAACTGTATCTGGTATGATTAAAGCGTTTGGTGCGTTAGCTTCTGCTGGTACTCCGGATCAAGCTGCACTTGCAACAGGTATTTCTGAGGCACTTATTAATACTGCAACAGGAATCTCTACTTCAATCTTAGCTATTGTTGCTTACAACTTCTTTACTGCAAAAATTGATGATTTAACTTACTCTATTGATGAGGCAGGTACTACAATCGTTAATACTTACAGAAAATTCAGAGGAAGTTTGAAACAATAATAATTTTTGATATCATTATTGTATCAAAATAAAAAACAAAAAGAATGGCTAAAATAAAAATGAAAAAAAAGTCAACATCGACAGATATGACTGCCATGTGTGATGTTGCGTTCCTTTTGCTTACCTTCTTTATTTTGACAGCTACAGCTAAAATTCCAGAGGCAATGCCTGTGGATACACCAGCATCTACTGTACAAACAAAATTACCTGAATCTGATTTGGCTACATTATCAATAGGTAATGCTGGTGGTAAGGATAGAGTGTTTTTTGATTTAAAAGGGAAAGATGTTCGTAAGAGAACACTTGAGCTGATGGGACAAAAGTATAGTGTAGAATTTTCTGAAGAAGATAAAGACAAGTTTGCTTTAATGACTGATTTTGGAGTGCCAATTCAAAATCTTAAGCAAATAATTGATATGAAAGCCTCTGACCGTGTGAAAGCGAATCAGCCAGGTGTGCCGATGGATTCATTAGATAATCAATTGAAAGAATGGATTTATAATGCTCGTATAGCTAATAATGAATATAATAATTCAATTAATAGTAAGCAAGAATTACAAATTGCAATCAAAGGAGATGCTAAGGAGCAGTATCCGGTTATTAAAAAAGTAATGGATATTTTGCAAGATCAGCATATCAATACTTTTAGTTTGGTAACAGGATTAAGAGGAAAAGATTTTTAATTAAAAAAAATACACTAAAATGGCTGAATTAAATACTGGCGACGGTGGTGGTGGTAAAGGAGGCAAAGTAAGAAGTAAAAAGCAAAATTCAAAGGTAGATTTAACTGCCATGGTGGATTTAGCATTTTTGCTTATCACTTTCTTTATGCTTACTACTTCGTTGTCAAAACCTCAATCGATGAGTTTGGGGTTGCCAGATAAAGATCCTAAGGATAAAACTGCGGATATTAAGGTTGATGAGAATCGTACAATGACTGTATTGTTAGGTGAGCAAGATAAGATGTTTTTTTACATGGGGTTAGTTAATAATCCAATGGCTCCAAAACTTATTGCTTACGGTAAAGATGGAATTCGCAAAGAATTACTAAAAAGAAAAAAAGAAGTTTTAGCATATTCTACTGCAAAAGGAAGACCTGATCAGGGTATGATTGTTATTATTAAGCCTGGTAAAAAATCAACATACAAAAATGTGGTTGATATTTTAGATGAAATGGCTATATCTTCAATTCCTACTTATACAATCGTAAATGATTTTTTACCTGAGGAACAAAAATTGTTAGAAGGAAAATAAGAGGAATCTTATTTTCTTAATAACCTAATAATTAAGAAAAATGAAATTAGATATATTAAAAAACCAATGGGTTGAAATTGTTTTCGAAGGTCGTAATAAACTCTATGGGGCTTATGAACTAAGAAAATCTAACCGTAAGACTACTACTAAAGCCCTGCTTATTGGTGCTTTCTTTTTTAGTTTGGCAGTTAGTGCTCCTCTTATTATAAGTATGATTCCTAAAGGAGGTGAAGATGATAATTCACTTAAGGATATTAAGCTTACAACTGTAAAGTTACCTCCAAAGAAAGTAGAGCCGCCTAAATTAAACGCTCCACCACCGCCACCACCGCCTCCGGCAGTAGATCAGGTGAAATTTGTTAAACCTGTGGTTGCAAAGGCAGACGAGGTAGTTGAAGAACCACCTAAGATTGAGGAAATTAAAGATAAAAAAACAGGTGCTGAAACTATTAAAGGAGATCCAGATGCTGTATTAACTGTAGCGCCTGCTGGAACTGGTCCTAAAACTAGTCAAGTAGTTGAAGAGTCAGATGATCAAGTTTATAGTACTGCAGGTATTGAAGTGAAACCAGATTTCCCTGGAGGTATGGATAAATTTTATTCTTTCGTGGGTAAAAACTACCGTACACCTGAAGAAGAAGGTTTGAAAGGAAAGGTTTATGTTTCTTTTGTTGTTGAAAAAGATGGATCGTTAACTGATATTAAAGTATTAAGAGATATTGGTTACGGAACAGGAAAAGAAGCGATAAGAGTATTGCAAAAATCTCCTAAATGGAATCCAGGTATCCAAAATGGAAAACCAGTTAGGGTACAATATTCTTTACCTATTGCAATTCAAGCACCAGAATAATGTTGAAAAGGTTTATTACAAATATTCAGAAGAAATCGCTTAAAGAGCGATTTCTTCTCGTTATAGGCATTTTGTTTTTTATGCTATACTTCGTTTTGGGGCTTATTGTTATCTTTATGGATAATTTTCCAATGCGTATGCCAATGAATTACAGAATTGCTTTTGGGGTTCTTTTGATTGTGTATGCTGTTATTCGTTGTATGAGAATTATTAATGATAATAAAGAAGAATAGTCATGAAAAAAATAATATTGTTATTGTCTGTTTTTTTCTTTTCCGCAGTTGGATTGTTTGTTTCGTGTAAGCAGTCAGATTCGAATAAAAACAAAGAAACTATACTTAAGGGTAAAGCGACCTTATTAGTTGATGAGACAATTAAACCATTAATTGAGGATCAAATAGCTGTTTTTGAAAGCACTTATAATGCCAAAATTGTTCTTGAAGCCAAATCAGAAAAAGAAGCGATGCAAGCATTTCTTAAAGATACTTCTCGAATTGTTGTTTTGTCAAGAGAATTAAATACTGACGAAATTAAGTTTTTTGATCAATTAAAGATTAAGCCTAAAACGACAAAAATAGCTACCGATGCTATTGCTTTGATTTCGAATAAAAAAGATCTGGATACTTTAATTGCAATGAAAGATGTTGTTGCCTTTTTGAAAGGAGATACTCAAACAAAAATTAAAGGTTTGGTATTTGATAATCCTAATTCAAGTACTGTTCGTTATATGACAGCTCTGGCTGGAGTAAAACAAGTTCCTCAAAAAGGGGTTTATTCTTTTAAATCAAATGAAGAAGTAGTTAAGTTTGTTGCTGAAAATGACGGAATGATTGGTATTATTGGGGTAAATTGGTTGTTGCAACCTACAGTAAATATTAAAGATTATTTAACTAATATTAACGTTTTAAGCGTGAAAGGTTTGAATAAAAATTCTTATTTTGCGCCTACTCAAAATAATCTAGCAGAGGGAACTTATCCTTTGGCACGCGATTTGTTTATTGTAAATTGTCAGGGATATTCAGGATTAGGAATGGGCTTTGCTTCATTTTTAGCTGGAGAGATTGGACAAAGAATCGTGTTGAAGTCAGGAATGTTGCCAACAACGATGCCTGGAAGAAGGATTCTAATTAGAAACAAATAGCATTATTAATGAGAAAAGAATAATGGAAATGAACAAATTAAATAAAGTTACAATGAACAAATTTAAAATTTTAAGCGTTGCATTTTTCGCTTCAGCTTCTGCTTTACAGGCACAAGATATTAATGAAGTGAAAAAGCAAATAGATGCAGAACAATTTCAAAAAGCAAAAACAGCTTTAAAATCTATTATAAAATCAAATCCTTCTGAAGGAAAAGCTTTCTTCCTTTTAGGGAATATTTATTTGAATCAAAGTGTAATTGATTCGGCTAAGATTACCTACAATGAGGGATTGAAAGCTAAAGATGGTGCTCATTTTAATAATATTGGATTGGGGCAAATTGATTTAGAAAATAATGATGTAGTAGCTGCAAAAGCAAAATTTGAAACTGCAAAAAGTCAAGCACGTAAAAAAGATTTCGATGAGTATATTTATATTGCTAATGCATATATGGATAACTCTCATCCTGATTACAAAGCGGCTCTTGCAACTTTAGCAATTGCTAAGGAGAAAAATCCAACTGAACCACATGTTCTTTTGGCTTTAGGAGATGCTTTTTATGGGGATAAAAATCAAAATGAAGCTTTCTCTGCATACCGTAATGCTTTCCAAGCAGACAATACTTTAATTAGAGCTAAAATGCAATTGGGGGTTTTGTTGAAGGGTGCAAAAGCGTATCAAGAAGCAGTTGCTGCTTACAATGAAGTAATTGCTTTAAGTCCTAATTATGGTCCGGTTTATAGAGAGCTGGCTCAAACTTATTACTACTGGGCGCTTAATGTTCCTGGGCGTTACGACCAATATATTAAACAAGCCTTGACTTATTATGAAAAATATATGTCACTTACTGATTATTCATTGGCTTCTCGTATGCGTCATGCTGATTTCTTGATTTTAGCTAAGGATTACAAAGCTTTAGAGATTGAGGCTAATAAAATGAAAGAATTGGATAAAGTAAATCCAAGAATCTTTAGATATTTAGGATATGCTGCTTACGAAAATGGAAATATCGATGCTGCTATTTCTTCTTTGCAGGACTTTGTTAATAACCCATCTAATAAAGTAATTCCTTTGGATTATCTATATTTAGGTCAGGCAAAAATTAAAAAAGGTACTAATGCTGAGGAAACAGCTGTTGATTCTGCTTTGTATGCTGAGGGTATTGCGTTTATTAAAAAAGCAATTGAGCTTGAGCCTTCTGTAGCTGATGGTTTAGGAGATTTAGGGAAGAAATACTATGAGAAAAAAATGTTTAAAGAAGCTGCAGCTATTTTAGAGTTAGCTACTTCTTATAAAGAAAGTAAATCATTCTTAATTGATAATTTTTATTTAGGAAATGCTATTTATTTTTCTAATGCTGGAAAAGTTGTTGCTGAAAGAGATATGACTGCGTTGAAAAAAGCGGATATTGCTTATGGACATGTGATAGAAGCTTCTCCTGAGACTGTTGATGCTTATATTTCTCGTGCCAGAACAAATAGTTTGTTAGAAGATGATCAGGCTATGATTAAATATTACCAAGAATATATTGATCATGTTACTGCTAAAGGTGCTGAAGAATTAGCTAAGCCTAATGTTAAAACGAAGCTGGTTGAAGCTTATAACACAATGGCAGCTGGATATGCTAATTTTGATAAAGCTAAAGCAATTGAAAATTTCAATAAGACACTTACTATTGATCCAACAAATAAATATTCACTTCAATCATTGAAAACGCTTCAATAGTTGTTTTGTAAATTAATTAAGCCAGTAGAGATACTGGCTTTTTTTATGCAGTTTTGTTAAGCATTTGCTATAATTGAGGAATGTCTTTTACAAATTAGTTATCTTTGCACCCTAAATTATAAAAATGCTATCAAAAGAAATTCAATTAGAAGTGAACAAAGGTGCTATGTTGCCTTTGATGGAGGAATTTTATACCATTCAAGGAGAAGGATTTCATACTGGAACAGCAGCTTATTTTATTAGAATCGGAGGATGTGATGTAGGTTGTCACTGGTGTGATGTTAAAGAAAGTTGGAATGCCGAATTGCATCCTCCAACAAGTATTAATCACATAGTTGATAATGCTAGTAAATATGCTGATACTGTAGTTATAACAGGTGGAGAGCCTTTAACTTGGGATATGTCTTTATTGACTTCTAAGTTGAAAGATAAAAATTTGAAGGTACACATTGAAACTTCTGGAGCTTATCCGCTTTCGGGAACCTGGGATTGGATTTGTCTTTCGCCAAAGAAAAATAAATTGCCAACAGAAACTGTTTATAATGCTGCTCACGAATTGAAAGTGATTATTCATAATAAGAATGATTTTATTTTTGCAGAAGAACAAGCAGAATTAGTAAATAAGAATGCCATTTTATTTCTTCAACCAGAATGGAGTAAAAAAGAAGAAATGACTCCGCTAATTGTAGAGTATGTAATGAATAATCCAAAATGGAGAGTTTCATTGCAAACACATAAATATTTGAATATTCCTTAAATATGAAAAAAGCTTTAATTTTAGTTTTTTTTAGTTTTTTTGTGCAAATTAATTTTGCGCAAGGAACAGATACAGAAACGAGTTCAGTTGTTGCAAAAGCTGAAACTGATACACCGTTGTCTACCACGGTAAAAAGTAATGGCTCAAAGGAAAAAGAATCTTCTAAGGGAATGAAATTGTATAACTATATCTCGGATAATTATCGTTTACCTAATGTTCCTGGTTTAAAAGGAAGGGTGGTTGTTAGCTTTGTTATCAATGAAGATGGGAGTATAGGTGATTTTAAAATTGTGGAAGATTTGGGTTATGGTACGGCAGAAGAATTGATTAGGGTTTTGAAGACAACTCAGGGTAAGTGGAAACCAGGGATAGAGAATGGTAAGCCAGTTAAAGTAAACTTTAGTATACCTTTAACTATTACTGTTCCTTAATAAGCTTTGTCTTGTAATAATTTCGACTTTGAGTTATCTGCTTTTTAAATAGATAATTTCGCTAAGTAGTCATAATGCTCACCTTCTAAAATTAATTCACATTGTAATCCGTTGGCCAAAGCCGCATTCTGAAGTGTGTTGTAATCTAGGTAAAGCCAGGGGAAAGAATCTTCTTTTTCGCCTTTATAACTAACGGTAAATTCTAATTCGCCATAATAAGTATTCGCTGGAACTTCGTATGCGCCGTCTTCATCTTCGTCAAACATGTAAATGATATCCGAACTGTCAATCAAAATTTGTCCTCCGGTATTTAATAAGGATTTTAGTTTTTGAAGAAATTTAGAAGTGTTTTTTAAAGTACCAAAAATCCCTGTACCATTCATAAGCAATAAAATGCTATCGTATTTTTCGTCTTCTAAAGTTAAAATATCTTGAATCAAAGCTTTTTTTAGTCCGCGAAGTTGACAAGTTTTAATGGCATTTGCTGAAATGTCAATTGCGGTAATGTCTAAATTTCTTTCGTTTTGTAAATACAAACTATGACTTCCTGCTCCAGCACCAACATCCAGTGTTTTTCCTTTGGCTAACTGCAATGCTTTTTGTTCGATAGTAGGCATTGCTTCGAAATTTCGAAATAAATAAGAAACACTCATTTCATCTTCTTCCGAAATAGTGGTTTCAGTAATTAAATCTTCTGGAGAATTATTCGTTTGATAGTCAAGAATGGCTTTGCCAAATAGGTCTTTCATAGTCATTGCGAGGAGTTGCGAGGGACGAAGCAAAGCAATCGCACCTAGTTTTTAGTTATTAATGTAGAAGTTGTTTACTTTTGTGATTCTATCTTTAAATTGAAAACTTGAAACCATCTTTAAACGATCTCGGAAAACTAGCCAAAGATAAGCAACTTGAAAACAAAAAGTATTTTGATAAGCTTAAAAAGAAAACACCAAAGAATTTAGATTATGTAATGCAAGATTTACATGATGCTGAATTTAAGAAAACGGATTGTTTAGAGTGTGCTAACTGTTGTAAAACGACTGGTCCATTATTTACTTCTGCCGATATTGAGCGAATTTCGAAACATCTAAGACAAAAACCGCAGCAGTTTATTGATAAATATCTTCGAATAGATGAAGACAAAGATTATGTTTTGCAAACTGTTCCTTGTAGTTTTTTAGATAATGATAATACTTGTTTTATTTATGATGTGCGTCCTAAAGCTTGTCGAGAATTTCCTCATACTGATAGAAAGAAGTTTCAGCAAATTACTGATATTACGTTGAAAAATATTCCTATCTGTCCGGCAGCTTATAATATTGTAGAGGAAATGAAAAAGAAAATGCCTCTTTAATCATTTGCGTTGTTAATATATGGATTCGGTATATAATATGGTGGATTAGTGAATGGCTAAGAATAAAGCTGTATTTTTGAACATCAATTTTGAAAACAGATCACTTGAATTTAGAATATTTCATTGCTAAAAGACTAATTACTGCTAAAGATAATAAAAGCAGTATATCGGCACCTATTATAAAAATTGCAATTTCGGCTATTGCTATCGGAATGATCATGATGATTGTGTCTGTGGCAACAGGAATTGGGCTCCAGCAAAAGATTCGAGAAAAAATTTCCGCATTTAACGGACATATTATTATTGCTAATTTTGATAATAATCAATCGGACGCTACTTTAGTCCCGGTTTCTAAAAACCAAAAGTTTTATCCTAAATTTAGTTCGGTACCAGAAGTGAGCCATATTCAGGCTGTTGCCAGCAAGACGGGAATTATAAGAACTGCCGAAGCTTTTGAAGGAATTGTTTTTAAAGGTGTTGGTACAGATTACAAATGGGATAATATAAAGGAGTATCTGGTTTCGGGTAGATTACCTAATTTATCTGCAAGTCTGAATTCAGAAGTGTTGATTTCTCAGTTTCTGGCTAATAGGTTAAAGCTTAAAGTAGGCGATGAGTTCAATACCTTTTTTATGAAGGAAGGACAAAATAAATTACCTAATATAAGAAGGTTTAAAATCGTTGGGATTTTTAATTCAGGTTTTCAGGAATTTGATGCGACTTATGTATTGGGTGATATCCGACATATTCAGCGAATTAATAAATGGAAGTCGGATCAGGTTGGTGCTTTTGAGGTTTTTGTAAATGACTTTGATAATATCAAGACTATTGGAGAACAGGTTTACGAGCACACCGGTTCCACTTTGGATTCGCAGACTATAGTGGAGAAATACAGTTATATTTTTGAATGGCTTCAATTGTTTGATTTTAATATTGTAGTCATACTTATTGTAATGATATTGGTAGCTACTATAAATATGGTTGTAGCATTGTTGGTTTTAATTTTGGAGCGAACACAAATGATAGGAATCTTAAAAGCAATTGGCGCTAGCAACTGGACAATCCGAAAAATGTTCTTGTATAATGCTTCTTATTTAATATTCCGAGGTTTGTTTTGGGGGAATCTAATAGGTGTTGCGATTCTCTTGATCCAAAAATATTTTGGAATCGTTGAGCTTAATCCAGAGAATTACTATGTGAATCAAGCGCCTGTTTATATAAATGTCGTTTATATTATACTATTAAATGTATTAACGGTTGGGGTTTGTTTCCTGGTCTTGCTAATTCCGTCTTATATTATTACTAAAATAACCCCGGTAAAGGCAATTCGATTCGATTAGTTAAGTATCGACTCATTATATAAAGAGATTAAAATTGTATTTATTGCTGTTTTAGTCTTTTTTATTGGTAGCTATTTCCCGCTATCCGTTTCAATCTTTTGTGCCGAACCCCGGCACAAAAGGATTTCCGTTGCTATCGGGGCTAGGGTTCTGTGATTGAAACAATTTTATATTTTATACTTTATGATTGTTTGTTTGAGAAAACCTTAGCGAATCTCTGTGTTTTCTTAGTGGATCTTTGTGTTAGAGCTTTTAAAGTGGTGTAAAGAGATGGGGTGGGTATTAAATCAAAAACCTCTAAAAAGTATAGTTACAACTCTA
>JBDLTG010000062.1:0-29311 GCA_039805885.1 Bacteroidota bacterium
TAACTAATCTTAAATTATTTTTACGGTTCAAAGAACAGAAATAAGCAATTTTAAATTAACTATTTTTATATCCCTAAAACAGTAGCTTTAAAAACAATGACACAAAATAAAATGACAGCCAATTTGCTGTGGCAATTAGGAAGAATAACAGCCCTAGGATTATCTAATGACAAAAAAAATATTGTTTACAAAGTAAATACGCCTTCAATAGAAGAAAATAAACAGAATACTAAATTTTATTTTATTCCAATAGACGGTGGGAACCCAACCGAAATTGAAAACACCGATAGTATTTTAATCAATAAAAAACTATCGCCCGATGGCAAATACTTGTTTTCCCATCAAGAAGTAAAATTGCAAAACATTCTAGGCAAAGATTTTTATCCTGAATTAGAAAAATCAGAAGTTCAAATATATGATTCCTTAAATTACCGTCACTGGGACACTTGGAATGAAGGCAAATTCAATCATGTTTTTTACAAAGAAAACAAAGATGATGCACCGCAAACGGACATAATGGAAAATGAACTTTTTGATTGTCCCCAAAAGCCTTTTGGAACTGATGAAGATTACATTTGGTCACCAGACAGCAAGAGTATTCTTTATGTATCCAAGAAAAAATTTGGAACTGAATATGCCATTTCTACCAATAGCAATATTTTTCAATACGAATTAGAAACAGCAAAAACCACTAATCTTACCGAAGAAAATTTAGGTTATGATGTTGCTCCACAATTCTCCCCTTCGGGAATTTTGGCTTGGTTGCAAATGCAACGCGATGGATATGAAGCTGACAAAAATGACATTATTATTCTTTTCCAAGGAATAAAAATAAACCTAACTGCCCATTGGGATGGAACTGTGGATAGTTTTCTTTGGAGTGAAGACAGCCAAAAAATTTATTTTATTGCTCCAATTGATGGTACCAAACAATTATTTGAAGTTCATTTTCCTGGACTTACAAAGATACAGCCTCAGCTGCAACAAATTACCGATGGTTATTTTGACATTACAAATCTAATAGGTTTTAATCACACCAAAATTATAGTGATTAGAGAAGATACCAATCATGCAGCTGAAATTTTCTCTTATGATTTGGTTGAGAAAAATTGGCAACAATTAACCAATATCAACACTGAAATCTATCAATCTTTAGCTTTAAGCACAACCGAAAAAAGATATGTAACCACCACCGATGGCAAAAAAATGCTGGTTTGGGTTATTTTTCCACCCAATTTTGATGCTTCAAAAAAATACCCAACTCTGTTATATTGTCAAGGTGGGCCGCAAAGTGCGTTGAGTCAGTTTTATTCCTATAGATGGAATTTTCAATTAATGGCTGCCAACGATTACATTATTGTAGCGCCTAATCGTCGTGGAATGCCGGGGCATGGAGTAGAATGGAACGAACAAATCAGTAAAGATTGGGGCGGACAAGTAATGGACGATTATCTTTCGGCTATTGATAATATATCTCAGGAAAGTTATGTAGACACCAATCATTTGGGCTGTATTGGCGCTAGCTATGGCGGTTATTCGGTGTATTATTTAGCTGGAATTCACAATAATCGTTTTAAAACTTTTATTGCACATGATGGCGTTTTCAACACTAAAAGTATGTTTGGAACTACCGAAGAAGTATTTTTCAGCAACTGGGATTTTGGCGGTGGGTATTGGGGAAAAGACAATGCAGTAGCTCAAAAAGCCTATACTCAATTCAATCCGATGAATTTTGTAGAAAAATGGAATACACCCATCTTAATTATCCAAGGCGGAAAAGATTTTCGAGTACCCATCGGTCAGGCACAAGAAGCATTTCAAGCGGCACAATTACGCGGAATTAAAAGTCGTTTTCTCTATTTTCCAGAAGAAAATCATTGGGTATTACAAGCTCAAAATGCACAAGTATGGCAAAGAGAATTTTTTAAATGGTTGAGGGAAACCATATAATTTCAAACCAAATAGAAACAAAAAAACCTCACTTTTCAGTGAGGTTTGAATTAAATATAAACTTTTATTCTGGTTCGTTCATTTTGAAAGTATCCATAAAAGCAGTCGTATAATCACCCGCTATATAACGAGGATCATCCATTAATTGTCTGTGGAAAGGAATTGTTGTTTTAATTCCTTCAATTACAAATTCGTCCAATGCTCTTCTCATTTTACTGATTGCTTCTTCACGAGATTGAGCAGTAGTAATTAATTTAGCAATCATCGAATCGTAATTTGGCGGAATAGTATAACCTGAATATACGTGAGTATCTAAACGCACACCATGACCACCTGGCATGTGTAATGTAGTAATTTTTCCTGGCGAAGGTCTAAAATCATTGTATGGATCTTCGGCATTGATACGACATTCAATAGCGTGTAATTGTGGCAAATAGTTTTTTCCTGAAATTGGAATTCCAGCTGCTACCATAATTTGTTCACGAATTAAATCGTAATCAATTACTTGTTCTGTAATAGGATGTTCAACCTGGATACGCGTATTCATTTCCATGAAATAGAAATTACGGTGTTTATCCACTAGAAATTCAACCGTTCCAGCGCCTTCATATTTAATATATTCGGCTGCTTTTACTGCTGCTTCACCCATTTTCTGACGCAATTCGTCAGTCATGAATGGAGAAGGAGTTTCTTCGGTTAATTTTTGATGACGTCTTTGTACTGAACAATCTCTTTCAGAAAGATGACAAGCTTTTCCATAAGAATCACCTACAACTTGGATTTCGATATGACGTGGTTCCTCGATTAATTTTTCAAGATACATACCATCGTTACCAAAAGCAGCAGCTGACTCTTGGCGAGCACCTTCCCAAGCTTTTAGTAAATCTTCTTCTTTCCAAACAGCACGCATTCCTTTACCTCCACCACCAGCGGTAGCTTTTAGCATTACAGGAAAACCGAATTCTCTAGAAAGCTCTAATGCTTGTTCATAAGATTCTAAAATCCCAACTGAACCCGGAACACAAGGAACACCAGCTTCAATCATAGTTGATTTTGCCGAAGCTTTATCTCCCATTCTGTCAATCATTTCAGGTGCAGCTCCAATGAACTTTATACCGTGTTCTTGACAAATTTTTGAAAATTTAGAATTTTCAGAAAGGAATCCGTATCCTGGATGAATTGCGTCAGCATTTGTAATTTCGGCTGCTGCAATAATATTTGACATTTTCAAATAAGAAAGGTTGCTTGGCGCGGGTCCGATACAAACCGCTTCATCAGCAAACTTTACGTGTAAACTTTCTGCATCGGCAGTAGAATAAACTGCTACTGTCTTAATGCCCATTTCTTTACAAGTTCTAATTACACGAAGTGCAATTTCTCCCCTATTTGCAATTAATATTTTTTTAAACATCTTTTAAAAGTTAGAAGTTAGAGGTTAGAAGTTAGAAGTCAAGAATGCAATTGATTTGAATCTAAATGTTAATCAAGATCAAATCTGCAGTCTAAAATCTGCAATCTAAAATCTTAAATTTATGAAGGGTCTACTAAGAATAATGGTTGATCAAATTCAACTGGAGACATATCGTCAACTAAAATTTTAACGATTTTTCCAGAAATTTCAGATTCAATTTCGTTAAATAATTTCATTGCTTCAACAACACAAAGTACATCTCCTTTAGCAATAGTAGTACCTACCTCTACAAACATTGGTTTGTCTGGAGAAGGTTTTCTATAGAAAGTACCAATCATTGGCGATTTTATAGTAATGAATTTTGAGTCCTCAGCTACTGGCGCTGCTGCAACTGGTGTAGCTGCTATAATTTGTTGTGCTGGTGCTTGAGCTGGCATTTGTTGCACATAAGTTGGCTCTGGAGCACTGCTTTCCAAGGTTGTTCTAATGGTAATTTTAACATCATCCATTTCTAACTTTACCTCGGCAACACCAGAATTGGATACAAATTTGATTAGGTTCTGAATTTCTTTTAAATCCATAATATTTGTGATTTTAGTTTAAATTTATTTTTTGTTGTATGCCCATTTTAGATAAATAGAACCCCAGGTGAATCCTCCTCCAAATGCAGCAAAAATAATAGTATCTCCTTTTTTAAACAAATGTTCAAAATCATTTAAAACCAGAGGCAAGGTTGCTGATGTGGTATTCCCATATCTTTCAATATTCATTAAAACCTTAGATTCCTCTAAATTCATTCGGCTTGCAGTAGCATCAATGATACGCTTATTGGCCTGATGAGGAACTAAATAGTTAATATCTTCGTTAGTAAGATTATTTCTTTTAAGAATTTGCTCACTTGCATCAGCCATATTGGTTACAGCATACTTAAATACTGTTTTCCCGTCTTGTCTAATATTGTGTCTTTTTTCCTCAACTGTTTGAATAGTTGTAGGATGAAGAGATCCTCCAGCATCAATTTTCAAGAAATCACGACCTACACCATCACTTCTTAAATATTCATCCTGCAATCCTAAACCTTCAAAATTAGGTTCGAATAATACGGCTCCTGCTCCATCACCAAAAATGATACATGTAGTTCTATCAGTATAATCAACAATAGACGACATTTTATCGGCACCTATTAATAATACTTTTTTATATCTTCCTGATTCAATGTATGCTGCTGCTGTAGACATTCCGTATAAAAAACTGGAACAAGCGGCTTGTAAATCGTAAGCAAAGGCATTTGTAGCACCTATTTGGGTTGCAACATAAGCTCCTGTTGCCGAAACTTGCATATCTGGTGTGGCTGTTGCCATTAAAACCAAATCAATTTCTAAGGGATCTATATTAGCTTTAGCGATTAAATCTTCAGCTGCTTTTATTGCTAAATAAGAGGTTCCTTTATCAGCATCTTTCAAAATCCTTCTTTCTTTTATTCCTGTACGCGAAGTAATCCATTCGTCGTTTGTGTCCACCATTGTTTCAAGAACTTGGTTTGAAAGCACAAAATCTGGAACATAAGCTCCAACTGCAGTAATTGCGGCCGTAATTTTATTCATTTTATTCGGATATTTTCCCTTTTGTATCGACACAAAAGAAAACGTTTAAAAAGGGGTTAAAAATACAAAAAAAATCTAAACCCTTTATCTTTAAAAACTTCTTATTTAGCGAAAATTACAAACAACAAAAAACTCTCACATAGTGTGAGAGTTCTCGTATTATCTATAAAAACGTATTATGCGAAAGTAGCTTCTGACTTATCAATAACCACTTGTCCTCTATAGTACATTTTCCCTTCATGCCAGTAAGCTCTGTGGTACAAATGCGCCTCTCCTGTAATAGGACAAGTAGCGATTTGTGCTACTGTAGCTTTATAATGTGTTCTTCTCTTATCTCTTCTTGTTTTCGAGATTTTTCTTTTAGGATGTGCCATTTTACTATATTATTTATCCGTTAATAGTTGCTTTAATTTGTCCCAACGTGGGTCTATATTCTCTTCTTTATTCTCTTTTTCTTTTACTTCTTTGACTTGCAATTCATTCAGCTTATCTAAAACTTCCGTCTTTAGACTTCCGTCTTTAACCCCTGGATGAACTCGTTTTAAAGGCACCGAAAGCGCAATCATCTCATAAATATACTGTATTATATCTATTTCAAATTCGCCGAAAGGCAAAATCAACAACTCTTCATTATCATTATTAAACACTTCTCCAAAACGAACTATTAATTTCATTTTACCTTTAATTGGCAAATCAAAATCTTCACCCGTTAAGTCGCAAGGAACATTAACCGTCCCTTTGTGCTTAAACTCCAACTCAAGCATATTGCTTTTCTTATCTAAAACTACATTGACTTTGATATCCGAATTTTGAAATTCATCATACTCAAAGTTCTCAAAGAACGCATTATTTATTTGATACTCAAAATGATGTTTTCCCAGCTTTAACCCTACGAAAGGAATTAAAAATTCTTTTGTCCTATTCATTTCAACAAAATTTTGCCCGTAACTTCGGGAGTGCAAAGATATAAAATTATTATAAAACCAATAACGTTATTAATCTTTTTTTATTTACATTTATTTTTCCCTAACTTTTAACGGCTTTTCGGTCATTTCATCGTACTGAATCCTTGAACGATAGACATCTATAGCCAAATATACCGCTTCTTTAAACGAATTAAAATCTGCCATTCCTTTACCAGCAATATCGTAAGCCGTACCGTGATCTGGCGAAGTTCTCACCTTATCCAAACCAGCAGTAAAATTAACCCCTTTCCCAAAAGACAAGGTTTTGAATGGAACTAACCCCTGATCATGATAAGTTGCAATTACAGCATCAAATTTCTCGTAATGACCACTCCCGAAAAAACCATCAGCAGCAAATGGACCAAAAACCATTATTCCTTTATCAAACATTTTTTTCAAAACCGGCTTTATCAGCTCCTCATCCTCTTTTCCTATAACCCCTCCATCACCACAATGCGGATTCAATCCTAAAACAGCAATTTTCGGATTTCTTATACTAAAATCACGAATTAGAGACTGTTGTACTGTTTTTATTTTCTTAACAATCAAATCTTCTGTCAATCGGGAAGCCACTTCATTAATAGGCACATGATCCGTCAATAAACCTACTCTCAAACTATCCTGCACCATAAACATCAAAGCATCCCCTTCCAATTCCTGATCCAAATAATCGGTATGCCCAGGGAATTTAAAATCTTCCGATTGTATATTGTATTTATTTATTGGCGCCGTCACTAAAACATCCACCAATCCTTCTTTCAAAGCTTTTGTAGCAGCAACAAAAGACTTAATAGCGTATTCCCCTACCTTGTCATCATTTACACCTAGATTCAAATCAACACCTTCTTTCCACACATTCAACACATTGATCTTTCCAATAACAACTTGGTCTATTTTATCAATACCATGAAGAACAACTGCCGAATCTAAATTTCTTTTTATGAAAGACAAAATCTTTACATTAGCAAAAATAACTGGCGTACACAGCTCTAACATTCGAGGATCTTCGAATGTTTTTAGAATAACCTCGCTTCCAATACCATTTAAATCTCCAATAGAAATTCCAACGATAATATTTTCTGCTTTTTTAATCATATCCACAAGTTTTTATTGCTAATTTTGAAGTGCAAATTTAGTAAAATAAAACAAGAATGTTTACAGGAATCATAGAAACCCTTGGAACGATCCAAGAAATAAAAAAAGAAAAAGACAATATCCATGTAACGATCAACTCTTCGATTACAAGCGAGCTCAAAATAGACCAAAGTGTAGCACATAACGGAATTTGCTTAACCGTGGTAGCCATAAACAACAACACATACACCGTAACCGCCATTGACGAGACGATAAAAAAAACAAATTTAGGAGAATGGCAAGAAGGAGCTTTAGTTAATCTAGAAAGAGCCATGAAATTAGGAGATCGCTTAGACGGCCATATAGTTCAAGGTCACGTTGACCAAATAGGAACCTGCGTTGTAATTTCAGAAACTAATGGAAGCTGGCTCTACACCTTTGAATACGATCAAAAACTAAACAACCTAACTATCGAAAAAGGGTCTATAACTGTAAACGGAGTAAGTTTAACAGTAGTAAACTCTCAGAAAAACCAATTTAGCGTAGCAATTATCCCCTACACTCACGAACACACTAATTTTAAAGATTTCAAAGTGGGTTCAAAAATTAATCTGGAATTTGATGTTATAGGCAAATATGTATCCCGATTATACGCTAACAAAATTTAAAAAAAACAAACACCAAAAAGAAACGCTCGATTATATCGAGCGTTTCTTTTTTAACATAGAAGTATATATTTTATAAAATCCGAATAACAAACCAACAACAAACAACACCCCATCACCTACTGGCAACCCTGGTGGTGGAGGAATAGGAAGACCTGGAGGAGGCGTAGGATTATCAGCAACAAGCTCAAAACTCACTAATGAGCAGATAATTAAAAAACCATATTTATTTAACATTTCTCTCATATAATGGAAAAAAAATGTTTAGAAACTACTAAGCACGTTACTCGCGCATACCATAGACTTAATTCACACAAACTAAACATTTAAAAGCAAAGATATACCATTTAAATGAATTTCACACAAAAGAAAAACCCTTTAAAACGTTAATTTTAAAGGGTTTTCGTCGATTATTAACTCCCTTACATCGATTGCACTTTTATCAAATTTTACTACATATCACTGTGTTTAAAGAATTTAAGCAACTACAAAAAGACATTTAAATACAAATACTAAATTAAGTCAAAAAGCGATCCTCAAAAAGGGAGCAAATTAAAAAAATTTCCGCCCCTCATTCCGCCCCTAAAAATAAAAAAGCCTTACAAACGCAATGTCCATAAGGCTTTTTAAGCTTAAAATGTGGTCCCACCTGGGCTCGAACCAGGGACCACCTGATTATGAGATAGACCATTAACTTTTGCATTCAATTGCATTTAGCTTCAAAGCTATTGTTTTACAGCTGTTTATCATTTTTAAAAAATATTTTTGTTTCATCCGGTTTCACAATATGCACGCATTTGTTGTACGTATGTTGAACTTTTAAAAATATCAAAATGAAAGCTAGTGTAAAAATCATCCTAAAAAAGACAATGCTTAACGACGGCACATTTCCTATAAATTTAAGAATAACGATTGATAGAAAATCTAAATTCTACAAAACACCTTATAATACTTTACCAAAATTTTGGAATGACAAAGCAGGCGAATTTACATCAAAATTCCCAAATAGTTTGCAATGTAACCGAATATTAAATTCAATAAAACAAAATGCTTCCAAAATATTAGACATAATGATTGAGGAAAAACAAGACTTTTCTTTGGAATCATTTGACTCCCTATTCAGACCTGAAGAGGTAAAAAAACTAAGTTTTATTGCTTATTTTGAAGAAAGAAAACTCCAATTAAAAGAATCCGGAAAAATAAGTTCAAACAGCTCGTATCGCGACACTATTTCAGCACTTACGCGATTTAGACCAACAATTTCAACTTACGATTTCACTAAAATCAATTACGATTTTCTAATAGCTTTTGAGTCCTTCTTACGTTCCAATGGTTGCAATGACGGAGGAATTGGTGTATATATGCGTAATATTAGAGCCATTTACAACTCTGCTATAAAATCTAAAATTGTTTCCAGTGAATTTTACCCTTTCAAAGATTATATGATTTCAAAATTAAAATCCAGCAAAGTAAAGAAAGCTTTAAACAAAGAAGATTTACAATTATTATTAGACTATGACATATCTGAAAACAAAGAAGGAGCTAAAGCCTTATACACTTACTTATTCAGTTTTTATTGCCGAGGCATGAATTTCACTGATTTGGCTGAATTAAAATGGGAAGATGTTGATTTAAATAGTTTTTCTTATGTTAGAAATAAAACTGGAATAAAATTAAATGTAAAAAATTCCTGACAATAATTATATGAGAACCATCCTGAACTATTTTAAAATTTATCGCCCGTTTGATACCGATTATATTTTACCGATTTTAGAAAAAAATGAAAAACTTTACACCAAAGAAGAATTGAGAGATCGAAAAAAAAGTGTTTTGAATTATTATGGAAAACTTCTCAACATTATTGCACTCCAATGTGGTATCAAAAACAAAGTGACTTTTTATACTGCCAGACACACCTTCGCAACAATATCTTTAAAAAAGGGCATCAATACCGTAATGATTAAACAAGCCTTAGGACATCAATCTATTAAAACAACTGAAACTTATTTGGAAGATTTCAATACTACAGATTTAGATTTTGCCTTTGAGAACTTAATCTAAAAATTATTTAGAAGAACTTTTTGTATCTAGTCATGAAAGAACTACACACAAAAAACATTGTCATGAAAGAACTCTACAAAGAGCAAAGTAGTTTTTCGTGTTATTCTTAAAAAAACAAACCTTGTTAACGTTTGCATCAGTTAACAAGGTTGTGTCTTTAAGAAAACTAGAAAACAGTTGTTTTAGTTAAGAAGTTAAAATTTACCCAATATCGCTAGACACTTGTTTTTTTCTAAAAACCCATTTATTATTTATCTTTTCAAAGAAAAAAGTGGCTTCCCTCGTACTTATTCCAAAAATTTTTCTAACTCTGATTCTAGCCCTGTTATTATCTATTATAAAATTTGAGAATTTGAAAAATAAAATATTATTAATTTGATTCTCATTTTGACTCTCATTTTGAACTAAATGGAGTTCATATTCTGATTTAAAATTAGCTAAATCAGAATTATGTAATTTAAAAGCTACATGATTCCTCTCTGACTCAATTCCTGTACTTTTATAATGAATAGAATCAATTAATCCAATAGAAAGCTTTTCTTCTTTCACTTTTGGCTCCAAACTTTTAATATCAAATACAAATACAGAATCAATTAGAATATTACTGTTTTGCTGAATCAATTTTCGCCCTTCCTTAATTAATTCCTTTTCTTTTAATCTTGCCTCATTAAGAAGCCGAATATGTTCTTCATATTCTTTGTCTTTACAACAAACAAGTGTTAAACAAATTAAAACTAATACTATTTTTTTAAAAATTCCATCCATAATTCCCTTTAATTTGTGTTGCTAAATATACGTTTACTTTTTCATGACCAAATGCCCAACTTTCAAAAGTGTGACCTGCCTCACTCCCATTCACTTCAATGGGTAAATTATTCCAATACCTACCATAATGAATTAATTCATGTAAAATATCAATCATAATAAAGAATGATAAACCGTTCATATCTGTTGTTGAATAATTATATCCATAATAAGTTCCAGACTGCAAACCTGAAACATAATCCTTTCTTATAAACAAAATATTCGGTGTAGTTCCTCGAGGGAAATTCCCATTGTTTATAAGATCAGTAATTCTAACTATTTTTTTTAAATTTTCTTCAGAAAGTAAATTTGATATTTCAGTTGAATTATAACCGCTTAATATACTAAAGTAATTTAAAATTGTTGGATTATTCAATACAAAAGGTTTTATTTTAGTTAAAAGCTGTTGCAATTGACTATATTTAGTAGTATTGATTTGTTCAATTTTTGTACATCCTTCACAATAGGGAGTTAACCCTTCGTTTACACCTTGATCGTATGGAAAATACACAGTAAAAACACCATTATTATTAGTAGCCATAGAATAGAATCCTATTGGAAACCCATTAGTGTCTTGAGGAAACGTCCCTCCACCGTAAGAATTATTATAATGGCTAATATAAGAATTTCCCGAAGCCGGAATCAAATATTGATTTGTAGTACTGAACATACTACTATTAGTAGCCGGGGTAAAATAATAATAATCAGTTCCTCCTAAAACGGAAACAAATCTAGTAAGTTTACCATTATATGTATTTCCATTAGAAGTAACTAAATTAAAATTTGAATTCGAAAAGATTTTATAACCAGTATTTATCGAATTAATCATCGCATTTTGATATTCAATTTGTGTAATTACTTTTTTTAAATTTAGGTTAGTAGAAGTTGTACTATTGGAGTCCGAAATATACGCAATATCATAATATTTAGTATCCGATTGATAATAATAATTATCAGAACTGGCTGTATAATTACTAGTGTCATTATTATCTGAAGTGTCAGGATAAATAATACTATCAGATTCTTCATAGAGATTACAAGAATAACAATCTCCGTAAGAATTATTATTAGAGGTAGATCCAGAATAGTAACTTGACATATCCACAAAACCTACCCATGAGGTATAGCTCGTGGATGAATTTGTGTTAGTACTAGTATCAGTAGTAGTTTCTGTGGTAGTGCCCGTATTTGTATTTGTAGAAGTAGTATTAATTGGAGTCCAAATAAATGTTCCCGTTCCATCACCAGAGGTTTCAAAACCAACATAACCATCATGAAAACTTCCTCCTTCTCCAGGTCCATCAACAGATGTAATATACCCATTAGAATCTGTTGAAAAAGAAGTTACTTGTCTTCCAAAGACTTCAGACAACCATTCATTCATTTCATCAACAGTATAATCTCCACTTGATGTTTGTCCAAAACTACTATGTCCTATCAACAAACATAAGAACGTAAAAGCTAAGATATAATATTTTTTCATAGTTCTTATTGTTTAATTAAAATTGCCGTTTTTACTTGTTGCCCGTAATTTAGATGAAGTATGTAATAACCAGAAGGAACATTTAGATTGATACTTTTCTTTTGTGTTCCTTGCTCCAGATTTTTCCATTGGGTAGTGTAAAGCTGGTTTCCGGTTATACTGTATATACTTGCAGTAACGTCCATATTTTGCACTAAATCAAAACTCAACTCGAAATTGCTGATAAATGGATTAGGATACACTATTACTCTAGAAAGGATTTCACTTTCGGAAGTAATTTCAGTCCCTCTATTTTTTTTCTCGACAATCAGATAAATGGGTTTTTCATTTTCTCTTTCTTTTATATTATAGAGTTGTAAATTACCTATCAAAAACAAAGATTCAGGCGTTTGAATCAATTGCAATTGTGCTTTTTTAAATTCATAACTATTTAAACCGCCTTTATAAAAATGTTCGGTACGGTCTATTTTAGTGTCTTTAAAAGTGATTGCATTTTCCTGTATTTCTGCGTTAAAGTTTATGGTATCACCTGCTTCCTCTTTCCATACACCCGTTAATTGCTTTTTATCTTGGTTTAAATCAATTGTTATAGGCGTATTACTGATGATGTTTTGTCCGCTCCAGTCATAACGCAATATAGTACCAGTATAATTCCCAGAAATATTGGTATTTATAGCTGCTTGTTTTACTTTTTTGAAGGTTTTAGGCACATCTGTTTCAGTAACACTAATGATTTCGTCAATAGGTTTTGAAACTGTTTTGGATTGGTTTGGATATTCGTTTTCAGCTTCTGGGTCAGCCAATTCCATTTGTGAAGGTTTCACTCCTATTGAAGCCGATTTATTCAACCAAAATTTAGCTTTTTCTAAATCAATAGTTACACCATATCCATTGCGATAACACAAGCCCAACATATACATCGCCCAAGGTTGTTTTTTTTGGGCTGCTATTTCAAAGTGTTCAATTGCCAAAGCATAATCTTGTGCAGCTCCAAAACCTTTATAATATAAATACCCCAAAGCATAATTACAATAAGCATTTCCTTTTTCAGTCCCTTCTTTAAAAACAGTTACGGCTTGTCGATAATTTTGTGCAACACCTTCTCCCGTCATAAGGATTCTTCCCCAAGCCGCATAGGCTGTAGCATAGCCGGAGTTAGCTGCTCTTTCAAAATAGTTTATGGCTTTAACCGCATCATTATCTTTATACAATTGCCCAAGGTTGTACCAGGATTTGGCATAGCCTACATTAGCAGCTTTTTCAAACCATTCTATCCCTAAGGTTTCATCGATAGTCACTCCAATGCCTTTAGAATAGATCATTCCCAATGCATTCATAGCCTCGGCATTACCTTGGGTTGCCAGTTGCGTATAAACAACAATGGCATTTTCCGGATTATAAGTAGGACTACTCTTAAATAGTTGAAATCGGGCCGTTATCAAAGCTTTTTTAACATCGGGGATTTCTTGTGCCTGACACAACATCCCACCTAACAGTAGTAGCAATACTGCTACTTTTCGGGTAGTTTTTTTCATGATAATTATTGGTTTAAGTTAATATTGTTCAAACAATCAGATTTTACCATGCCATGGCATTTTTAGCATTTTCAGTTTTAACTTTACTTCGGTTTATTGCCTCTAATTGTAAAAGGATTTCAGGTTTTTTTTGTTCGGCATCACGCACCAAAAAACGACTTTCCGGTGTTTTCCAGTTTTTAGCTTTTTCTGCTGCGATCAAATACCTTAGATGATAAACAGCAAGATCTTTGGTTGTTTTTTCTTTATCTAAATCTTTACTTAAACCTTCAGCTTCTAGTTTAGCCCAGCTTTCTTTGCTTTTTTTGATGGCTTCATTCTTGTTTTTAAGGCTTAGCCATTTGTTGGTTTGTTCGGGTGTTATTATTTTAGCGATATTTTCAAATTCTGAGGGCAATAATTTATGCGGTTCTAAACTGCCTTTTAAATCGTTTTCTCTGTTTTCGATTATGATTTTTTCAAATGCTAAATACTTTACCAACAGCGTATCGATTTGTTGCTGGCTTAGATCCAGTTCCTTTTCATATTGAATAATGGAAGCATATTTATTATTAGCATGTCTTTGGTTAGAAAGTATATTAGCGCGTATTAACATTGGAGGCTCCATTGTTGTTGCTTTCAGACTTAAAAAATCACGTTGCGCTTTTTCAAAACGATCGGCTTTTTTATCCAAAAAACTATTTTTACTAAAATGATAATCAGCTATTTTTCTAAATTCTTCCTTTTCTTTTCCTGGGGTATTAATTTTTAGTTTCAATATTCTTTGCCAGTCTGTTTTGGCTTCTTCAAGAGATTGATCTTTATATATAAATTTTAGCAACGCAACATATTGTTCTTTATCAAGAATTTTATTTAGTTTCCAATTTTGAAATTGTATAGTTTCTTTTAAAGTTTTTTTAGGCGTTTCATTAAGCGAATCATTGAGTTGACGTATTTCGTCTATTTGTTCAACTTTTAATTTTGTATAAGTAATAGAATTTAAAGCTGCTAAAAAACGATTGTCTTTATTTGTTTGATAGGCAAATTGTTCTAACTCCTCAGTTGACACTATATCCTGTAAAAATGAAATATCCATTTTATAAAAGGATTTTAAATTTTCCACAGAACCACCATGAGCCAGACTCATATTAGCTATGCTGTCAATTTTTTGAAATTTGTTAGCTATTTTAATTTGCGTTTCTTCATCCAGTTTTACTTTTGAAAGTACATCGTCTATTTTACAAACAATATGAGCCGGATACTTTTTACTAACGTTGGGGCTTACTTGTGCCTGACTTAAAAAAGGCAGCAATAATGAGAATAATAGTAATGTTTTTTTCATTGGTTATGGTTTTAAGTTATAAGAATTTAATTTTTTTATTTCGTTTTCTTTTCCTCTACTTTGGGGAGAGTTAGGGTGGTTATTAAAACCAGATTCTTTCGTTATTTTCATCAATAATAAAAGGCCGTTCTAAACCTCTAGAATCACTTCCAAGAAATAAGAACAAAGCATTTTTAGGTACTTTTTCAAATTTCATTTCGGTTATAGGACTATTCACAATTTGAGTTCCTAACAGTTTCCAGCCATCATTCCAATAGAATAATTTATAGGTAATACCCAATTTGAATTTTAAATACTTTTCCTTTTCGGCTATAATAACTTCGATGGTTTGTGTAAGATCCGGAAGTAAAACTTTAGTCGTACTGTTTCCGATAACAACAGGAGCCCCCGCAGGAATTGATTTCCCGTTAGTATAATATTGTGGAATGATCACCGTTCTTTTGCAAAGTGATGTAAAAACAACGTCGTTTTTTTCTACTTTCCCCCACCAAAAAGGCCTCCAGCTCAACCCGTTAAAAGTAGTAGCATATACAATTTTAGGAGCATTGCTATTTGAATATAATGGGCATTTAACATCCATCGTTTCCCAATATTCAGGAGTGACATCAATGTAATTTTGCTGTTGTAAAAAACCTTTCGGTATGTTATTTACTTCTTCAAAATTGGCTAAGGCTTTGGGGTTTTTAGAATAAGTTAGTCGGATTACTTTGGCAGGTTCTCTTGGTAAATTATTACGGAACTCTCTTGTTCCATAATCACAATTAAGAGATTTCCCATTTTCGTCAAAAAAAGTATTGGTGTAATGTCCTTCGGTTGCAGTTGCCCAAAAAGGGATAATATTGACCGCAGCAGGAATTCCTTGAGAACGCATGGTAAAGACACTCATGCTGGCTATGTCAGAGCAAGGGCCTTGTTTACGGAAAAGTAAGTGCAAGCTACCTAATCTGGGTAAAGGTTCCTCACGTTTTTCTTTCCAATTGTTAGTGAACCAACTATCATAGTCATCTTTTACATATTGTAAAACGGATTCGATTCCTTTGGAAGGAACTTGTTCATGAATCCATTTGAATTTTTCAGAATAAATGGTTCGCCAATCCTGTACAGGTTCTATGCTTACTCTGTAAGGTAAGATATATTCACAAAAATCAGTAAACGAAGTTGTTTTTATAGTTGATGTTTTCCAGGAATCGAAAGCTTTTTCTAAATTTTGTATTAAATAATCCCCCTTTATGGTCTTTATATCTTCATAAATGATAGGCTTGGCTTTAAGTCCGGGATTCTTTTCTTTAATCATTGTAAATGCGTTTCTTGCTTCTTCAACATTGGAGTAAGCTAATTCGTTATAAGCTATTTTTTCTCCGGCTGTATTTTCCCAATAATAATCAGATGAAGAGTGAATATCCATATTAGCAATCAAAAATTGCATCGCTTTTATTTTCAGGGAATCTCCTGTTTTATGGCTATACTGCAATGCCTTTTCCAGTTCAGTCCTGTTAGTTCCTGCTTTTTTCAAAACAGTTTCAACAGCTACAGGATATTGGGCTTGTACAAAAAGAGGAACTAATAAGAGTAAAATTTTAAAATGATGTCGCATAATTACTTTATAAATGAATAATTAAAATTTGAAATTGCCATTGTTATTGTTATTGAAATTGTCATTAATTTTTTTCCTGAATCCCAATTTCCACAACACCCCCCGGCAAATATTTTTATATCGGTTTACTTTTTCGGATGGTATTTTAGGTTTTGTTTTGATAATTTCCTCCGCCAGCGCAATAGCTTTAGTAGTATCTTTATTTTTTAAATAGCTTTTCAATAAGATCATTTGATACAAAAATTTGGAAGGATACAAAGCAACAAGGGTTTCATATTCGCTAATGGCTTGCGGATATTGATGAAGTTTTTCATAACACAGGCCACTACTGTTATACAAATCAGGCAAGGAACTCTGTTTTTTTGCTATTTTCAGACAGTTTAAAGCTTTAGAATACTGCTCTGTTTCTAAATAAATAACTCCATAATTTTTCCAATAATCGCTATAACTATTGATAGTTTTAGCTAAGTCGGGCATGATTTGCAGAGCCTGTTCGAAGTTTTTCTCTTTTTTTAACAAAGCCGCTTTCTTGTTAAGATTATCAGCTGTAGCCATACCAAAAACAAGGTAAGCCAAATACAAACCGCTAAAAGCCGTTGTAGTTTTAGTCAGTAATGTAATACTACTATTATTTTTAACAAATGAAAAACAGCTTGGAAGTTGTATCGGTTCAAGTTTACTACAAATAATAGCAGCATAAATAATGAACAGGTACATTATAGGTACTATTTGAATGGTGGAATTAATCATTGACATTCCAATAAAGGCAACAACCCCGGCGTAACTTAGATTATAGATATCGTCAGCGGTTTGTTTTTTTTCTTCAATAGTTATATTATCAGTAATGTTTTTTTGTCTTTGTTTGATAGTTAACAAAAGTGCAATAAACAAGCCAATCATCAATACAAAACCAATCAACCCTCCTTCAACTGCATTCAGGAGTAACTCGTTATGCGGCATAATGACAGGACCCGCATTGGCTAATTCTTCCGCTGTAGCTTTCCCCTGTTTAATATAATCAGCCTGAAATAAGTTGTATTCTTTTTCAAAGAAACCATACCCATAACCGGTCAATGGTTCTTCAGCTGCCATTTGGACGGAAAGTTTCCAAATAAATTTTCTGCCATCAGCTGATGCTTTTTTAGCGTTATACAAATGGGAACATATTGGAATAATAATCAGGAGACTTAAAATTAACAAGGCTATTACAGAAGATTTGTTTTTCTTGTCTTTAATCCAACCGATAAAATTATATTGTAAGCTGTAGAAAACTATAACAGACAATGCAGTACCTACCAGAGCAGCTCTACATTTGAGTAATAGTAAAGCGATTAATAACACGATAAAACCAAATAGTGTTATTTTTTTATATTTCTCCTGAAAAAGGAATAAGAAAACAGGCGAGCTTAGTGCTAAAAAAATGGCAATAACATTAGGATTATTCCAACTACCGCTAACTGCAAAAAGTTCATTTTGACTTTTGAACCAACCTAAAAATTGACCAATACAATAAAAAGATTCTATTGATGCAATTGCTGCCATACCAATAAAAAATAGTTTAAAATTAAAATTGGACGTACTAAAAAGTGCCGTTGCTTTGATAAATAAAAAATATAATACAACACAATAAATAGTAAAAACGAGAGTTCCTGTATTTGTGAAATAATGAAAGAGAACATAACAACACCATATTCCAAATAAAAAGAGTGGTATTTTAAGACTAACACTGTTGTTTTTAGTTGAATTTAAAAAAGAAGAAACAATTACAAAAAATAATGTAATCATACAGAAGCCATAATAAGCAAAAGCAGTTGGGCTATAAAAAGTTTCTGTATTAATAAGTCCTATTGCACTTACAATAAGCAGTAATACAGCTAATAATGATTTTAAAGATAGTTTTAACAAACTCAATTTAGGTAATTTTACAAAAGGTTTACCTACAAACGTATCATTACCAAATTAAATATACAATACCCACTTTTGGTGATTTTTACACAAATCACTAATTTTTAAAAATTTACAGTACCAATAAGGTTTTCTCCTATTAAACCAAACTAAACATCGATTTAAACACAGCTGGTTTACATTTTTAATAAGAAATTAGCTTTTATTTTGTAATAAACAACATATATGGTAGTGTCTCACTAACTGTGTAAATTGAAAAGTTATTCCAAAAAATATTTGAGCTCCTTTAAAAAGCTCAAATATTTTTTGGAATAACTTTTCCTATGTAAATCGTCAGCAAAAAGTGGACTGATTTAAGTCGAAACTAAGAGAGTTAGATCACGCATTTGAGAATTTACTTTAAATCATTTTTTTCTTTTTAAAAGCAATCTAAAGACCAACTTATATTGGAAATAAAAAACATGAGATTACAACAAAATCTCGTGTTTTTTATTTCCCTTTTGTTTAACAAATTAAATAGATTAATATCTAATCTGGTAGTTACCAAAAAAGCATGAAACCTCTTAAAGTTAAACCTCAGAGATCTTTTTAATTAATAACTTGAAGTTTTCTTCTTCAGTGTGTTATCTCCAATATTATAAGCATAAACTGATGCAGGTAAAAAAGTCAACGACAATTCCCCAACATCTTTAGCTCCTAGCCTATCAATAGAAGTCACTAATGAACAAGAAAATTCATTGCTTTTACAAAACTGAATTAAACTTGATAATTCTTGTGGTTTTTCAAAATATCTATTACTCCACTTAATCTCAACACCCCAAACTGGTTTAAACTTTTTATCATCTACCAATTTCGCTTTTAACCAATTAACTAGACAAGCAAACAAGATATAACTAGCTAAATATTTTAAAACACAAATTATCTAAACTTTTACTATCTTTAAATAATTTCAGTATTTAATAATCAAATCCATGCAAACAGATCAATCAAATGTTTATGAATTAGCATGTTCTATTTGGAACAAGAAATGGCTAGCTAAATTGAAAAAAGAAAATCCAAAAGGAGTCATACTTCCTCAAGAAATTGATTTTAACTATGAAAATTCACAAAGAGAGATGTTTTTTAGGGAGTTACTCATAGCTGACCCTTGGGATAAAAACAATCCAATTAATGAAACACTAAAATTCAGCCGTTTTTATTTTAACGGTTTGTTAAAAGAATATTTTTAAAGTCTTAAGTACATATCCTATCAATTACCAAACCTTCTCTTTTTCTTTTTTCGTTTCTTCTTCTCATCATCCAAAACCGGAGATTCACTAACAATTCCAATAGAATTTGAAATCGCCGATTCAAGTGACTTCTTAGAATCTGAATCAATTATCTTAAGAGAAGCTAAAAGATTTTCTAAAGTCATATCAGGATCATTCAAAAGATTGATTACTCTTTTATCATTTACTCTATTCTTCTGACAAAGTTCCAAAATGACATCTTTATCCAAACTCGAATGTTGTTCAAGAATATACTTCAACTGAATTAAATTAAACTTTTCTAGAGACTTAGCCTGCTTATAAGCATTTTTATAATGAAATTTATTTGCTATTGCTCTTTGATAATTAAACATCTTATCAAAATGCTTTTCAGAAAGATTGACAAAAGCAGTTCTTACAAAACCTCCTTTAACAACTCCATTGGAGGTATTTCTATGGTTGGTTTGTGGAGACAATTTCAAACGTCCATCTAAAGATTTCCTGGACACCAATATATGAACGTGAGTATTTGATTTTTCTCCAATTGATTTTTTCCTTTCAAAATGAATTTTCGCAAAATACATTAAATCTTTAGCTTGTAAATCCTTTTTAAAGTTAGCTGCATATTGCTCCATCAAACCTTCTCTAACGAATTTCTTAAGATTCATTGCTTGTTCTTCTTCTGTAGCCCCTAAAACACTAATTTCTTCTTCAGATGGCGAATAGGTGATCATGAAAAACTTTGCATCAGTCTTACATAACTTTTGCTTATTATTATCCATTAAATCAATAATTTGATCTGGACTAACATTATCCTCTACTTGAGAAAAAAAGGGGTGCATTTTCACACCATCTTTCAATCGTTCTAAATCTTCATGTTGTAAATAATTTACTAATGCATTACAACTTTCTTTATTGGCATATTTACCATTGCCCCCTCCTTGAATTTTGATATGCATAAACTTAATTTAAAATGAAATTCCTTTTCTATTCTTCAAAACATTCAAATCTTCACTAGTAGATTTTTTAAAATTATCTAATTGGTGATTGAGTTGTACCACAGAATCTTTGAGCTTATGAATTTCCAATAAAATTGCTTCTGCAATTTTAACATCATTGTCTTTAGTAGAAAACAACATTAAATCTCTTTTAGAAGCCAATGTCCCAATTTGATTTTGCACCCTGCTATCTGTGGCAACTATTGCTTCTAATGCCGGACGAATAAAGTCACGCTCTTGAGTCTTAAAAAATGCGAAAAATTGATCTAATCTCTTAGTAATTTTCTCAAGTTCGGTTTTCGGTATGTCTTTTGATTTGGGATGTGTTCCATTTGAATCGTAATGATCAAGCACCAAACCGATAAAATCTTTCTTCGCAAATCCATGTTGTTTACAGAAAGTGGTTAACCTTTGATTATCTTTAGCTGACACAGCAATTGTTGTAATTGTATTTTGCATTTCTTTTTTCATACTTTTTTGTTTAAAATATATTATAGTTTTCAACTGACTCCCATAAAGACTGCTAAACAAAGGGGAAGGAACTACAAAATATAGTTTTGCTATATTTTTAAAATAGGAACAACTTAAAAGAAGTCAATAAAATGGGGAGGTAACAGCTTCGCAGAACAAGATGAACAAGGCTCTGCCCCGTTCCGTCTTGCTAGTTCCTACCCCAACTAATTCTTAAAAAAATTGTTCATTGAAAATCAAATTTCAGAAGGATTCAAAAAAATGTTTTTTTTTGATGTTTTGATGAGAATCCACCTCCAAGCCCTATAAACAAAGGATTTTTTCTCTCATCATTCTCTCATCACTCATCAAAATCGAACACAGCTTAAATTTTAAGAATCTCTCATCAAAAAATATTTTTGATGAGGCATGATTATAAATTTGATGAGACATAAACAATTGATTACGTGAACAATAACTCAACCCTCATCATTCTCATCAAAAAATGGCTCAATTTGAGTATAATCCACAGAATAATATCGTCCAACACGATCTATAGTAACAAATTCACCATGTGATAAATACTCATAACCTAAATATTTAAAAGAGTTTGATGTAGGCACAAATCCAAAATTCTTTAAAACATTACGGGCTTCATTTATGGTTACAAAATTTCGATGATGCATTTTTTTTGAAATCATAGACAATTCCTTAGGAGCAATCAATATCAATTCCACATCAAAACTCTCATGAATCTCACGTAAAATCCCCAAGACTCTATACTTGGTTAAATCACTTTCATTATTCATTAACCGTAACAAAGCTTTAGTTCGAATTTGTTCTGGTGTAAACCACATCCTTGTTTTACGTATGCTAGAATACGGTCTTCGAATCAAATAATTAAGAAAATCAGGAATCTCTTGAAATAACTTTTTCTCAAAATCAGGATCTTTAACTATAGATGGAATTTTACGAACCCAAAAACGGGTTTCATCTGGAGATATTTTAATAAAAGTTGTCTCAAAATTACTTGTCAAAACAATTTTAAAAAAAGCATCCCCTTCAACACGATCCTGACCTTTCTTTTCAAATTTATTTTTATCAGCTGTAGAAAGATATTTTATCTTCTCAACTACTTGTTGGTTATCTGAGACAACCTCTTCCACTAAAAGAAGTAACTTTCCATAAATATCTCCGTTGAAATTATTAATAAAAGATTCCGCAAAGGAATAAGTTGCATTGAAGGAAAAAATTCTTCTCAAAAACTTAGGAAAAAGTGATTTCCCGGTTTCTCTTTCATTAGAAACCAGACAGACTACCGGTAAAATTTGTTGAGGCTTTTCTAAAAGAATTTTTAAATAATCTAGACCTAATTCAAATTGACTACCAAAAATATGTTTTAAATGTTTAAATGTATAATCTAATTTAGACTCAAGATCCTTATAATCGATAACGGTAGTTCTATCGATATTAAAATCAAGAGGATGATAGATATTGTAAAAATCACCAACTTCCCTCTGAAATTCAATATGCTGTGGCAAACATACAAAACCATAATACTTTTTGATTTTCAAAAAAGCCTCTCTGCCAAGATCCATAATTAAAGTTTCCTTAGACCAAGGAATCATCACTTTTTCAGATGATCCGGATATTGTAGGTCGTTCCACAATTGCATAATAGGAAGTTCCTACGCGAATAAATTCGGCAGTATTTAAATCCATAGATAATAGTTTATTCCCTATACTCAATATATAGGCAAGTTAAGAATAGTTTAACGAGGTACACAGGTGTTCATAAGCGGATTTTTGAACGCTTATTTTTTTAATTCTTTAGAAAATTTAGATAAAACCTCCTCGTCAGAATAAACTCTATGTTTCCTGATCCATTCAACTATTTCGACTCTATCGAAGAATAAAGCCCCATTGGTTGGTTTATTATGTGGGATTAATTTTTTAGCAGATAATTTATGGATAGTACTATCTGAAAATCCTGTATAGGCCATCAAATCCTTAATAGTAAAGATTTCTTTTTGAAATTGATTACCTTTAGTAATCATCATTTTAATTTCATTTAACTGTTCAGTAATTTTTTGTGGACTCATAATATATATTTTAGAATTATGAGGCTAAATTATTTAGATGAAACCAAATGAAACATGAGTTGGACAAGAATCGCCTTTTATCTTTACTAGATTTTTAAAATCGCCATTTTGTATTTATTTAACAATAAATTATATCCCTCAATTTTAGAATTTGAAGTATTTCTTCTGTCTTTCCTCGCAATACTTTTATATCTAACTGGTTTATAATCCCCCCCTTTTTTATACTGAAAATATTCACAAACTGAAATTAACCCAATATCAGATTTATCTTCAATTAAATTTAAGAATGGAATAAAGAAATACTCCAGAAATGAACTTACCTCTTTAGAGTTTACTTCAAATTTCAAAATAGGATCTTTAACCGTTATTTTTCCAAAACAATAAGATAAAACCATCATAAAATCTTCCACAGAAAGATTATCGTCAACTAAACCATTATTCTTTATATCTTGAAGTGCTGTCTTTATAATTTTAAGCTTCTTATTTTTTAATTTAAGTGTTTGACTAAACTCCATGCTTTCATCTAAATTCGACTTTAACTTCTCTTGATTATAATCAAAAATATTTACTTCACTACTTTTAAAATTAGAACATTTATTATTTTTTGGTTTAGTAATTTCTATATGTTTTTCCAGAAAAGTGAAAGAATTGCTATCATTATTCGAATAATAATTTGACATTACTTTCATCAAATCATATGTAGTAATACTATCATCAATAATTTTACAATTCTTAACGCTATTAATTTTAATATCAATGAAATCTTCATAAAATAATATTTGCTGAATGCCTATATTATTATCTGAATCCTTAACTTTTTTCTCCTCACCAGGCGTAAATAAATTTATATCATACCCTTTATCAAATTTTAAAATAAATCCATCTTGAAATACAAAAGATTTTACCTCTTTTAAAATAACATGAACCGCATTTCTTGAAATAAAAATATTTATACCTCTTAAAAAATAAAAGGAAGCTCTAATCATCAAATATGAATACAACAAAGACAGCATTAATAAAATAACAAAAATATACCAACCATCTAAAATGAATTTGACAGATAAAAATAAAACACATATTGGCAAAAGTGGAGCGATCCAATATTCCGTTTTTTTACTCAATGATATTTTAAAGTCGGTTATTGTTTTAATTTGTCGGTCTAAATAGAAAGATAAAGCATCCATATCAGTAGTATAAATATTTATATATACGCTAAAAGTACGAAAATTATATAGCTAATTGAAACAAAATGAAAAGTTTACTATCTTTGTGAAGTCAGCAATTTGTTGTACATATGTTGTACTGATAGAAACAAAAAAGCCTCTACATTGCTGTAAAGGCTTAATTTTGAGAGTGGTCCCACCTGGGCTCGAACCAGGGACCACCTGATTATGAGTCAGGTGCTCTAACCAGCTGAGCTATAGGACCAGTTAAGAGGCTGCAATATTACCACTATTTTTTGGTTGTTCCAAATTTTTTTACTTAGTTTTCAAACCATCATTCATATTGAAAAAATTAGCGACAGAAACCTGCTGATTTCTAACACCATAAAGCCCCAACAAAATAAGCTAAATACTTTGACATAATTCAATCAAAACACCATTAGTACTTTTAGGATGCAAAAAAACAACCAACTTATTATCGGCTCCTTTCTTGGGAATTTCATTCAAAACACAAAAACCTTCTTTTTTTAATCTTTGAATCTCTTCTTCGATATTATCGACTTCAAACGCAATATGATGGATTCCTTCTCCTTTTTTTTCTAAAAATATAGCGATAACACTATCTTCATGCGTTGCGGCTAAAAGTTCAATTTTACTGGTATCACTTCTAAAAAAAGAAGTTAAGACACCTTCACTTTCTACTTCTTCCTGTTTATAAGACGGAACACCCAATAATTTTTCGAACAAAGCATTTGACACAACAATATCTTTTACCGCAATTCCTATATGATCAATCTTTTTCATACCATTTCTAAATTTTAAACACAACAAAGCACAAAACTATTTCTAAAGATAAATATTCTACGTCTTTACAACCTTAATAATTCCATAAAAAGTTTTAATTCCAGTAATTATAATCGTTATTTTGTACTTCTAAATTTTAAAATACATGTTGAAAGGCAAATTAAAATACATTTTTATACTATTAATAATAATCATGGCAAGTTGTGCCAAAAGAGGTAGTATTACCGGTGGACTAAAAGACACCATTGCTCCTAGTTTAGAAATGAGTTTCCCTGAAAATTTTAGCACCAATTTCAACGAAAAACAAATCAAATTAGAATTTGACGAAATTGTAATTCTTAAAACTTTAAGCAAACAATTAGTGATTTCACCTCCTATGAAAAATGAGCCACTAATTATCCCTACAACTGCCAGCAAATACATTACTATAAAAATAAAAGATACCCTTAAACCCAACACAACCTATAGTTTTAATTTTGGACAAAGTATAACTGACAATAACGAAGGAAATCCTTTAAACCAATTTAAATACGTTTTTTCTACAGGCAGCTATATCGATTCTTTAGCTCTTGGCGGAAAAGTAAAATATGCTTACGAGAAAGAAGCTGAATCCTTTATTTCAGTAATGCTTTATGAAGTAAACGACACTTTCAATGACTCCGTTATTTACAAAGAAAGTCCCAGATACATCACGAATACTTTAGACAGCCTGAAAACGTTTCGCCTGGAAAATTTAAAAGCAGGAAAATACTTTTTAGTTGCCTTAAAAGATCTTAACAAAAACAATAAATTCGACCCTAAAACTGAAAAAATAGGATTCATAAAAGATTTTATTAGTATTCCAAATGACACCATTTACGAAATAGAACTTTTCAAAGAAACCAGCCCTTTTAAAGCATTCAAACCAACTCAAGAATCCGGGAATAGATTATTAATGGGCTACGAAGGAGATCTTTCGCAAACTAATTCGAAGCCTCAAATTACCTTAAAAAACAACAAAGAATTACTAAATAGTATCGTTACTAAACTCCCGAAAAAAGATTCACTCCAAATTTGGTACAAACCTTTAAAAACTGACTCTTTAAAAGTAGCCATAACTCATGATAAATTCGAAAAGGCTTTTTCCCTTAAAATTAAAAATCAAAAAAAGGATACTTTAACTATCAGCTCAACATCTGCATCCAGCTTTAATGATCGTTTTGCATTAGAATCCTCTACTCCTTTAATTAAATTTGACGAAACAAAAATCAAATTAATAGACGGCGATTCGACTGCTTTAAAATTCACCAAGACCTATGATGAATTCAACCAAAAATTATATTTAGATTTCAAAAAAGAGCCTGCAAAAAAATACAGTTTCACCTTGCTTCCTGGCGCATTGACTGATTTTTTCGAACAAACAAATGATACTTTAAACTACCAAATTAGCACTAAAGAGTTAACGGAATACGGGAATTTAAAGGTAAAACTTGAAAACGTAAAATCATTTCCTGTAATTGTCGAATTGCTAAAATCAACCGGAGAAATTGTCGCTAGTGAATATCTGGAAAAAAACACCACAATAGATTTCAACCTATTAGATCCCGCCTTGTTCACACTTCGCGCTATATATGACACCAACAAAAATAACCGATTTGACTCCGGAAATTACCTGGAGAAAAAATATGCCGAAGAAGTCATTTATCTATCTGGAGAAATCGATGTGAGAACCAATTGGGACGTTGAGCAAACTTTCGACTTAAGCATTCCCTACACTCCTCCTATCAAAAAAGAGGATAAAGACAAAAAGAAGAAAAAACAACTCTAGAGTAACTTAAACGAATCTCGATCATTTAAAAACCCCAATTTTTGTCTGGCAGCAATCATTTTTTGTTGATCTAATTCGACTATAAAAATATCTTCTGACTCCGCTGGAGCCACTAAATAATCTCCCAGACAATCCAGTACCTGAGAATGTCCTGGATAATTATGCCCATTTGCATCAATACCAATTCTATTGACACCAATAGTATAGCTCATATTTTCGATAGCACGGGCTCTAAGAAGCGCATCCCAAGCGTTGATTCTTTTTTCTGGCCAACTCGCCACATACAATAGTAAATCGTAGTTTTCAGTATTACGGGAGAAAACTGGAAAGCGCAAATCATAACAAACCATTGGGCAAATTTTCCAGCCCAAATAATCCACAATTAATTTTTGATTGCCAGCCGTATACACTTTCTCTTCTCCCGCAAGCGTAAACAAATGCTTTTTATCGTAAAATTGAATTTCCCCAGAAGGAAAAACAAACAACATTCTGTTATAAAAATGACCTGATTCTTCAATAACTACACTTCCTGTTATAGCCGTTTTTTTGGCTTTCGCCAAAGATTGCATCCACAACACGGTTTCTCCTTGCATGGTTTCAGCTACAGCACCAGGATTCATTGTAAAGCCCGTAGAAAACATTTCAGGCAGCACAATCAAATTAACAGACTCGTTTATTCCATTAATTTTTTCTTCGAAATAAATTCGGTTCGCTTTTGGGTTTTCCCAAATTAAATCAGATTGAAGTATGGCTATTTTCATACTATAAAATTAGTAAAAAATTGCAAGCATAGCATGTAGAATAAAACGAATGTACTTCGAGGGTGAGGGATAGCAGTGAAAATCCTTTTATGAAACGTAGTGGAATAAAAGATTGTAACGAATAGCCCGACCGTAGGGCACCCCAAAATAAAAAAGCGCATTCAAATTAATAGACTGCACCCAAAAGTTTAGACAAATTTATAATTAATTTTGATAATGATGAGCTCGATATTGTATCGGGCTCATTCCTTTTAGATTAAGTTTTATTCTGTCATTATTGTAGTAATTTATATATTCAATTATTTCTTTTTTCAATTGGTTGATTGAACTGTATTTTTTAAGATAAAAGAGTTCTGATTTCAATGTTCCAAAGAAATTTTCAATAATAGCGTTGTCTAAGCAATTTCCTTTTCGGGACATACTTTGTTTAATTCCTTTCTCTTTAAGTAATACTCGATATTGGTTCATTTGATACTGCCAACCTTGATCTGAGTGTAATATCAAATTTGTATTATTTGGTATTTTTCTAAAAGACTTTTCAAGCATATTGACTATTTGTTTAAAATGAGGTCTTTCAGATAATTCATAACTTATTATTTCTCCATTAAATAAATCAATAATTGGAGATAAGTATAACTTCTTTCCAGATACATTAAATTCGGTAACATCTGTGGCCCATTTTTGATTAGGCATTGCAGCTTTAAAATTACGGTCTAAAATATTAGGAGCTATTTTTCCTTGCTGCCCTTTGTACGATTTGTATTTTTTAACCCTAATTAAGCTTTTTAGACCTAAGAGATTCATTAATCTCAAGACTGTTTTATGATTAATTAAAATGCCTTTATTTTTAATTTCTAGGGTAATTCGCCTATAACCAAATCTACCTTTGTGTTGATGATAAATTTGATGAATCAGTGTTTTAATCTCTTTATATTTATCAATTATTTGATGTTTTTTCTCGTAGTAGTAATAACTACTTCTTGCCATATTTATATGATTCAGAAGAATATCTAAATCATATTGATGCCTTAATTCTATTATGGCTTGCGCTTTATATTCTTGATTTCTTCGGCTCGAACTAAGGCATTGAACTTTTTTAAAAGAGCATTTTCACATCGTAATGATTCTATCTCAAGTAAAAGTTCTTCTTCTCTGGTTAGAGGTTTGTTCGTTTTCTTTTTAGCTCTTTTAAAGTTCATCGATCTAGGTCTTCCTTTAGGTTTGTCTTCTAAACCCAAGATACCTTGGGATTTATGATTCTTTTGCCATTGAATAATAACCGATTCGCTAGAAATGTTAAACTCAACACAGGCTCCAATCAAAGATAAAGACTCCTTTTCAATTGCTTGTAATACCTTTTGCTTAAATTCAATACTATAATTTTGACTCTTTCTAGGCAAAAGACTTTCTTTACCATACTTGCGATAAAAACTAATCCATTTCCTGAGATTAGACTCATCAAAATCATTCTCTTTTGCAACTGAACCAATTGAACGATTGCTTTTTAAAACTTCATTTACACACCGAAGTTTAAAATCGTAATTATACTTGACTTTTCTTTCCATAAAAATACCCCCAAATAGTGTCTAACTTTTTGGGGGCATTGCA